>JACMRD010000161.1 GCA_014376645.1 Herminiimonas sp. | reverse complement strand
CCCCTTCGGAAAGCGAAACTTCGTAGGCGCGGTTGACCGATTCCTTGATCATCATCGCAACTGGCACCGACATTGAAGCAATGACGGTTGCTGCCGCCAATACTTCTTCCAACAGTGCCTCCTTGGATACGATGCGCGAGACCAGACCGGCGCGTTCTGCCTCGACCGCATCCATCATGCGTGCGGTCAGGCACATGTCCATTGCCTTGCTCTTTGAGATCGCGCGTGGCAGGCGTTGTGTTCCGCCGGCGCCGGGCATCGTGCCGAGCTTGATCTCCGGCTGACCAAACTTCGCATTGTCGGCCGCGATGATGAAGTCGCACATCATGGCGAGCTCACAGCCACCGCCCAGCGCGTACCCTGCCACTGCTGCGATGATCGGCTTCCTGATGCGCAATATCTGCTCCCAGTTCCGGGTGATGTAATTACCCTTGAACGCATCCATATAACTATAGCCCGCCATTGCACTGATGTCGGCGCCGGCAGCAAAGGCTTTTTCACTGCCGGTCAGGACGATACAACCGATCGCTTCATCGCCATCAAATCCAGACAAGGCAGTCCCCAATTCATTCATGAGCTGGTCATTCAGCGCGTTCAGGGCTGCGGGTCGATTCAGCCGGATCAGGCCGACCTTGCCGTGAACTTCAGTAATGATTGTCTCGAATAGCATATGCGCTCCTGATGATTTGGCTGGGATTAAGCTGAGGAATGATACCTGCTGCCACTTTGGCAACAATCGCCATCCTGGAAGAAGCCGGCAGCCGGCAGCCAAAAGCCAGTTATCAGCACCAGACTGTGGCTATTGACCCGATCTGGACTACAGGCCACCCTCGAGCGATTCTGAAGCCGGGTTTTGCGAAGCTGGTGGACGCGTTCAGACTGGCATTCCGGACTGAAGTACACAGGATAGATGCGATCGTTCAGCGCCCCGCCGACGCAATCGAAGCATCGCGCGGCAGCAGCAGCCACATCATGCCGCGCTGTTTCATCCTGCCCGCGAGTTCGCCAGCAGCCGCGCCGAATCCCCAAAAAAAGTCTGCCCGCACGGCGCTCTTGATTGCGCCGCCCGTGTCCTGCGCCATGACCAGGCGCTGCAAAGCTACTTCGCTATTGGGCTGAGTAGTCGACAAAAAGACCGGCACGCCCAACGGCAGAAACTGGGCATCGACTGCAATCGAGCGCTGCGGTGTCAGCGGCAGCCCTAGCGCACCTTTCGGCCCTTTGGTTGGATCAAGCAGTTTCTCTTCCTTAAAGAATACGTAGCTGGGATTGGCGTTCAATAGCTCCTGCTGCCGCGCGGGGTGCCTGGCATACCACGCCTTGATGGATTGGGCAGATGCCTGCTCCAGAGTGAGCTCGCCCAGATCAACCAGGTAGCGTCCGATCGACCGATACGGGTAGCCGTTCTGCTCCGCGTAACTGACGCGCACGGTTTCCTTGCCGTCGGCAAGTTGCACGCGTCCCGAGCCCTGTACCTGCAGGAAAAAAGCATCGATCGGATCGTCGACCCACAGCAGTTCTTTTCCGGCCAGGAGGTCAGCCTGCGTCAGCTCGGCCCGGGTCCAGTACGGCACGACCTTGTTAGCAATCAAACGACCGCGCAGACGCATTCCCTTCAGGTCGGGGTACGCAGCCGACAAGTCGATGTTGAGCAGATCATCCGGCGCCCGGTACAGCGGTGTCTGATAGATGCCGCCCCGCTTGCGGGCACCACGCAAGAGCGGCTCGTAATAACCCGTCACCAAACCCTGATCCGAGCCATCCGGATTGAACACCTGATGCGGCACCATGAATGTTTCGAAAAACAGGCGTACCGCCTTCAGGTCAGTGGCAACCACGTCACGGGACACGCTGCACGGCTCCTTCCACTCAGACTTTTTCACCAGCACCTCGCATGAAGCGCGAAACGCCGGCCATGCCTGGCGCAGGTCGTCCTGATTCCAGCCCGGAAGCGCGGCAAACGAGGTGGCGCGCAACATTTCTCCCGGACGCAGCGCTGGGGATGGCGCCCCACCTGCGATCGGTGGCCGCGCTGCAATCGGCCCGGCGCCCGGCGCGGCTTGATCGAGCTGAATCGAGCGACAGCCACCGAGCAATGCCAGCAGGCACAGCGACTGAAGTACACTGGAACGCAAAAATGACATGGAAGATGATCTGTTATGTGGTTGCTGCTGCTAGAGGCCTTCATGGCCATGATGGTGCTCGTGTTCATCGTCTGGTGGACGATGTTCTCGGGTCGCAAGCCCGAGTCGGTGATCGCCAAAAAAAATGATGCCGGCGATGACTCCGGCACTCCGCCCCCGGCCTAGGAGTCCTGCCTGCGCCTGATTCCTAGTGCAACGTGCGCGGCAGCGACAACACGAACTCGGGAATCCGGGCAACGAACTGTTCGCCATCCTCGGCCACGCAGAAATACTCGCCTGCCATCGAGCCCTGCGGCGTCGCCAGGGTCGCCCCGCTGGTGTACTCGAACTGCTCACCGGGCTGCAACAGCGGCTGATGACCGACGACACCAAGCCCACGCACGGTCTCGATATGATTGTTGGCATCGGTGATGGTCCACAAGCGGGAAATGACCTGTGCTGCGGCCTGTCCCGTGTTCTTGATGGTCACTGCATAAGCAAAGACGTACTTGCTGCGATCAGGATCGGATTGATCCTCCAGATACTGCGTACGGACCGACACAGTAAGTTCATACGCAGCCATGGATGGTTCCTCGATCGGGTGTTGGATTAAGCGTGTCATGAATGAAGCAGGGAACGGGTTCTACGCCGAAGTATTGCACATCGATCTGAAGGACATGCGCCCCTTTTCCAACGGGGTGCCGACCAGCAAGGTTAAAATAGCGGATTGTCCCGAGTGAACGCGCCATGCCCACCTACCGTCTCGCCCCCAGCATTCTATCCGCCGACTTCGCCCGCCTTGGTGAGGAAGTCCGCAATGTCGTTTCCGCCGGTGCCGACATCATCCATTTCGACGTCATGGACAACCATTACGTTCCCAATCTCACCATAGGCCCGCTGGTGTGCGAGGCAATCCGTCCGCATGTCCAGGTTCCGATCGACGTCCATCTGATGGTGCGGCCGGTCGACCGCATCATTCCGGATTTTGCCAAGGCTGGCGCCAACATCATCAGCTTCCACCCCGAAGCGTCCGAGCATCTCGACCGCACGCTGCAGCTGATCCGTGACCAGGGCTGCAAGGCCGGACTCGTCTTCAATCCCGCCACACCGCTGCATTACCTGGACCATGTGATGGACAAGCTCGACCTGATCCTGATCATGTCGGTCAATCCGGGCTTCGGCGGTCAATCCTTCATTCCGAATGCCTTGAAAAAAATCGCGGCCGTACGCGCCATGATCGACCACAGCGGGCGCGACATCATGCTGGAAGTCGATGGCGGCATCAAGATAGATAACATCGCGGCTGCGGCCCGGGCGGGCGCCGATACTTTCGTGGCGGGTTCGGCGATTTTCGGCAAACCGGATTACCGGGCTGTCATCGATGCGATGCGCAGCGAGCTCAGTGCAGTCTGATCGGTCGTGCCCACCGGCTGTACACTGCGACAATTCCGATGGTATAGTTTTACGGCTGTCGACAGCACCATTACCCAAATCTTCCCCCGCACATGATGTTTCTCGATAAAAAACGCATCGCTTCCCAATCCAGCGCCACTGAGGCTTGGCTCTGGCGACGCTGGCAATCGCAGGCACACTGATCTGCCGCTGCATTGACTGCAGCACCGATTTCCTGATTCGCTGCCGGGACATTACACAGAGCGCCACCGGCACCTGAAGCGTTTTTTAGACCACCCCACCGTCCGGCCACGCCGGCGGCATGGAGAGAAACATGACTGAACTCGAATTCAAATCACTGGCCGCACAAGGCTTCAACCGCATCCCCCTGATCGCGGAAGCATTCGCCGACCTCGAAACCCCGCTCACCCTGTACCTGAAGCTGGCGCAAACCCAGAACACCGGAAAGAACACATTCCTGCTGGAGTCCGTGGTCGGCGGCGAACGCTTCGGCCGCTATTCCTTCATCGGCCTGCCCGCCTCGACCATGATGCGCAGCTTCGGCAATCGCAGCGAGGTCCTGAAAAACGGCGTCGTAATCGAAACCGACGAAGGCAATCCGCTCGAGTTCATCGCCCGCTTCCAGGCAAGATACAAAGTCGCGCTGCGCCCGGGCATGCCGCGTTTCTGCGGTGGGCTGGCCGGTTACTTCGGTTACGACACGGTGCGCCACATCGAACACCGTCTGGCCGATTCCACGCCCCGAGACGACCTCGGGCTGCCGGATATCCAGTTGCTGGTGACGGAAGAACTGGCAGTGATCGACAACCTGTCGGGCAAGCTGTACTTGATCGTCTATGCAGACCCGGGCCAGCCGGAAGCGTTTTCGCGAGGCCGCCAGCGCCTGAAAGACTTGCGCACCATGCTGCGCCGCGCGGTCGAGGTGCCGGTCACGTCGGCCTCGGTGCGCACCGACACCATTCGCGATTTCAGCCGCGATGCCTACTTGAAGGCGGTCGCCAAGGCCAAGGAATATGTCATGGCCGGCGATCTGATGCAGGTACAGATCGGCCAGCGCATCAAAAAGCCGTATGTCGATTCGCCGCTGACCTTGTACCGCGCGCTGCGCTCCCTGAATCCGTCACCCTACATGTACTTCTATAATTTCGGTGACATGCAGATCGTCGGCGCGTCGCCGGAGATCCTGGTGCGTAACGAATCACTGGTCGGTGGCGAGCACGCTGGCGAGAAAAAAATCACGATCCGCCCCCTGGCCGGCACCCGCCCGCGTGGCTCGACACCAGAGTCCGATGCCGCGCTCGGTCGCGAACTCCTGTCCGACCCCAAGGAAATAGCCGAGCACGTCATGCTGATCGACCTGGCGCGCAACGACATCGGGCGCATCGCCCAAACCGGCAGCGTCAAGGTAACGGACCAGATGGTGATCGAAAAATATTCGCACGTGCAGCACATCGTCTCCAACGTCGAAGGCATCCTCAAGCCTGGCCTGTCGAACCTGGACGTTCTGAAGGCGACCTTCCCGGCCGGCACGCTCTCCGGTGCGCCAAAGGTGCGCGCCATGGAAGTCATCGACGAGCTGGAACTGACCAAGCGCGGGGTCTACGGTGGCGCCTGCGGCTATCTGTCGTATGGCGGCGAGATGGACCTGGCCATCGCCATCCGTACCGGCGTGATCAAGGACGGCATGCTGTACGTGCAAGCCGCCGCCGGCATCGTCGCCGACTCCGTGCCCGAGATGGAATGGCAGGAAACCGAGAACAAGGCGCGCGCGGTCTTGCGTGCGGCTGAACAAGTGCAGGATGGCCTGGACGGGGAGATCTGAGATGCTGATCATGATCGACAACTACGATTCCTTCACCTACAACCTGGTGCAGTATTTCGGCGAACTGGGTGAAGAAGTACGCACTTTCCGCAACGATGAAATCACGCTCGACGCCATCGCCGCGATGAAGCCGGACCGGATCTGCATTTCACCGGGACCCTGCACGCCGCACGAGGCCGGCGTCTCGGTGCCGCTGCTGCAGCGCTTTGCGGGCGAAGTCCCGATCCTCGGCGTCTGTCTTGGTCATCAGAGCATCGGTGCAGCCTTCGGCGGCAAGGTGGTACGCGCCCAGGAAGTCATGCATGGCAAGACTTCGCTGATCGAACATGACGGCAGCGGCGTCTTCGCCGGTCTGCCCAACCCCTTCACTGTCACGCGCTATCACTCGCTGGCGATCGATCGTGCGAGCCTGCCGGCGTGCCTGGAAGTGACTGCCCGGACCGACGACGGCGAGATCATGGCGGTGCGCCACCGCCAGTTCGCCATCGAGGGCGTGCAGTTCCATCCCGAATCGATCCTCTCCGAGCACGGCCACGCGCTGTTGCGCAATTTTCTCAACGCGAAGAACCTCGGGTGACCGCCATGACCATCACTCCCCAGGAAGCCTTGCTGCGCTGTATCGATCATCGCGAGATCTTTCACGACGAGATGCTGTCACTGTTCCGCAAGATCATGGGCGGTGAAATGTCGCCTGTCATGATCGCGGCGCTGACGATGGGCCTGCGCGTGAAAAAGGAAAGCATCGGCGAGATCGCCGCCGCGGCCCAGGTCATGCGGGAATTCGCCACCAGGGTAGTCCTCGACGACACCAGCAATCTGCTCGACATCGTCGGCACCGGCGGCGACGGCGCCCATACCTTCAACATCTCCACGGCGTCGATGTTCGTGGCCGCTGCCGCCGGCGCACGGGTGGCGAAGCACGGTGGACGCAGCGTGTCGTCGTCGTCGGGCAGCGCCGATGTGCTGGAGTCGCTCGGCGCGAACATTGATCTGCGCCCGGAACAGGTGGCGCAATCGATCGCCGAAACCGGCATCGGCTTTATGTTCGCACCGAACCATCATGCCGCCATGAAGCATGCAGGACCGGTGCGCAAGGAACTGGGCGTACGCACCATCTTCAACATCCTCGGTCCGCTCACCAACCCGGCCGGGGCGCCCAACATCCTGATGGGCGTGTTCCACGCAGACCTCGTCGGTATCCAGGTAAGGGTGCTGCAACGGCTGGGAGCAACCCATGCGATCGTGGTCTGGGGACGGGACAACATGGATGAAGTCTCGCTCGGCGCAGCCACGCTGGTCGGCGAACTCGTCAATGGCGAGATTCGCGAATATGAAATCCACCCGGAAGATTTCGGCTTGCAGATGGTCGCTAGCCGGAACCTGAAGGTCAGCGGCGCGATCGAGTCACGCGAGAAGATATTCGAGGCGCTCGGCAACCAGGCGGGACCGGCGCGCGACATCGTTGCCTTGAATGCCGGCACAGCGCTGTATGCTGCCGGCGTGGCCGATTCGATCGGTGCCGGGCTGGTCCTGGCGCGGGAAGCGATCGCCTCCGGCGCGGCACGCGCCAAACTCGATCAGTTCGTGCAGGTCACCCGACAACTCGGCGCTGCCTGATCTGCGTGCACTTCGCCTCCGACACCTTAACCTTTTTTTGAACTAAACCATGTCCGATATCCTGCGCAAGATCCTCGACGTCAAGGCCGATGAAGTGGCCGCTGCAAAAAAGCACCGCGCCTTGACCAGCCTGCGGCGTGAAGTCGAAGACGACACCGAAGCGCGCCAGGCACTGCGCGGATTTGAAGCAGCATTGCGGACCAAGATCGGCGCCGGTCAGCCCGGCATAATCGCCGAGATCAAAAAGGCGTCGCCGTCGAAGGGCGTGCTACGCGCCGATTTCCGCCCTGCCGAGATCGCGGCGAGTTACGCGCAACACGGCGCCGCCTGCCTGTCGGTTCTGACCGACGTGCAGTTCTTCCAGGGCGCACCGGCCTATCTGCAGCAAGCCCGCGCCGCCTGCGCGATCCCGGCGCTGCGCAAGGACTTCATCATCGATCCGTACCAAGTCTATGAAGCGCGCTCATGGGGGGCCGACTGCATTCTCCTGATCGTGTCCGCACTCGACCATGGCCTGATGGCGGAACTGGAAGCCTGTGCCCACGGACTCGGCATGGGCGTGTTGGTGGAGGTACACGATGCGGTCGAACTCGATGCGGCCCTGCGCCTGAAGACGGCACTGTTGGGCATCAACAATCGCAACCTGCGCACCTTTGAGACCTCGCTTGCCACCACCATCGACCTGCTGCCGCGCATCTCGCCCGACAAGCTGGTAATCACGGAGTCCGGCATTCTGAGCGGCGACGATGTGAAGCGTATGCGCGACGCCGGGGTCAACGGCTTTCTGATCGGCGAAGCATTCATGCGAGCGCCCGATCCGGGGCTCGAACTGCGGCGTCTGTT
>JACMRD010000160.1 GCA_014376645.1 Herminiimonas sp. | reverse complement strand
GGTGTCGACGATGACGCAATACCGCTTGGCTTCCGGATGGTGCGCGGCGACGCTTTGCAGTAGCGTCCGGGCATAGTGGAGATAATTGTTCGAGACTATGGTGAAGATGGCTCGCATCGGAATCGTCTTCTTTTAAAAAAATTGGCCTCAAGTCTAATCGACTTTGCGCAATCTTTTTCCGGGAAAATGGTTGCTTCGGCCCTTGTCGGTCACCTTACCAACCGTACGCACCGGATTGATTCTTCAAGTCGCGCGGATCCCGAATGCAGTGTGCCCGTGCATCGACTTGGGCGCGCAAGGTCGCGCCATGAGTTTGGATTTTGTCGCAGTAAGGCGACCATGCCAGGCTTGTTCGATGCGGATCGTTCAATGCGCATGTCATAATCGTCCCTGAAAAGCAGGGTTGGCGTCTTGACGGACAATCCCAGCACGCGCACTTGGCATATCCAGTTTGGCGAAGCAGGCGATGGGGTCATTCGGGAGGCGCGTCCTCGGCGCAATTCAGTTGACGAGGGCACTTCGTCTTAATCTGCAGTTTTCTCACTAAACCATATGCGGCGTTTCCAGTCCTTGTCGATTCGAACCATGCTGGGACTCTTGGCGCTTGCCTGCGTTCTTCCCGTGGCATTGATCGCCGGTGCAGTCATCGCGCATGATTATCAGAGGGAGCGCAATCAGCTGATCGAAAACACAGTCATGACTTCGCGGTCGATGATTCGGCAGGTCGATCAAGTGTTTGCAGGAGTCGAGACTTCGCTGTCAGTACTTGAAACCTCTCCAGCGCTGTTCGATCCGGATCGCTCGAGATTCCATGCGCGAGCCACTGCAATGTTGAACAAGCAGCTAGGCCGAAACATCCGGCTGACTGACGTCGATGGGAAGCAGCTGGTCGATACCCTTTCTCCCTACGGCGCGCCGCCTCTACCCCATGCTGATACGGTGCAGATCACCAAACTGCGCATGACCCATGCCGCCGTCATATCTGACCTGTTTCCAGGAACGACCGACAGCCCGCCGATTGTTGCTGTTGCGATTCCCGTCATTCAAGATGGTGAGCATTTGTACAACATCAGTTCAGGTTTGTTACCAGCCGTTTTTTCGAATCTTTTGGCCCAACAGGAATTGCCGGTCGAGCGGGTTGCCGCAATCATTGACAGTTCAGGAACCATCGTTGCTCGAACCAAAGACAACGATAAATTTCTAGGTACAAAAGCGTCTCCCGATCTGCTCAGCGCGCTGAGAACCCGTCCGGAAGGCTTTGTGAACGGGAAAACACTTGACGGTGTCGCTGTCGTTGCCGGCTTCAGCCAGTCTCAGGTCACTGGCTGGACAACCGTCGTTGCGATCCCGGTTGACGTACTGACGCGCGATCTGCATCGACAACTTCTGCTTTTGGTTGTCGGTACCGGGCTTGTGCTGTTGGTTGGGTTGAGTCTTGCCAGGATGATCGGAGGGCGTATCATTCGCGCCAATCGTGGCTTGATCGCGCCGGCGTTCGCTTTAGGGGAAGGAAAACCGATCGATGTTCCAAAGTTCGGTGTACGGGAAGCCGACGAGGTCGGTGAAGCCCTGGCCAAGGCATCGGAGCGGCTTCTGGCGACGCAACACAAAGCCAATCACGACAACCTGACTGCATTACCCAACAGAGGCCTGTTCTACGAGGTCGTTGCACGGCAGATGCGCACCGCTGCACGGAACAAATCAACGTTGTCCTTGCTGTTCATCGATCTTGACGGTTTCAAAAAAATCAACGATCAATTCGGGCATGCTGCCGGCGATGAGATCTTGCGCCAGGTCGCTGCCCGTTTCGGCCAGCTTTTGCGTGCTTCCGACACCTCATCACGGCTAGGTGGCGATGAATTTGCCGTTGCCCTGTCGGATACGGAAGTAGAGCGCGCCGAAATCGTCGCCAAGAAAATCGTCGAAGGCTTGTCCGTACCTTACATGATTAATTCACAACTCCTGCACATCTCGGCAAGTATTGGGATTGCTGTGTACGGAGGTGGCGATATGTCCGTCGAGACCCTGGTGCGCGCGGCAGACGACGCCATGTACGTTGCCAAGGCATCGGGCAAAGCCAGGGCGCATGTCAGTACGGTTTCTTGAACGATTCCGGTGCGCGGATTCAATCGATCGTCTCGATCGGCAGCCCGATGTAGTTCTCGGCAATCGTGGTGCGACCTGCCACGGAGCTGGTGTAGTAATCGAGTTCGGCCAGTTGCATGCGCTGGCTGAACGGGTCGTCCGAGAACTTGTGCAGCAGCGACGTCATCCACCATGAAAAGCGTTCCGCTTTCCAAATCCGGCGCAGGCAGACTTCCGAATAGCGTGCCACCAGTTCGGTGCGACCGTCGAGCAGTACACCGCGCAGAATCTGATACAGCACGGCGACGTCGCTGACGGCCAGATTCAGGCCCTTGGCCCCGGTCGGTGGCACGATGTGGGCGGCGTCTCCCACCAGGAACAAGCGCCCGAAGGTCATCGGTTCGGCCACGAAACTGCGCAGCGGCGCGATGCTCTTTTCGATGGTCGGCCCGGTCACCAGGTCGGCCGCCACATCGGCCGGCAGGCGGGTGCGCAATTCATCCCAGAAGCGCTGGTCCGACCAGTTCTCCGCCTTGTCATCGATCGTGCACTGAACGTAGTAGCGGCTCAGTGTCGGGTTGCGCATGCTGCACAGGGCGAAGCCGCGTTCATGGTTCGCATAGATCAGTTCATCGGTCACCGGCGGCGTCTGCGACAGGACGCCCAACCAGCCGAACGGATACACCCGCTCGAAGGTCTTGATCGCATCGGCGGGAACGGACTTGCGGGCGACGCCGTGGTAGCCGTCGCAACCGGCGATGTACTCGCACTCCAGCGTGATCTCTCGCCCGGCGTGCACAAACGTGATGCGCGGCTTGTCGGTGTAGAAATCACGCGGCTGCACATCCTGCACTTCGTAAAACGTGGTGGCGCCGCTGGCCGTGCGCGCATCCATCAGGTCGCGCGTGACTTCGGTCTGGCCGTACACCATGACGTTCTTGCCGGTCAGCGCGTGCACGTCGATACGCTCGAGGCGGCCATCGAACGAGAAGGCGAATCCACCGTGCGGATGACCTTCCCGGTCCATGCGCGCGCCGACCCCGGCTTGCCGCAACAGGTCGACGGTACCCGCTTCGAGCACACCGGCGCGGATGCGCGAGAGGACGTAGTCGGCACTGCGGTTTTCGATGATGACGTTGTCGATGCCCTGCTGCGTCAGCAACTGCCCGAGCAGCAGGCCAGAGGGACCGGCGCCGATGATGGCGACCTGGGTTTTCATGCGCGTCTCCTGAATTCTTATGCTGCCGATCATCGCGCAAGCCGGTCGGTGCGACAATGCACGATTCTGTGAATAAACAGCACTTTTCAGATATTTTTTTGGGAGCCATCCGATGATCGCTACCGTACCCGTCTTCAATCTGTATGGAGAACATCGCGCCTGGCCGACGCCGGACCTGGTGCATTGCGAGTCGATCGAGGTGCGAAGCCGGCTGCACGATTGGCATATCCGGCCGCATCAGCATACCGGCCTGTTTCAGATCCTGTATGTGCGGCAGGGCAGTGCGCAGGTGCAGATCGACGGCCGCCACGATGTGCTGCAGGCCGGGCAGGTGTTGCTCGTGCCGCAGGGCTGCGTGCACGGATTCGATTTCGAGCAGGAGACGCTCGGGCTGGTGCTGACCCTGGCGCAGCCGCTGTTGAACAAGTTGGCGGTCTCGCTCGATGGCAGCACAGACGCGTTCTCCCGTCCTCGCCGCACGCACGGACAGGACGAGGCAACGAGCTTGACAGTTACACCGATCGGCGCAAGCTTTGACGCCTTCGACCGCGAATATCACGGTGACGCGCCCCATCGCACCGCAGCCATGGAGGCGCTGCTGACGACGATCCTGGTCTGGGTGCTGCGGCACCTGGCAGCGAGTGCGCCGGCGCATCCGGTGGAGATGCGTCGCGCGGTGCGGCATTTCATGCGCTTCGGTGACCTGCTCGACGTCCACTTTCGCGACCATCGGCCGGTCGGGTTCTACGCAGCGGGGCTGGGTGTGACGGCGGCGCATCTGAACGTGGTGTGCCGCGAGATCGGCGGCCGCTCGGCGCTGGCGATCATGCATGAACGGCTGCTGGTCGAAGCCAAGCGCAGCCTGGTTTATACGGCCATGCAGATCGGCGAGATCTCGGATGCGCTGGGTTTTTCGGAGCCGGCGTATTTCACGCGGTTCTACAAGCGGGCGACGGGGATGGCGCCGCTGGCGTTTCGGGCGGCGGCAGTGGCTAGCCACTGAACCGCTGCCGTCATCTCAGCGTGGCAACGACGCCAATGGCCGCATTGGTGTCTGCGCAGCCCGGATTGGGTTATGCTTGTACGGTTGCAACAAGGCAAAATGGCAACACACGAACTGCCGCGAACAGTCCGGACGCATAAAACGACAAGATCAACAGATCGCCATTCACCAGGAGACACACCCATGCCTTATCCGTTCCGCCCGCGCATCCTCGCGCTGTCGATTGCCGCTCTGTGCGCCGCGCCGCTTGCCAGTGCCGAGAATGTCAGGATCGCTTTCATCGACGCGCTGTCCGGCGCCTTTGCACCACCAGGCACCACCGCGCTGAAGAATTTCCAGATGATTGCCGACGTCGCGAACCAGCAGAAGTGGGCCGGACCGGCCAACACCATCGAAGTCGTCGGTTTCGACGGCAAGGGCAGCCCGCAGGAGTCGCTCACCCAGCTCAAGACCGTCATCGACCAGGGATACCGCTACATCACCCAGGGTGGCGGCTCCGGCGTGGCGCTCGCGCTGGTCGATGCAGTCAACAAGCACAATGAACGCAACGTCGGCAAGGAAATCGTCTACCTCGATTTTGCCGCGCTCGACCCTGATCTCACCAACAGCAAATGCAGCTTCTGGCATTTCCGGTTCGAGCCGAATTCGGACATGCGCATGGAAGCGCTGACGAGCTACATCGCCAGGGACCCGAGCATCAAGAAGATCTATATCCTCGGCCAGAATTACGCGCTCGGACATCAGGTCAGCCGCGCTGCGAAAGAGTACTTGAAACGCAAGCGTCCCGATATCCAGATCGTCGGCGACGACCTGCACCCGATTGCCACCGTCAAGGATTTTTCACCCTACGTAGCGAAGATCAAGGCGTCCGGCGCTGATGCGGTCATCACGGGCAACTGGGGCAATGACCTGGCCCTGCTGATCAAGGCGGCCAAGGACGCCGATCTGAAGACGAACTTCTTTACCTACACCGCCTACACCACCGGCGTGCCGACCGCGATGGGTGCTGCCGGCGTGGACCGGGTCAAGAATGTGAGTAACTGGAACGTCAACAACGAGGGCTTCGCTGGCCATGAAATCGTCGAGGCGTTCAAGAAAAAATATAACGAGGACTACTGGCTGATGTCGAGCCACAGCGCCATCACCATGCTCTCGAAAGCGATCAAGACCACCGGCTCGACCGATCCGGTCAAGGTCGCATTCGCGATGGAAGGCATGACCGTCAAGAGCTTCAACGGCGATGTCGAGATGCGCAAGACCGATCATCAGGCGCAGCAACCGATCTACCTCACCAACTGGGTCAAGACCAACGGCAAGGACGTAAAGTACGACCAGGAAAACACCGGCTACGGCTGGAAGACCGAGCAGAAGATCAGCACCTTCGTGGCCGCCCAGCCGACTTCGTGCGAGATGAAGCGGCCGGCAAGGTAGGTCGGACTTGCGGTGGGTGCGAGGCCGGATCAGGACAACGTGCCGATCGCTCGTTCCACCGCGTTGCGCACCGATCCGGTCAGGATGAACGAGCGCGCAATCACGATATCGTCATGAAACCAGCGGTCGCCATCCAGGCACGCCGGTATCTGCCGCCGCACTTCGTCGAAGGCCGCTTGCGTGCCGTGACCGAGCACGAAGCCGGATAACGCTTCGGCCGTCATGGTCAGGCCTTGCGCCGCCAACAGCATCTCGACCCCGACGATGTACTGGGTATTGGCCACCACGGTGGCCGCCTTGCGGGCGCACCAGGTCGAGTTCGATACGTGGTCTTCGCTGTTGCCCTTGGCCGGTATACTGTCGACGCTGCCGGGCATGCACAGGGTACGGTTTTCCATCACCAGCGAACTCATCGAACACTGCACCACCGGATAGCCGGTATTGACACCGCGCACGCCCGACATCAGGTTGCGCGGCAATCCCCACGACAGCGTCGGATCGATCAGGCGTGCGATGCGGCGCTCGCAGATGCTGCCCAGATCGGTGACGGCCATGGCCAGCAGATCCATCGCCTGCGCCAGATACTGGCCATGGAAATTGCCGCCCGAGATGATCTCGAAATCACCACCATCCTTGCCGAAAATGAGCGGGTTGTCGGTCGCGGAATTGATTTCCTTGTCGACGATGCTGTCGATGTAATCGAGGGCGTCGAACACCGGGCCGTAGACCTGTGGTGCGCAGCGCAGCGAGTACACGTCCTGGATGCGCGGGGTGTAGTCGATGTCGGTGCGGCGCAGTTCCTCGGCCAGTTGCACGCTGCGGGCTTCGTGCGTGGTGCGGGTGGAACCGGCCAGCAGCGTGCGGATGATGGCGGCGGTCTTGATCTGGCCGGCGTGTGGCCGGGCCTGGTGGATGCGCGGATCGAAGGCCGACATCTCGGCGCGCATGGCTTCCAGCGTGAGGCCGAGCGAAATGCACGCGTCGAGCAGCATCGTGCGCGAATCAGCCGCTGCCAGCACGGCGACGGCCAGCGAGACCGTGCAGCCGTTGATCAGCGCCGAAGCATCCTTGGCCTCCAGCACGAACTTGACGTTGCCGATGCCAGCCTGCGTGATCGCCGCAGGCGCATGCATGCGTTGTCCCCGGTAGATCACCTCGGCTTCGTCGAATCCGGCGATGGCCGCCGCCAGATAGGCTAGTGGCGCCAAGTCGCCGGAGGCACCGACCGAGCCCTTCTGCGGCATCACTGGATGAATCCCGGCGTTCAGGAATGCCAGCAGGCGATCGACCACCTCGACTCGGGGCGCCGAGTAATTGCTGGCAAAGGCATTGGCGCGTAACAGCATGGTGGCGCGGCTGACTTCTTCCGAAAACGGCTCGCCGAGTCCGGCTGCATGGGCGCGGATCAGCTGGGTCTGGAACAGCGCGCTGTCGGCGACCTTGATGCGGGTGTCCTTCAACAGGCCGACGCCGGTGTTGAAGCTGTACATCATCGGCGCGCCGTCGTGCATCCAGTTGGCTTCGATGAAGGCGCGGCTTTCGGCCAGTGCGGCACGCGACGATGGCGCCAGCGTGACCTGGCGTGATGGATCGCGGGCGACCGCGGTAACGTCCCGGGCGGTCAGCGTCAAGCCGTCGATGGCGATGGAAGTACTCATGCTGGTGTTCTTTCGGAAGTCTGGAAGTGTCGTCTTGAAAACCGTCTTGCGGTGCCGGTTGCCCGCAGCGACTGTCTTCAAATGATCATACCCGTTAAAATGAACACCCCCGCCGTCCGATCCTGTTGACGGGGCACCACTTGCGACCGGTCGATCCTTTCGTGGCCGTCGGCAGCGCAACCTCAAGCTTGGATGCAAGCGCATACCCAGGACCTGCCAGATGACCACTACCCTCGACACCTTGAACGATTGTGACCGCGACGCCTTCTGCGCCGCCCTCGGCGGCATCTACGAACACTCGCCCTGGGTCGCGCAGCGCGTCGCAGCGCACCGTCCGTTCGCTACCCTGGCCGCCTTCCGGCAAGCGCTGCAGCACGAGGTCGGACAGGCCACCGATGCCGAGCAGCTGGCCCTGATCCGGGCCCATCCCGAACTGGGCGGCAAGGCCGCAATCGCCGGTGAGGTCACGGCCGAATCGGCGGGCGAGCGTGTGCGCGCCGGGCTGACCCAGTGCACCGCCGATGAATTCGCGCGGCTGCAGCAGCTCAATACCGACTACAACCGCAAGTTCGGCTTTCCCTTTATCCTGGCCGTCGAGGGACCGGACGGCAACGGACTGGGCCGGGCCGACATCATCGCCATCTTCACACGGCGCCTCAAGCACCAGAAGGCCGACGAGCTCGCCGAGTGCCTGCGCCAGATCCATCGCATCGCCGAGCTGCGCATCAATGACCTGC
>JACMRD010000159.1 GCA_014376645.1 Herminiimonas sp. | reverse complement strand
GGTCTGGCATCAGGTCTTGGTCATTCGGACAGGCGACGGTGTCGGCGCCGTGCTCAGGCGGGCTTGCCGGCATAGACCGCGGGCGAGATGACGCGCATTTCGGCTTCGATCCACTCTTCGACTTTCTGCATCAGCGCCATCGCGTCGAGTCCCTCCGGCGAGATCGGTTTGCCGATCGACACGGTGATCATACCCGGCTTCTTGGTGAACGAATTCTTCGGCCAGCATTCGCCGGCATTGACCGCGATCGGTATCACCTGCGTTGCCGTTTCCACGGCGAGGCGTGCACCGCCGCCCTTGTAGCGGCCGGTCTCGCCGACAGCGATCCGTGTCCCCTCCGGGAACATGATGATCCACTGGCCGTCGGCCAGGCGGCGCCGGCCCTGCGTGACCACCTGGGCGAAGGCGTCCTTGCCCTTCTTGCGATCGATGGGGATCATGCGCAAGAGCGCGATGCCCCAGCCGAAGAAGGGAATCCAGGTCAGCTCCTTCTTGAAGACATACACCAGCGGGCGCGGCATGTAATACAGATAGAAAATCGTCTCCCATGCCGACTGGTGTTTCGACAGCAGGATCGCGGGCGCATCCGGCAGGTTCTCCGCACCCTTGATCTGGTAGTGCACGCCGCAGATGACCTTCAAGGTCCAGATCACGAACATGTTCCAGCGCGAGGTCCAGTAATAGCGCTTGTTGTAGGGCAGAGGTGCTACCAGCATGCAGACAAAGGCCCAGATCACGGTAGCCACCGTCATCGACAACACGAACAGCAGCGAACGCAGGAACAGGATGAAACGGGACATCGGGACTCCGGAATGAGGATGGTGCGGTATTGTGCCTGATCGGCGTGCCGGCGCTGCGAATCACAGCTGTACCTCTCAGCCGGCGGCGTTCGGCGGCGTTGCGTCATGCAACAGCAGGTCGACCACGGCGGCGAGGTTTTCATGGATGGTGGTGCCGGGCGGTAGGCCGCCGGCGTCGCGGGTTTTTTCGCCCTTGCCGGTCAGGACCAGATAGGGCTTGCAACCGGCGACGAAGCCAGCTTGCAGGTCGCGCAATGAATCGCCGACCGTCGGCACGCCCTTGAGATTGACTTGGAAGCGCTTTGCCAGCGCGTGCAGCATGCCGGCCTTGGGTTTGCGGCAGTCGCAGTTGTCGGCGCTGGCATGCGGGCAGAAGAACACGGCGTCGAAATGCGCCCCCACCGTCTGCGCCGCTTCGTGCATTTTCTGGTGGATCGCGTTGAGGGTCGCCATCGACAGCAGGCCGCGCGCCACACCCGACTGATTGGTCGCCACCACCACCCGGTAGCCGGCCTGGTTCAGGCGCGCGACCGCTTCGAGCGAGCCCGGTATCGGCCGCCATTCCTGCGGCGTCTTGATGAACGCATCCGAATCGACATTCAGCACGCCGTCGCGGTCGAGGATGATCAGCTTGGTGGGCACGGGCATGTCAGGCTGCCAGGGTCGAGATGTCGGCCACGCGATTCATCATCGCGTGCAGTTGCGCCAGTAATGCCAGGCGGTTGTCGCGCAGTTGCGGATCGTCGGCATTGACCATCACCTGGTCGAAAAACAGGTCGACGCCATCGCGTAGCGCCGCCAGGCGGCTCAGGGCCGCGCTGAAATCGCTGGCCGCGAAGGCACGGTCGATCTCGGGTGCGCAGTCGAGCATGGCGCTGTGC
Source organism: Herminiimonas sp. (assembly GCA_014376645.1). GTDB lineage: Bacteria > Pseudomonadota > Gammaproteobacteria > Burkholderiales > Burkholderiaceae_D > JANXSS01. The sequence goes on along the minus strand of JACMRD010000159.1, from coordinate 15,439 downwards.
AGTGCCTGCTCCTGCGATGCGCCCTTGGATATCAGGATGCCGGTGTCGACGCTGGCCGGCACGACGGCGGCTTTCTTCAGAATGTTGGTGATGCGCTTGTTGGCGGCGGCCAGGGCCTGGCTCTCGGGCAGGGCGGCGAAGGCCTTGACCGCGTCCAGGCGTTCGAGCAGGTTGTCGAGTCGCTCAGGCTGCGGCGCGACGACGGCTTCGATCTCGTTCGGTGCGTAACCGCGCTCACGCAGCAGGCCGCGCAACCGGTCGTAGAGGAACGGCGCGACGTCGGCCACCGGGTTCTTGAACGCCGCGTGGTCGGCGAAGACGGCTGCGGCTTCGCTCAGCATCGCCGGCATCGACAACGGCAGGCGCTTTTCGACCAGCATGCGCAAGATACCCAGGGCATGGCGGCGCAGGGCGAACGGATCCTTGTCGCCGGTGGGCGCCAAGCCGATGCCCCAGATGCCGACCAGGGTTTCGAGCTTGTCGGCCAGGGCTACCACGGTGCCGGTAGCGGTCGCCGGCAGGGCGTCGCCGGCGTAACGCGGCTGGTAATGTTCGCTGGCGGCGGCGGCCACTTCGGCCGGCTCACCGTCGTGGGCGGCGTAGTAGGTGCCCATGATGCCTTGCAGCTCGGGGAATTCGCCCACCATGTCGGTCAGCAGATCGGTCTTGGCCAGCAGGGCGCCGCGCTCGGCCAGCGCCACGTCGACGGCATCGTAGCCAAGCGCGGTGGCGATGCCAGCGGCCAGGCGCACCACGCGGTCGGTGCGTTCGCGCTGGGTACCGAGCTTGTTGTGATAGACCACGCTCTGTAGGCCGGGCAGACGATCGGCCAGGGTTTTCTTCTGGTCCTGCTCGTAAAAGAATTTCGCGTCCGACAGGCGCGGGCGCACCACCCGTTCATTGCCTTGAATGATGTGGCGCGGATCGTCGGTGGCCAGGTTGGAGACCACCAGGAAGCGCGAGCGCAACTTGCCGGCGGCATCGGTCAGGGCAAAGTATTTCTGGTTGGTCTGCATGGTCAGGATCAGACATTCCTGCGGCACGTTCAGGAACTGGTCCTCGAAGCGGCAGGCATAGACGACCGGCCACTCGACCAACGCCGTGACTTCGTCGAGCAGGGCGTCGGGCATCAGGACGGTGTCGGTACCGGCCTGCGCGAGCAGGGCGACGCGGATGCGTTCACGCCGTGCTGCGGTGCTGGCCACGACATGGCCCTGGGTTTCGAGCGTGACGGCATAGTGGTCGGCGTGATCGATGTGCAGTTCGCGCGGCGCCAGGAAGCGGTGGCCGAGCGTGATGCGGCCGGCATCCAGACCCAGGATCGACAGGCCGATGATGGCGCTGCCGTGCAGCGCGATCAGCTTGTGGACCGGCCGCACGAAATGCACGGTGGCACCGTCCGGCCGCTGATAGCTCATGACCTTCGGGATCGGCAGCTTGGCGATGCTCTCTTCGAGTGCCGATTGCAGGGCGCCCTGCAAGGCGGTGCCCGGCGCCGTGTAGGCATGAAAAAAGCTTTCGGCCTTGCCGTCGACGGCGCGTTCGAGTTGCGTCAGCGTGATGGTGTCGACACCGGTGGCGGTGGCGAGGGCAGCGAGTTTTTTCAGCAGCGGCGCGGTCGGGTTACCGGCAGCGTCGAGCGCCACGGCGACCGGCAGCACCTTGTCGCGCATCGCCTTGTCCGGAGAAATGGCGCGTACCCGGGTGATCGACACGGCCAGGCGGCGTGGCGTGGCATACGCGGTCGCGACTGCATCGGCATCGAGAAAGCCGCGGCTCTGCAGGCCGGTCACGATACCGGCGGCGAATGCTTCGCCGAGCCGGGCCAGGGCCTTGGGCGGCAGTTCTTCGGTCAGCAATTCAACGAGCAGGGTCTGATTCATGGTTTGAGTAATCTGCCGCACCGTGCGGCATGAGGGTAAAAAGGGGGGTCACGCTGCCTGGCGCGTGGCGTCGGCCGGCCCGCACATCGGAAAGCCGAGTGCCTCACGCGAGGCCAGGTAAGCCTGCGCCACGGCGCGCGACAGATTGCGGATGCGGCCGATGTAGGCGGCGCGTTCGGTGACCGAAATCGCACCGCGCGCGTCGAGCAGGTTGAAGGTGTGCGCCGCCTTGAGGATCATTTCATAGGCCGGCAGCGCCAGCGGCACTTCCAGCAGGCGCTTGGCTTCGCTTTCGTAATTGCCGAACAGCGAGAACAGGAATTCGGCGTTCGCGTACTCGAAGTTGTAGGTCGATTGCTCGACTTCGTTCTGGTGGAAGACGTCGCCGTAGCTCAGTTTTTTCGTTATGCCGTTTTCGACACGTTCGGTCCAGACCAGGTCATAGACGTTTTCCACGCCCTGCAGGTACATCGCCAGGCGCTCGATGCCGTAGGTGATCTCGCCCAGCACCGGCTTGCAGTCGATGCCGCCGACCTGCTGGAAATAGGTGAACTGCGTGACTTCCATGCCGTTGAGCCAGACTTCCCAACCCAGGCCCCAGGCGCCCAGGGTCGGGTTTTCCCAGTCGTCCTCGACGAAGCGCACGTCGTTCTGTTTCAGGTCCAGGCCGAGGGCGGCCAGCGAACCGAGGTACAGCTCGATGATGTTTTCCGGCGCCGGTTTCAGGACCACCTGGTACTGGTAATAGTGCTGCATGCGGTTCGGGTTGTCGCCGTAGCGACCATCCTTCGGGCGGCGTGAGGGCTGCACGTAGGCCGCGCGCCAAGGCTCCGGTCCGATCGCCCGCAGGAAGGTTGCGGTATGCGAAGTGCCGGCGCCGACTTCCATGTCGTACGGTTGCAGCAGGGCGCAGCCTTGCGCATCCCAGTACGCCTGCAGGGTCAGGATTGTCTGTTGAAAAGTGAGCATCTCGGGCTTCGGTGAGTGAAATTATGCAAACCGCCGATTTTAGCGGGTTTCCGGCCCGTCATGCGATCTGACGGTGGCGCTGGCCGCGACCGATCAGTCCGGCCGCCAATAGCGCCAGCAACGCCAACACGACGATACTGACATTGCCGAACAGGATGAACGGCGTCATGCCCTCGTAGCCCTGCACCGAGGCGCTCAAGCTACCGCGCGAATACGGCGGCAACTCGGCCTGCACCCGTCCGTGCGGATCGATGACGGCGGTGGCGCCGGTATTGGTGGCGCGCAGCATCGGCCGCCCGGTTTCGAGCGTGCGCATCTGTGAGATCTGCCGGTGCTGCGGCAGTGCGATCGAATCGCCGAACCAGGCAATGTTCGAAATGTTGATCATCATGGTCGGCGTTGGTTCCTTGCGCAGGGCGCGTTCGCGGATCTGCGCCCCGATTTCTTCGCCGAACAGATCTTCGTAGCAGATGTTCGGCAGGATCCACTGGTCCTTGACCGCGAAGGGCGCCTGCAGTGCGTCGCCCCGGGTCTGGTCTCCCAGCGGAATGTGCATGAAATCGACGAACCAGCGGAATCCCGTCGGAATGAATTCACCGAAGGGCACCAGGTGGTGCTTGTCGTAACGATAGACCGGGGGTGTCAGCGCGATCGGCACCGGCAACGCGCCGACCTTCGGCGGCGTCGGGCCCAGCACGATCAGGCCATTGGTGTATTGGCTGGGGCTGTCGCTGATCGGCAGGCCGACCAGCAGATGGCTGCCGGAGGCGGTCGCGTAATCGGCCAGGCGCTGCAGGTAATCGGGGGGCAATTGCTGGCGGATCACCGGGATCGCCGTCTCGGGCGTGGCGATCAGATCGGCCGGCGCCTGCATGATCAGCCCTTCGTACAGGCCGAGAGTCGAGGCCAGGATAGACTGGTCGAATTTCATATCCTGTGGAATATTTCCCTGCAGCAGACGCACCGTGATCGGTTGGCCGTGTGGCCGGGTCCAGTCGACGCCGCGCAGTGCCTGGCCGGCGCCGAGGAGCGTGACGATCGTCAGGATGGCAGCGGTGCGGGTGCGGCTGAGCCAAGGCATGGACGGCAGGGATGACAACCCGGGGCCGCGCGCCAGCAGCACCGCCGCGCCCGAGACGAGGGCCGCCAGGTAGCTGATGCCGTAGACGCCTAGGATCGGCGCGAATCCGGCTAGCGGCGCGGCGGTATGGGCGTAACCGGTGCCAAGCCACGGAAAACCGGTGAAGATCCAGCAGCGGGTCCATTCGGCCAGCATCCACAGCGCCGGCAGGATCAGCATCAGGCAGAGCGCCGGGGTACTGCGCCAGCGGTGCGCCAGCCACATTGCTGCGCCGGTGGCGGCACCCACGATCAGGCCGAGGCCGAGCGCCAGCAGGGCGATCGCGGTGACGGTCAGCCAGCCCGGCATGCCGCCGAAATCGTGCAGGCTGATGTAGAGCCAGTGCACGCCGGCACAGGTCCAGGCAAAGCTGTAGAGCCAGCCGAGCACGAAAGCCTGCCGCACCGTGGCCGCGCGCAGCACCAGCGCAAACAGCAGGGTCACGCAGACGAGTTGCAACGGCCAGATACCGTAGGGTGCGAAAGCGAAGACGTTGAGCGCCCCGAGCACCAGGGCAAGGGCAGCGCCGTGCTTCAGGCTTGGCGCTGCACGAGAAGGGGAATGGGCAGGGGCAGACGATGAAGCAGGGGGACTCGCAGTCAAGTCGGCAGTCAACCCGGCAGCGATCGGCACTGCCTCAGACTGCGGCCGCATCGTCCGGTTGCGGCAGTTTCTCAACCAGCAGCACATGCACCTGACGGGCGTCGGCGCGCAGGACCTCGAAGCGCAGGTGATCGATGTCGAACACATCGCCTTTGTGCGGTACGCGGCCCTGGTGATTGGCAACCAGGCCGCCGATGGTATCGACGTCCTCATCCGAAAAATGGCTGCCCAGCGCCTGGTTGAACTGCTCGATCTCGGTCAGCGCCTTGATGCGCCAGCGCAGGCCGTGCGAGCCTTCCTTGATGGCCAGGATGTTGTCTTCTTCTTCGTCGAAATCGTATTCGTCCTCGATGTCGCCGACGATCTGTTCGAGCACGTCCTCGATCGTGAGCAGGCCGGCCACGCCGCCGTATTCGTCGACCACGATCGCCATGTGGTTGCGATTGGCGCGGAAGTCGCGCAGCAGGACATTGAGGCGCTTCGATTCGGGGATAAAGACCGCCGGGCGCAGCATGTCGCGCACGTCAAAGGAGTCCTCGGCGTAGTAGCGCAGCAGGTCCTTGGCCAGAAGGATGCCGACGACCTTGTCGCGATCGCCCTCGACCGCCGGAAAGCGCGAGTGGGCTGTTTCCAGCACCATCGGCAGCCATTCCTCGATCGGCTTGCTGATGTCGACCATGTCCAGTTGCGACCGCGGAATCATGATGTCGCGCGCAGACAGGTCAGACACCTGGAAGACGCCCTCGATCATCGACAGCGCATCGGCGTCGATCAGGTTGCGTTCATGGGCATCGTGGAGGATTTCGAGCAGTTCCGCGCGGTTCTCGGGCTCGGGGGAAATCAGGTTAGTCAGCCGCTCGAGCAGTGAGCGGTGGGGTTTGGCGTCAATGAGCTTGACGCCGCTGGAGTGATCTTGCATGGGGGGCAAAAAGCCGTGGGTGCGACGTGGTTTCGATGCGAGACAGGATACACCAAAAAACGTCGCATTTCGGACTTGGCGGCCGGCTCAGTCGATCGACCAGAGCTGCCTCGCAGCACTTTGACAGCGGTGGCGGTCTGCAAACAAACGGGATCAGTGCTGATCGGTTGCTGACCCACAAAAATATTTGCATTTGTAGCAGGCTTTCTCCCGAATGAATAGGCGTCCGCAAATTTATGGGCAGATCATACCCTCTCTCAACTTTGGTTTCACAGGCCCGGCGCAGCGCATGAGTTACTCTAACAAAGCTACTATTGGTAAACAAATTGCGATGTTGCAAATATGCAATAAAGCGAAAGCGAACCACAACTGCAACGGAGTTTGAGGCGTTGAATCATCAAGACAACTTCCCGGTATCTCCCATGAAATCCAAGGGCTTTACCCTTATTGAAATTCTCATCACCGTTGCCATCGTGGGGATTCTGGCCGCCATTGCTTTGCCAAGCTACTCAGCTTATGTAAAAAAAAGCAAAGCGACGGCGGCCGCCACTGACCTCGTGACGCTCAGCCTTGTCCTGGAAAACGCATTTCAAAAAACACTGGTCTATCCGGTGTATGCGACCGACACGACCATTCCTGCGTCACCGGCGGCGCGCACGGATCCGGTGGCGACCGATTTTCGCGCCTGGGCGCCTTCTCAAGGGGCAGCGTTTTCATATTCCATCATCACCCCTACCATCATCACCTCTACCAGCATCAGCTATACCTTGACCGCGACCGGTCTCGGTCAGATGACGGGCTGTACGTTGACCTTAACCAACAGTAACGTGAGAACCGCAGGCAGCGCCAGTGCCTGCGGATTAAGCAGCTGGTAACGACACATGTCAGCCAGGACCCTGCGGGGCTTCACTCTCATTGAGTTGCTGATAACGATCAGCATCACGGCGTTCCTGCTGGCAGTGTCCACGCCGCTCATCACGGACTGGGTATACAGCGCGCAGACCCGGGACGCCAGAGGCAAGCTGGTGCAAGCGTTTGGCACTGCCAAGGCACTTGCGTTGCGTAACGCTGCCGGTGTCACCGCAAAAGATCCAGCTGCAGGGTTGAAGGTCGTTACAGATGGCACGGACAACGTCGTATTGGTGTGCCTCAATTCAACCACGATGCCTGCATGCAGCATTGGCGGTGTAAATCTCAAGTGGTCCGCAAAATATAACGGCGCTGTCACGACCCAGATCAAGGGAATTACCAATTCGGCAAACACACCATTGCTGATCGATCTGGATAACCGTGGCCAACCATTGGCGGGAACAAATTTCGTTCTGAGCAGGGGGGGGGGCGCAAATAATGAAACAGGAATACTTTACTAACGATCGCCTGGCATGGAGCCCCACTAAGCGACAGTACGGGGATGCACTGCTGGAAGCGCTTATCGGCGTTCTGCTGACGGCAGTGATTGGGCTGGGACTAAGTTTTGCAGCGTCACGTGTTTTATTGGAGCAGCGTAATCAGATCACCCAGAACACCATCATTGCGCAGGTGAATAAGGTCATGGCGAGTACTGGCATACCGCAACTTTGCGCCGCCGGCACGGCTATTCCGGTTACCGTCCAAAACGTCTCCCTTACATTGTCGGCCCCTGTCTGTACCACCGATGCGGTAAGTGTTGCGGTTACCGGCGGCGGCGCGGCGCTCGGCGTCAATCTGCCAGCCGGAGTCGTCACTGCCATGACTTTCTCTACTCCTCCTGACTCTGAGGAATTCAAAAAATTACTTGGCGGGAATGGCGTTCTCACGATTTCGCAATGAGGACCGCGATTAAACAGGCAGGGATGTCGCTCATCAGCATCATGGTCGGCCTGGTCATCTCGATGATCGCGATCCTGGGCTTGACGAGCGCATACAAGGTCGTGGTGAGCTCGACGGTCTCGGCAAAAAACGCCAGCACCAACGACGACCAACTGACTTCAGCCCTGCTGCGCGCCAGCATGTCCTTGCAGGATGCCGGGTACGGAATCGTCAGTCCTGTCTTTGGGACGCACATCGTGTTGATCAGCGGCGCGACGCTGTCAGGAACAACGCTTGGCGGCACTGCCGTAGCCGCGAAGGTGACGGCAAACGCCATCGTGTGGGCAGTGCAAAAACCCGATGTTGCTACCCAGTGTGCGGGCTTGTTTGCAGCGCCGGCAGGCGGCTTGATCTCGCTTGGTCCTGTCGATTGTGCTGATGCGACCGGCTGGTCACTCCTGGCTTGGCCGACGGCTACCGTCATCGACGCGCCGACGACGACTGGTGAGTTCAGAAGCAAGGTCAGCTTCGTTGCCGAGCAATCATCCTGCAAGCCTTACGGAATAACGGATACCTCCGGCACCTATTCAATCTCGCTAAGCACTACCAACAGCGCCGGCGTCCTGGTCTCGTCACTTTATTGTCTTCTGAATTTTCAGTAGGCTTGATTTCGCTTTCATCCGTGAATCAGTCAGTGCAAGGAAAAACGTATTGCGTTGATGCGGTCAACGACAGAAAAGTCAGTAAAAAATGGAGTGATGAATGAAAAAGCACATCGGCGATCATGCATTTTGCCGGCAGGGGAATCCTGGCAAACAGAACGGTATCGCCGACGTTCTGATTGCTCTTCTGGTCGGATTAGGGCTGACGGCTTCCGTGGTCGGGACAGCCGCCTATATTCGCAGCACACAGGAGCAGTCCATGACGGCGCATGGGCAAATGCAGGCCCAGATGAAAGCCTGGACCGGGGTTGAAATCGTTCGGCAATATCTGTATCAGATTCAGACCAACGGCAAGGCGGCGGACCTGGCACTTGCGATATCCAATGCCAAGGATAGAGTTTTGACGCTCAACCTGCAGCAAGTATCGGGAATCGAGGCGAAGCTCACTGCGGTCGACAGCACGACTGCGCCGACGACGTTTACTGCACAAATAGTGGGTATAACTGCGGCCGGTACGCGGGCTGAATCCAGATCCACGATTGAGATCGTTTTCAACACAGTCGCTGCGGTCAATCCATCAATTGCACCGCTTATATTCAACCGTAACTTGAAGTTGGGTGGACACATCAACGTCATGCGTCCTGCTTCATCGACTGCGCCGATCATCATCAATGTGATTGGCGATATCAGCACCGGCGGCAACTCGATCACCGGGGTCGATGTTCTGAACGCGACCGGTTCGATTAACATCACCAGTGGTTCCTCGTTCAGTCAACTGAATTCGAACTGCGACGTCGCACTGTCCGGTAGCGTCTCGGCTGTGAACATCAATGCCTTGCGCAACATCTGCATGACCGGCAACGCCAGCGCGTCAGGCAGTGCGCTGGCCAACGGGTCCATCCTTGCCGAAGCTGCCAATGGCGCCAACGGCACACTATCCGCTGTGACCAATCCCACGGGGGTTTCCGCGTGCCTGGCCAGCGGTGCAGGCGGTACGGGGACGACGGCGTCGACATGCCTTACGCCATTGATTTCTGGCGTTAACCTCAGCGGTGGCAATTCCGGCGCGAAAACAGTGAACACGTATGGCAGTGTGAACATGCAATCTGGCTCAATCGGGACGTTACGCGCCCGAGGCAATCTGAACGTGTCTGGCAACGGGAGTGTCACGACAGGCACGATCGGCGGTACCCTGACGAAACCTGGATGGAACAATAATGTCAACATCACCGCCAACAGCGGTTATTCGGTGAACATCACGCCAGCCAGTCCGGTAGCGATCCCCACCAGCACGTTCAATGCCTACGATCTGCAGTCCCTGGCAAACTATGTTTTCAAGTTCGACGCGACTGGCTACCCGAAAGTCATGGTGCAAAACGTAAATGGCATTGCCGATGGAACGTATTATCTGGGTGGTTACCCGGGTGGCAACAAAAAGGACTATTTGTGTACCTCACTCAGCCCAACATCGACGGCTGATGTGCCCATATGCCAAGGCTCCGCCAATTTCGGGACAAAGATCTGTCAAGGGTATAGCGATTACAACAGTTGCTTTTCCTACCCTCTCATCAATGGTAAGAAATCCTGGGCAATCGCAACCAGTCAAAGCATGGCGCCTGGCATTACCTGGTTTGAAGGCGATCTGAATGTCGGCGTGGGAAATTACTACAACACGTTTATTGCAACCGGCAACATAGTTACGAGTGGGCAGCACGCCACATACGCCCCCAACTTTGCCGGTTACAGCGGTTCTGTCAATGGAACGCAATACGCACCCACAGGGATTTGCGCCAACAGTTATTTCCCTAATCTGTACCCGACGCAGTTCTGCACACTCAGTTCACAAACGTTCAATGCGGATGCGTCTGGCGGAATCGGAAATTATGCGTTCATGGCGGGGAGTTGGAGCGGCAGTGCTTATTCCGGTCAGTCGTCCTACTTGGGCGGGAACATCACCATCGGTGCTTCCAGCAAGGTTCGAGGAAATGTAAAAGCGGGTAACGAGTTTTCGAGTGGCGGCTCCACAACCATCAGCGGCAGCGTCGCCGCGCTTGCGCTGGGAAGCCTAGTTCAAAATTCGATGGGCGGTTCTACTACCTTTGACCTGACACAATTGCCTTCTACGTTCACGATCGCGGGTGGAACGTCAAGCAGCACTCCTGTCCCGCAAAGTGTCAGGGTCAAGTGGGCCAGATACCTGTAAGGTTCATTGTGCCTGGCTGGCGTGTCGGGGCAGCGCACCTTGCGTTCAGGACTGCCCTGGCTGACCAAACTGGGCCTTGATCAAAAGCGCGCTTTCAATCATCCGGCAGGTACGGGTTGGGCCACCCCAGGGCCGCCAACATATCGATCTCCAGTGCTTCCATTTCGGCGGCGTCCGGTTCGTCCTCGTGGTCATACCCCTGCGCATGCAGCACGCCGTGGACGACCAGATGCGCGGCGTGTGCGGGCAGCGGCTTGTTCTGCTCAGCCGCTTCGCGCACCAGTACCTCGCCGCACAATACGATATCGGCGCGGGTGGGTTCGCTCTCGGTTTCGCCGGGATAGGTAAACGTCAGAACATTGGTGGCGTAATCCTTGCCGCGGTATTCCCGGTTCAGGGCACGCCCTTCCTCGGCATCGACGAAACGCAGCGTCAGTTCGGCCGGCGCCAGCAGGGCGGCGCGCACCCAGCGCCGCAGCAGCGGACGGGTCAGCGCTGTCTGCAAGCTCGGGTCCGGATACTGGACGGTGAGCGAGAGCTTTTTCATCGGCATCGTCTTCATGGACGGCCGCTCTTCCCATTCTTTCCGTTAGCTTCGCTGACATTGTCGCCGGCCGCTGCGTAGGCATCGACGATGCGCGCCACCAGCGGATGGCGCACCACGTCGGCGCTGGTGAAGTTGCAGAAGGCGATGCCGCGCACATCCTCGAGGATGCCGACCGCATCGACCAGGCCGCTGCGCTGCGTGCGCTGCAGGTCGATCTGGGTGACGTCACCGGTAATCACGGCCTTGCTGCCGAAGCCGATCCGGGTCAGGAACATCTTCATTTGCTCGGGCGTCGTGTTCTGCGCCTCGTCGAGGATCACGAAGGCATGGTTCAGGGTGCGCCCGCGCATGTAGGCCAGGGGCGCGATCTCAATGGCCTGTTTCTCGAACATTTTCTGGGTACGGTCAAAGCCCAGCAGGTCGTACAGCGCGTCGTACAGCGGGCGCAGGTACGGATCGATCTTCTGCGACAGGTCGCCCGGCAGGAAACCCAGGCGCTCGCCGGCTTCGACCGCCGGGCGCGTGAGCACGATGCGCTTGACGGCATCGCGTTCCAGCGCGTCGACCGCGCAGGCTACCGCCAGGTAGGTCTTGCCGGTGCCGGCCGGGCCGACGCCGAACGTCACGTCGTGCTCCAGGATCGACTTGATGTAAGCCAGCTGATGCGGGGTGCGTCCGCGCAGGTCGCTGCGGCGGGTCTTGAGGACCGGGTCTTCGGCGCCGGCCGCGGCCGGCAGGGCGGTTACGGTACCTGTCGCCTTGCGCCGCGACTTGCTCGCGATCGGCGCCGCATGCACTTCGGCCGGCGCCATGCCGGCGCGTTGTTCGACCAGCGCCAGCTGCACCTCTTCGATCGACACGACCTTGTCGGCGATGGCATAGAACTGTTCGAGGATCGCGACGGCGCGCTCGGCGTTGTGTCCGCCGACGATGAATTTTTCCCCACGGCGGAAAATCGTGACGTCGAGCGCCGCCGAAATCTGCCGCAGGTTTTCATCCATCGGCCCGCACAGATGTGCCAGCCGCAGGTTGTCGATCGGATCAGGCGTGAAGTACAGCGGTTGCGAGGCAGCAGGGGTTTTCAATGGCAGGCGGTGTCTGGATGGAGTGCGTGGGTGGCCGATGCGGCGAGCATCTCGCCGCGCAGGGTATAGCCTTGGGTCTCGCTGATGCGCAGGTCGACCAGTTGTCCGGTCAGATCCCCCGCGTCGGCATCCGCGCCGGCGGTAAAATTGACGACCCGGTTGCATTCGGTGCGGCCCTGCAGTTCGTCGGGATGTTTTTTCGAGCGTCCTTCGACCAGTACCTGCTGCACGGTGCCGACCATCTCGGCGCTGAAGCGGCGCGTGTTGGCGTCGATCACGGCCTGCAGCCGCTGCAGACGGGCCAGCTTTACTGCATGGGGCGTGTCGTCGTCGAGGTTCGCCGCCGGCGTGCCGGGCCGCTTGCTGAAAATGAAACTGAAGCTGTTGTCGAAGCCGACCTGCTCGATCAGCTTCATCATCGCCTCGAAGTCGGCATCATCCTCGCCGGGGAAACCGACGATGAAGTCCGATGAAATGCGGATCTGCGGGCGTACTTCGCGCAGCCGGCGCAGGATCGACTTGTATTCGAGCCCGGTGTAGCCGCGCTTCATGGCCGCCAGGATGCGGTCGGCGCCGTGCTGGGCCGGCAGGTACAGGTGATTGACCAGCTTCGGCACCCTGGCATAGGTGTCGATCAGGCGCTGGGTGAATTCCTTCGGATGGCTGGTCACGTAGCGGATGCGCAGGATGCCCTCGAGCTCGGCGATGTATTCGATCAAGAGCGCGAAATCGGCGATCTCGCCATCGGCCATGACGCCACGGTAGGCGTTGACGTTCTGGCCGAGGAGCGTCACTTCGCGCACCCCCTGGGCGGCCAGGCCGGCGATCTCGGCGAGCACGTCGTCGAAGCGGCGCGAGACTTCTTCGCCACGGGTGTACGGCACCACGCAATAGCTGCAGTACTTGCTGCACCCTTCCATGATCGAGACGAAGGCCGTGACGCCGTCGACCTTGGCCGGCGGCAGGTGATCGAATTTCTCGATTTCCGGAAAGCTGATGTCGACCTGCGAGATGCCGCTGCGGCGCCGCTCGTCGATCAGCGCCGGCAAGCGGTGCAGGGTCTGCGGGCCGAACACTACGTCCACGTACGGCGCGCGCTTCAGGATCGCCGCGCCTTCCTGGGAGGCGACACAACCGCCGACGCCGATGACCAGCTCCGGCTTCAGGCGCTTGAGTTCCTTCAGCCGGCCCAGGTCCGAGAAGACTTTTTCCTGCGCTTTTTCACGCACCGAACAGGTGTTGAGCAGGATCACGTCCGCATCTTCCGGGCGGTCGGTCTTGATCATGCCGTCGGCGGCGCCGAGCACGTCGGCCATCTTGCCCGAGTCGTACTCGTTCATCTGGCAGCCGAAGGTTTTGATGAAGACTTTTTTCTGCATGGTGCTCACTGATTATGGCGAAAATGGCGCCCGGTTGGTTACGGACGCGGTTGATTGATGTTCTGCTGCTTCGGTGTCTGCGCGGCTTCGTCAGCCGACAGGATCCAGATCCGGTCGATGTAGGCTGCATCGTCCTCGGTGTAATTGACCACCACATTGCGCACCGGCAGGGACGCCGGCATCTCGATCGTATTCTCTGCATTCCAGATCCGGGCGCCGGCGGTAAGGATGCGCGGTTTGCCATCGATGATCACGGATGGAAACAGGTCCGGCCGCATGGTGCCGCGTTTCGCGTGCGGCGGGAAAGGCCGCTCCAGCGCCAGTGCCGGCGCGGCGATCGTGAGGCTGGCGACGGCAGTGGCGAGTAGGGCGGAAAGCAGCAGGCGTCGAGTCGGCATGGCGGGCTCCGGTTCAGGTCGGGACAGGGTGGCAGATCGGGCGCAACGCGTGCAGTTGCAACGACGTGTGCCGGGAAACTGCATCAAAAGAGTCTATCACAGCCATTCCGGCCGGCCCGGGAGCCGGCCTTCCATATCCTTACGCCATCGGGCGGTTGGTCAGGATGATCCAGTAACGGGCCAGATCGGCAGCACCGTCGGTACCCTGCACGGTCTTGAAGGCCTTGATCGCCTCGGCCTTCTTGCCGGCCTGCAGGTAGGCCAAACCCAGGTGCAGGCGCGCGTCGTCCGGCCGCTTCAGGCCGCCGCGGGTGATCCCGGCCTGCATCAGGGCGATTCCCTTGTCGGTCTGGCCGGCCGTGACCAGGTCGTACCCGAGGTTGACCAGCGCGGTGCCGTCCTTGTCCTTCTGGGCTTCGGCTTCATTGGCAGCCATTGCCTTGAGATCCTCGGCAGCATTCTTGTTGGCCAGGTCCTGCAGCCGTTTGTGGCGTGCCGCTTCGGCGCCGGTGCCGAGCACGCCCTTGCTGAATCCGAGTTCGACGATTTTCTTGCCCTCGGCCGGGAAGCCGGCCTGCAGCGCCAGTTGCGACATTTCCATGTAATCGGCGGTGGTGCTCAGCTGACCGAGCGCCAGCTTGAGGCGGTCCAGGTCCAGCACGAGGCGATCGGCGAAGCCGGGCTTGCCCTGCACCCGCGAGAGCAGGTCGGCCCAGTAGGCCTTGGTCGGGTAGTTGGCGACCAGGCGTTCCATGGTGGCGACGTAGGCGGCCTTGTCGTTGGACTTCGACGCCAGGTTCGCCATGAGTTGCAACTGCGATTCGGTCGGGGCGCGGCCGGCGCGGTCGGCGGCGGCCATGTCGTTTTGCAGCTCCTTCTGGGCGCGCGGCAGGTCGCCGCTCAGGTAATACGACTGCACCAGCAGAGCCCGTGTCTCATTGTCGGCGGTGCCGTCCTTGATGGCGCGCTGCATCCACACGATCGCCTTTGGATAATCCTGCGCACGATAGTAAAGACTGATCAGTGCCTGTACCACCTTGGCCTGGTCGCCGGCGTTCATGCGGCCTGAATTGAGTGCCGATTCGAAGGAGCGTCCCGCCAGTTCGTTTTCGCCAGCACCCATGGCGGCGGCACCCCGGGTGCGGTCGACCATGTAGGTTTCGAACGGCGTCTTGCCGCCGATGGCGTCGACCGCCTGCAGCCGGTTCAGCGCTTCCTTGAATTTTTGCGCGCGGATGGCATCCTGCGCCGCCTGCAGCGGCTTGGCCAGTTCCGGTCGGACGCTTTCCTTGGCCTGCGCATGGGCCGCCGGTGCGACGCCGATGAGGCCAGTGGCGACATTGATGCCAATCGCGGCGACCAGGACAGCGATGAGTTTGAGGCGGGCGGGGAGTGCAGTTGTCATGAAAATCTTCCAATCAAAACGACAATCGGCAGGGGATGCCTGCCGATCATTCAATTACGGATGAGACCGTGCTGCAAACCGAATCTTACTGCATGAACTGCTCATTGCCGATCATGCCGATCTTGGTTACGCCGATGCGTTGTGCCGAGGCCATGACCGCTGCCACCGACTTGTACGCCACCAGCTTGTTGGGACGCAGATGCACTTCCGGTTGGTTGGCTTGCGACGCCACCTGCTGCATGCGCGCCTCGAGCTGACCGCGGTCGGGGACGACCACGCCATCCCACAGCACGGTACCGTCAAAATCGACGTCGATCGTGACCACGACCGGTGGCGCCGTCGGCGGCGGCGGTGTGCCGACCGGCATGTTCAAGTTGATCGCATGATTCTGGATCGGAATCGTGATGATCAGCATGATGATCAACACCAGCATGACGTCGATCAGCGGCGTCATGTTCATCTCGATCATCGGTTCGTC
>JACMRD010000158.1 GCA_014376645.1 Herminiimonas sp. | reverse complement strand
GACATGCGATCCGGATCGGCAAACAGTACAGAAAGGATTTCCGGTGTAATTTCGGACACGAGCTCGCTCTGGGCCATGCTCTTGCTTGAAATCGCTTCGGAAAATTCCTTGATCGATGCCTGAGGTCCGGTGGAATTCGCTGCGAATCTTGTCTCGGACACGTTGGTCAGGTTCCATCGGTTTGCACCACGATAATCGCCTTGCTCGGCCCGGATCAATGCGGTCAACCGAAAATCCCGATCGAATTCATACAGTTTCACACCGATCAGCTTGCCGTCTAGACGCATTTCCTTTGCATTGACGAACCGCGATCCGATCACCTCGCCCGTTATACCTTTTTCACGAATAACATCCTTGGCCCAGAGTCCCGAACGAAACTCATGAGACAAGCCCGCATCTTTTGCCTGCAGTTTGAGCTTCTGGGCGATTTCGGTCGTCTGAGGGGAAATAAACTCGCCGAACAGGAAAGTCAGGCCGACAAACAACACGCCGATCCGGGCCAGCATCCAGATCGCCATCGATGTCGACATTCTCGACACCCGCATGATGGTGAACTCCGAGCGGGCTGCGAATTGCGCCAGCGCGTAGATGGTACCGATGAGCGCGGCGATCGGCATCAGCTCATAGGTATAGCCCGGCAGACCAAGCAATACGAAAAGGAATGCGTGCTGGATCCTGTATCCTCCACGACCTACGTTGGGTAGCTCATTGATCAAGTCAAAGAACGCGAACAACACCAAAAAAGCCAGCAGTACGAATAATACCGAGCGAATGATTTCGCGCGCAAAATAACGCTGGAGTACGCTGATCATGACGACGACCGCTGCGAGAACAGGCTGCGCTTAACGCGTCCCCACACCGCGAGCGGATGATGAACGCTGTTCATCTTGAGTCGCCATGAAAACATCAGAACGATCGCGAGGATGGCGGTCAGATGCATCGGCCACCAGCCGATCGCGAGTGCCAGGCGTCCCTGAGCCACCGCCGACTGAAACACGCTGATCATGTTGCTATAGACGACATACAAGATCAATGCGATCAGCACGTTCGCGGACCGGCCGCCGCGCGGATTGACGAAGCCCAGCGGAATTGCCGCCACCAGCAGCAACAGGCTCATCAGTGGCAGCGCGCAACGCCACAGCAATTCGCCGCGATTCGGCCCGGTCGGGTTGGCGATCAATTGCATCAGCGGCAGCGTGCGCGCCGATCCTTCGCCACCGATGGCCTGCGCCTGGCGGCTGACCAGAACACCGTAGCGTTCGAATTCCATCATCTGGAAATCCGACTGGTTCGGCACACCTTCGTAGCGCCGGCCCTTGGAGAGCACCAGGAACTTGTCGCCGGCGCTGTTGAACTCCATTTTGCCTTCCTTGGCCACGACCACGCTGGCGCGACCGTTCTTGATGGTATTGACGAAGACATTCTTGACCCTGCCGGTATCACCCGAGATGCCCTCGACGAAGAAGACGCGGTCGGAGCTGGCGGACTCCTGGAACTTGCCCGGCGAAACCTTGGCGATGTCTTCGCGCTTTTCGAAGCGCTCGCGGAATTCCGCGCTCTGCTTGTGGGCCCAGGGCGTGACGACGAAACTGAGCAGTGCGGTCATCACCACCAGCGGCGCGCCGAAGGTCAGCACCGGACGGATCCAGCGCGACAGGCTCATGCCGGCGGTGAACCAAACCACCATTTCGGAATCCTGGTAGCTGCGGGTGACCACCAGCAGCACGGAGATGAAGCCGGTGTTGATGAGCAGAACCGGAAGGACGGTGAGTGCGGCGAAACCGATCAGTTGGATCACGTCCTGCGACGCCACTTTGCCGCCAGCGGCTTGTCCGAGAATTCGGATCAGCATGACCGTGATGATGATCGTAAACAAAGCAGTGAAAACGGCGCCGGCGGTACTGAGCAATTCGCGACGTAGCGCGCGCTGAAAGATCATTAGAAGATTATAATTGCGTTTGGATAACGGAGAGCCAAATGGACTTTAGCATAAAAACATTCGACGCAAAGACTACCATCATTGCTGTCAAAACCGGCTGTATCGTAGTCGGCGTGTACGAAAACAAGAAGCTGTCGCCAGCCGCGCAGCAGCTCGATGCCAAGGGTGCCATCAGCGCAGCGCTGAAGTCCGGCGACATCAGCGGCAAGCCAGGCAGCACCCTGCTGTTACGCAAGATCGAAGGCGTTGTCGCCGATCGGATCCTGCTGGTCGGCCTGGGCAAGAATGAGGAGATCACGGAAAAGGATTTTAGCAGCGCCGTGCACGCCGTGGTACGCGTTCTGGCAAACCTGGGCGCCGCCGATGCGGTGCTGGCGTTGCCGGGCGAATCGATCGTCGGTCGCGATGCAGCGTGGACGGTCCGTTGCGTCGTCATGGCAGCCAACGAAGGCGCGTACCGCAGCGACGGCCTGAAAAGCCAGAAGGACGACAGCGTCCACGGCGTCAAGAAGCTGGCCGTCGTTTTGTCGGCCTCCGCGCAGGATGCCGGCCGCGCCGCGATCGCGCAGGCAGAGGCGATCGCCAACGGCGTGGCGCTGACCAAGGACCTGGGCAACCTGCCACCGAACATCTGCACCCCGACCTACCTGGCCACAACGGCCAAGAAACTGGCGCGTGACTTCAAGCTCGGCATCGAGATCCTCGACCGCAAGCAGATGGAAGCACTGAAAATGGGAAGTTTCCTGTCGGTGACCAACGGCAGCGTCGAGCCACCGAAATTCATCGTCTTGAAGCACATGGGCGGCAAGGCCAAGGATGCACCGACGGTCCTGGTTGGCAAGGGCATCACGTTCGACACCGGCGGCATTTCGTTGAAGCCGGGCGCCGGCATGGATGAAATGAAGTACGACATGTGCGGCGCAGCGTCCGTGCTCGGCACCTTCCGCGCGATCGCCGAGATGAAGCTCAAGCTCAACGTCATCGGCGTCATTCCGACCTGCGAGAACATGCCCTCCGGTAGCGCCACCCGCCCTGGCGATATCGTCACCTCGATGTCGGGACAGACCATCGTGGTCCTCAACACCGATGCCGAAGGTCGCCTGATCCTGTGTGACGCGCTGACCTATGTCGAACGCTTCAAGCCAGCCGTGGTGGTCGATATTGCCACGCTGACCGGCGCCTGCGTGGTGGCGCTGGGCAATCACAACAGCGGCCTGTTCACCCGCGACGATGCGGCGCACGACGCACTCGCCAACGACCTGCTGGCTGCCGGCAAGAGCAGCGGCGACACCGCCTGGCGCATGCCGCTGGGCGAGGCTTACAACGATCAGCTGAAGTCGAATTTTGCGGACATGGCCAACATCGGTACGCCCGGTGGTGGCAGCATCACGGCCGCCTGCTTCCTGGAACGCTACACCCGCAAGTACACCTGGGCCCATCTGGACATCGCCGGCACGGCCTGGAAGAGCGGCGCGGCCAAGGGCGCGACCGGACGTCCGGTCCCCCTGCTGACGGCGTTCCTGCTGCAGCGCGCCGGTCAGTAACCGGACCCGGCTCGGAACCCGAAAGGGCGCACTGCGGTGCGCCCTTTTTTATTTGTCCAGCACTTGCTATCTCGATCGTATGTGCGCTACCGAACTGCATTCTTGACGCTTTTGCATTAGGATCGGATGGATAGAACCCGGTCGTCCGTGCCGTACGGCGACCCGCTCTTTCCGATCCATGCTTGAACCAGGCTGCCAACCTTTCCGCACCACGAGCTTTACGAGCTTCATGGTCTTGCAGCGGTACCGCCCACCGCCAATGCGACGATGCGCGGATCACCGCAGGCGACGACTCCCGTGGCTTTCGCGGTCCGCGCTGCCGGCGGCCTGGCCGATAGAAAGAGACGCCGCCATTGAAAGTCGCCCGACCTGCCCTCCTCGATGCACTACTCAATTCGCGACACGCCCTGATTCAGGATGGTGGCCGCGGCAAGAGCGAAGATGAATTACCACTGCGCGCAGAGCTGTTCAGCACCGTGCAGATGGAACACCATGGCAAGAGCCTGGCGCAGACCCACAGCGTGCAGCGCGGCAAGGTTCGCGATCAATTGCTCAGCCGTCTGGCCAACAATGAGGCCGTGCTGCTCAATGCCTGTTCGGTGCTCACCAGCGCAGTCCAGGAAGATCGCCAGCTGACGCCTGCGGCAGAATGGCTGCTCGATAATTTTTACCTGATCGAGGAGCAGATCCGCACCGCCAAGCGGCATTTGCCGAAGGGCTACAGCAAGGAACTGCCACGTCTGGAAAAAGGCCCGTCGGCCGGCCAACCGCGGGTATACGACATCGCTCTGGAAACGATTTCCCACGGTGACGGCCGGGTCGATCCGGAAAACCTGCGCCGCTTCATCGCCGCTTATCAGCAGGTGACGCCGCTGCGGTTGGGCGAGCTGTGGGCGATCCCGATCATGTTGCGGCTGGCGCTGATCGAGAACCTGCGTCGCGTCGCCGCACGCCTCATCGCCAGCCGCGAGAGCCGCCATCTCGCCGACACCTGGGCCGACCAGATGACGGCGATCGCTGAAAAAGATCCGAGCAGCCTGATCCTGAGCGTGGCGGACATGGCGCGCTCGGAGCCGCCGCTGGAGACCGCATTCGTGGCGGAACTGGCGCGCAGGTTGCGCGGCCAGAGCCCGGCGCTGACGCTGCCCCTGACCTGGGTCGCACAACGCCTGTCGGAATCGGGCCTGACCATCGAACAACTGGTGCAGCAGGAAGCACAGCAACAGGCCGCTGACCAGGTGTCGGTATCGAACAGCATCGGCAGCCTGCGCTTCCTGGGCGCCATGGAATGGCGTGAATTCGTCGAGACCTCGAGCATGGTCGAGACCATCCTGCGCACCGACCGCAGCGGCGTCTATCCCGCCATGGATTTCGCCACCCGTGACCATTACCGGCACATCATCGAAAAGATTGCAAAATGTTCCGCCCGGTCCGAGGTCGAGATCGCCGGTCAGGCCATCGCACTGACCGAACTGGCGGCCGAAGCGTACGGGCTCGACGACCGGCGTGCCCACGTCGGGTATTACCTGATCGACGACGGCCTGGTGCTGCTGGAAAAAGAAGCACAGGTCCGGTTACCACGCTTCGAAGCCCTCCAGCGCTGCGCCCGCCGGGCGCCGCTGCGCTTGTACCTCGGTTCGATCCTGGCGCTTTCGCTGGTGGCAACCGCAAGCCTGCTGGCGATCGGCTGGCAGGAAGGGCTGGAACCGTGGGTCCTGGCGGTGCTGGCGCTGCCGGCGCTGATCGCCGCCAGCCATTTCGGACTGGCGCTGGTGAACTGGATCGTCACCCTGCTGGCAGTACCGAAACCGCTTGCGCGCATGGACTTCAGGAACGGCATTCCACCGGCACTGCCGACACTGGTCGTCGTGCCGACATTGCTGACGAGCCTGCACGGCATCGACGACCTGGCCGAGGCACTGGAAGTGCGCTTTCTGGCCAACCGCGATCCGCAATTGCGCTTCTGCCTGCTCACGGATTTTGCCGACGCCGCGACCGAGCACACGGATGCAGACGCAGGGCTGGAACGCCATGCCCGCGAAACCATCGAACGGCTGAACCTGGCCTATCCCGCGACAGCACCGTTCCTCCTGCTGCATCGTCCGCGCCGCTGGAACCCGCAGGAAAACGCCTGGATGGGCCATGAGCGCAAACGCGGCAAGCTCGGCGACCTGAACTGCCTGATGCGCGGCGGGCTCACCGGGCCTTTTTCGCTGATGGTGGGCGACGTCACGGCGCTGCCGACGATCAAGTACGTCATCACGCTCGACACCGATACCCAACTGCCGCGCGAAGCCGCACGCCAGTTCGTGGCTGCCATGGCGCATCCGCTGAATCGGCCGGTCTACGATCCGGCCCTGCAGCGCATCACGCACGGCTACGGCATCCTGCAGCCACGGGTGGCGACCAGCCTGCCGGCGGTCGATGCCTCGTTCTACGAACTGCTGTGCGGCGGCGAAGCGGGTATCGATCCCTACACTCGCGCCGTCTCCGACGTGTACCAAGACGTCTTCGGCGAAGGCTCATTCGTCGGCAAGGGCATTTACGATGTCGATGCCTTCGAGCAGGCGTTTGCCGGACGTTTCCCGGAAAACCGCATCCTGTCGCACGATCTGATCGAGGGCTGCTACGCCCGGGCCGGGCTGATTTCGGATGTACTGCTGTTCGAGGAATACCCGTCGAGCTATCACGCCGACGTCGCGCGCCGGCATCGCTGGATTCGCGGCGACTGGCAACTGACCTCGTGGCTCTTGCCGCGCGTGCCGGCCGGAACCAATGGCACAGCCCATCACACTGCCGACACTGCCGGCACCGACACAGCGGCCGGCACACCCGTGAAGAATCCCCTGTCGGCCCTGTCACGCTGGAAGCTCTTCGACAACCTGCGCCGCAGCGGCGTGCCGGCCATGCTGGTGGCGCTGCTGATCGTCGGATGGGCGCTACTGCCAACCGCCCGACTGTGGACTGCCCTGCTGGTCGGGATCATTCTGATCACGGCGATCTGCGCCTCGATACTGGACCTCCTGCGCAAGCCCGACGAAGTACTGCTGCGCCAGCATCTTCGCGGAGCGATGCGAACGGCCGGGCATCACCTCACCCATGCCTGCCTGACCCTGACATTCCTGCCGTACGAAGCCTGGTTCAGCACCGACGCCATCGTGCGGACCAACTGGCGCCTGCTGGTGTCCCATCGCCGCCTGCTGGAATGGAAGCCGTCGGGTCGAAATCATCATGCCAGTCACAACCTGTTCGGCGGCACGCTGCGCACGATGTGGTTCTCGCCGGCGCTGGCCATCGTCGTCGCGCTGGTATTGGCAGCACGGCATCCGCAGACCCTGATCAGTGCTGCACCCGTCCTGCTGTTGTGGCTGGTGGCGCCCTTCATTGCCTGGTCGATCAGTCGTCCGATGCGCCGCATCCAGCCGGCCATGGACGCGTCGCAGACGGCATTCCTGCGCCGTCTGTCGCGCAAGACCTGGGGATTTTTCGAAACCTATGTCGGGCCGGAAGACAACTGGCTGCCGCCGGACAACGTGCAGGAAGCGCCAGTGGCCGTCGTCGCCCGCCGCACCTCGCCGACCAATATCGGTCTGTCGCTGCTGGCGAATCTGGCGGCATATGACTTTGGCTACATTCCGGCCGGTCAGCTGCTCGAACGCACCGCCAACACCCTGCGCACCATGGCGGCACTGGAACGCCATCAAGGCCATTTCTACAACTGGTACGACACCGAGTACCTCAAGCCACTGCTGCCGATCTATATCTCCACCGTCGACAGCGGCAACCTCGCGGCGCACCTGCTGACGCTGCGTCCCGGCCTGCTCGACCTGGCGTCGGCGCCGATCGTCTCGCCCCATCTCTGGCGGGGTATCGACGACGCCCTGCAGACGCTGCTGGACGCCGGCACGGCTGCAGCCACGTCGGTAACCGATGCGCCGGTCGCACCGATCGACCTCGCGGGCAATCCGGATCTGATCCATTTCGCCGACGAACTGGCCAACGCGATGCGCAATCCACCGGCCACGCTATCATCGACCATGATCACGCTGGAGCGCCTGAAACGGCATGCACATGGTTTCGTCTCGACTCTCGAGGTCATACCTGAGACACCCCGCAACTGGTGGGCGCGTACGCTGGCGCGCCAGTGCCAGGATGCGTTGCATGAACTCACGGCGCAGGCGCCATGGCTGATTGCCGACGGTGTCGACCCGGCCATCTTGCAACAGCTCGACGCCATCCCCACCCTGCGCCACATGGCGCGGCTACAGAGCAGCAATGCCGATCCCGCCGTCAAGCCGCTGATCGAACAGGCCAGCCTGCACGCCGCCGAGCGCATCCAGCAGATCGATCGCCTGGCATTACAGGTGGCCGACTTCGCGCAGATGGAATACGGCTTTCTGTACGACCCCGCCACCAACTTGCTGGCAATCGGCTACAACCTTTCCGAGCGCCGTCGCGACCTCAGCTTCTATGACCTGCTGGCCTCGGAGGCCCGGCTGGGCAGCTTCGTGGCGATCGCGCAGGGACAGATCCCGCAAGACAACTGGTTTGCGCTGGGACGCCAGCTCACGGTCGCCGGCGGCGAACCGATTCTGCTGTCCTGGAGCGGGTCGATGTTCGAGTATCTGATGCCGTTGCTGGTGATGCCGAATTTCGACAACACCCTGCTCGACCAGACCTTCAAGTCGGCAGTGCAGCGCCAGATCGAATACGGGACACAGCGCAATGTGCCGTGGGGAATTTCGGAATCCGGCTTCAACACCTTCGACGCCAGCCTGAACTACCAATACCGCGCCTTTGGTGTACCGGGCCTGGGCTTGAAGCGCGGCCTCGGCGACGACCTGGTGGTCGCGCCTTATGCTTCGATGATGGCGCTGATGGTGGCGCCAGAAGCAGCCTGCGCCAATTTGATGCGACTGTCGGACGACGGTTTCGAAGGCCGCTTCGGCATGTACGAAGCGGTCGACTACACGCAGTCGCGCCTGCCGCGCGGACAGTCGTTCGCGCTGATCCGCTCGTTCATGGTCCATCACCAAGGCATGGGCTTCCTGTCGCTGGCGTATCTGCTCCTGGATCAACCGATGCAGAAGCGTTTCACGTCCGACCCGCTGCTGCAGTCGGCGATCCTGCTGCTGCAGGAACGCATTCCAAAACCGACGGCTGCCTACGCCAACACCACCGAACTGGCCGACATCCGCTCGGAAACCGGCGAGCACGCGATGCCGATGCGCGTCATCACGCGCACCGACAACCGCACGCCCGACATCCAGCTGCTGTCGAACGGCCGTTACCACGTCATGGTCACCAGTGCCGGCGGCAGCTACAGCCGTTGGCGCGATCTGGCGGTCACCCGCTGGCGCGAAGATGGCACCCGCGACAACTGGGGTACCTTCTGTTACGTGCGCGACGTGGCCGACGGCAAGTTCTGGTCGACCGCGCTGCAACCCACCCTGGTGCAGCCGAAAAATTACGAAGTCATCTTCTCCGAAGGCCGAGCCGAATTCCGTCGCACCGACAACGAACTGGAAATGCATACCGAGATCGTGGTCTCGCCGGAAGACGACATCGAGTTGCGCCGCACCCGGATCGTCAACCGCTCCCGTCAACGCCGCACCATCGACCTGACCAGCTACGCCGAAGTGGTGCTGGCTCCGTCGGCAGCCGACGACGCCCATCCGGCGTTTTCGAACCTGTTCGTGCAGACCGAACTGCTGCACGATCAACCGGCCATCCTTTGCACCCGTCGCCCGCGCTCCCTGCATGAAGTCATGCCGTGGATGTTCCACCTGATGGCCGTTCATGGCGCCGATGCCGAAGCGGTCTCGTTCGAAACCGACCGCATGCAATTCATCGGACGCGGCAATACCGCGCAGTCGCCGCAGGCACTCAAGGTCGCCGATCTGTCCGGCAGCGCCGGTTCGGTGCTGGACCCGATCGCGTCCATCCGCCAACGCATCACGCTGGAACCGGAGCAGACGGTGGTGATCGACATCGTCACCGGCATGGCCGACACCCGTGAGGCCAGCGTCGCGCTGGTCGAGAAATATCATGACCGCCATCTGGCCGATCGCGTCTTCGAACTGGCGTGGACCCATAGCCAGGTCGTGCTGCGCCAGCTCAATGCCAGCGAAGCCGAGGCACAGCTCTACAGCCGCCTCGCCAACTCGATCATCTATGCGAACGCGCATCTGCGTGCCGAAGCCAGCGTACTGATCAGGAATCACCGCGGCCAGTCGGGCCTGTGGAGTTATGCCATCTCAGGCGATCTGCCGATCGTCCTCCTGCAGATCAAGGACCAGTCGCATATCGAACTGGCGCGGCAACTGGTGCAGGCACATGCCTACTGGCGCCTGCGCGGCCTGGCGGTCGATCTGGTGATCTGGAACGAGGATCACGCCAGCTATCGGCAGATCCTGCAGGAACAGATCATGGGGCTGATTGCCTCCGTTGCCGACGCCCAGACGATCGATCGTCCGGGTGGTATCTTCGTGCGCCAGGCCGAGCAGGTCGCCACAGAGGACCGTATCCTGCTGCAATCGGTGGCGCGCGTCATCGTGTCCGACAGCCATGGCTCGCTGGCGGAGCAGATCAACCGGCGCGGCGCGGCCGACCTTCGGATGCCGGCGCTGGTGCCGTCACGCACCGCACCGGCGGCGGCCGACCCGGTCCTGCGCATGCCGCAGCAGGACTTGATCCTGACCAACGGCTTCGGCGGCTTCTCAGCCGATGGCCGCGAATACGTAATCGATACCAGCGACGGCCAGCGCACCCCGGCGCCCTGGTCGAACGTTCTGGCCAACACCCACTTCGGCAGCGTTGTCTCCGAAAGCGGACAAGCCTATACCTGGGGTGAGAACGCGCATGAATTCCGCCTCACGCCATGGAACAACGATCCGGTCTCCGACAGTAGTGGCGAAGCGATATACCTGCGCGACGAAGACAGCGGCCGCTTCTGGTCGCCGACGCCACTGCCGCGCCGTGGCCAGGGCGGCTATCGCACCCGCCACGGTTTCGGCTACAGCGTCTTCGAGCATACCGAGGACGGTATTGCGTCCGAGCTCTGGATCTACGTCGCACTCGATGCATCGATCAAGTTTTCGGTGCTCAAGGTGCGCAACGATTCAGGCGCTGCGCGGCGCATGTCGGCTACGGGCTACGTGGAATGGGTCATGGGCGACCTGCGCGCAAAAACTGCCATGCATGTCATCACCGAAGCCGATCCGGTCACGGGCGCACTGTTTGCAAAGAATGCCTACAACACCGAATTCCCGGAGCGGATCGCGTTCTTTTATGTCGATGCCCAGGCCATGACGGTCACCGGCGACCGTACCGAATTCATCGGCCGCAACAGGTCATTGCAGAACCCGGCGGCGTTGTCGCGCACGCGTCTCTCCGGGCGTCTCGGCGCCGGGCTCGATCCGTGTGCAGCGATCCAGGTGCCGTTCGAGCTGGCCGATGGCCAGCAACGGGAAATCGTCTTCATCCTCGGCGTCGCAGGACGCCGCAGCGCCGACGTCAGCAACTTGGTGCAGCGTTGTCGCGGAACCGCTGCGGCACGGGAAGAACTCGACGCCGTCCACGCGCATTGGCAGCAGACCCTCGGCGCAGTTCAGATCGAGACACCCGACCCGGCCGTCAACGTGCTGGTCAACGGCTGGCTGATGTACCAGACGATCGCCTGCCGCTTGTGGGCGCGCAGCGGGTATTACCAGTCGGGCGGCGCCTTCGGCTTCCGTGACCAGTTGCAGGATGTGATGTCGATGGTGCATGCCAAACCCGGTCTGGTGCGCGAGCATCTGCTGTTGTGCGCGGCACACCAGTTCGTCGAAGGCGACGTCCAGCACTGGTGGCATCCGCCGTCGGACCGCGGCGTGCGTACCCACTGTTCGGACGATTACCTGTGGCTGCCGCTGGCGGTGCACCGTTACGTCACCTGCACCGGCGACACCGGCGTGCTGGGCGAAAACGCGCCCTTCCTGCAGGGACGCGAAGTACGAGACGACGAAGACTCGTACTACGATTTGCCGACCCGCTCGAACCTTTCCGCCACGCTCTATGAACACTGCGTGCGGGCGATCGAACGCGGCCTGCGCTTCGGCGTCCATGGCCTGCCGTTGATCGGCTCCTGCGACTGGAACGACGGCATGGACAAGGTCGGCGAACACGGCAAGGGCGAAAGCGTCTGGCTGGCGTTCTTCCTGTACGACGTGCTGATGCGCTTTGCCGACATCGCCCGTCTGCATCACGACGCGCCCTTCGTGGAGCGCTGCCACAACGAAGCAAATCGTCTGCAGGTCGACATCGAGCGCAACGGCTGGGATGGCGGCTGGTACCGGCGCGCGTATTTTGACGACGGCACACCGCTTGGCTCGGCCAGCAATCCGGAATGCCAGATCGATTCGATCTCGCAGAGCTGGGCAGTCCTGTCCGGTGCCGGTTCGAAGGAACGCACCGAGACGGCGATGCGCGCCGTCGATGCGCGCCTGGTCCGACGCGACGCCAAGCTGATCCAGCTGCTCGATCCGCCGTTCGACAAGTCGGATCTCAATCCAGGCTATATCCGCGGCTATGTGCCCGGCGTGCGCGAAAACGGTGGTCAATACACGCATGCCGCGATCTGGACCGCGATGGCGTTTGCGCGCCTGGGCGATGCGGAGCGGGCGTGGGAGCTGCTCGGGATGATCAATCCGGTGAACCACGGTCTTACCGCCGAGGACATCGCCACCTACAAGGTCGAACCCTACGTGGTGGCAGCCGACGTCTATGGCGTGTCACCGCACGTCGGTCGCGGCGGCTGGACCTGGTACACGGGATCGTCGGGCTGGATGTACCGCCTGATCCTGGAGTCGCTGCTGGGCCTGCGACTGGAGGTCGATCGCCTGTACTTCCTGCCGTGCCTGCCGGCCGACTGGACCCAGTTCAAGCTGACCTACCGTTACCGGAAGACGCCGTATCACATCATGGTGATCCAGGCACCCGCAGGCACGGTCCAGCGCACGACTATCGGCGTCATCCTCGACGGCATCGGTTTCGACGGCGGCTACATCCCACTGATCGATGATGGCGTCGAGCATTGGGTCGATCTGCAGGTGGTTGCCTTGGCGGCGCCGGCGCTGCCGATTTGACGGAGACGAGCGCCGGAACGGGGATTTCGGGATTTTCGGGTTTACAATCGGGCCCGTGCAGACGCACGTTCACCGATTGAACCCGATGTTCCCTGATTCCCTTTTGCCCCCGTGCACCACAACATGAAAATCGCTACCTGGAACGTCAACTCCCTCAAGGTCCGCCTGCCGCAGGTGCTGCAATGGCTGGCCGACAATCCGGTCGAGGTGCTATGCCTGCAGGAGACCAAGCTTACCGATGACAAGTTTCCGGCCGCCGAGATCGAGGCGGCCGGGTTCCACGTCGTCTACTCCGGGCAGAAGACCTACAACGGCGTGGCCATCATTTCCATGCGGCCGATGCAGGACGTGGTCAGGAACAATCCGCATTTCGCCGATGAACAGCAGCGCCTGATCGCCGCCACCATCGACGGCATCCGGGTGATCTGCGCGTATGTGCCGAACGGTCAATCTCTTGAATCCGACAAGTACCAGTACAAGCTGCGCTGGCTGGCCGGGCTGCAGACCTGGATCACGGCCGAACTGGCGGCGCACCCGCAACTGGCGCTGCTGGGCGACTACAACATCGCACCGACCGACCGCGACGTGCACGACCCGGCTACGTGGGTCGGTCAGGTACTGGTCTCGGAGCCCGAGCGCGCCGCGCTGCAAGCATTGATCGGGCTGGGCCTATCGGATGCCTTCCGCATCTTCGAGCAGGCCGACAAGCTCTTCAGCTGGTGGGACTACCGGCAAATGGCGTTTCGCCGCAACATGGGCATGCGTATCGATCATGTCCTGCTCTCCGCTCCTCTGGCGCAGCGTTGCACCGCATGCGTGATCGACAAGGCACCGCGCAAGTGGGAACAGCCGTCCGACCACACGCCGGTAATTGCGACGATCGCACCCTGACACTACACATCGAATATTCGAAAGAATCTTATGGCAGGACAAACTGAAATTACCAACATGGCGCTGTTCTGCGACTTCGAGAACGTGGCCTTGGGCGTACGCGACGCGAAGTTCGACAAGTTCGACATCCGCCCCGTCCTCGAGCGCCTGCTCCTAAAAGGCAGCATCGTCGTCAAGAAAGCCTATTGCGACTGGGACCGCTACAAGGAGTTCAAGGCCACCATGCACGAAGCGGCCTTCGAGCTGATCGAGATCCCGCACGTGCGCCAGTCCGGCAAGAACTCGGCCGACATCCGCATGGTGGTCGATGCGCTCGACCTGTGCTACACCAAGGCCCACGTCGACGCCTTCGTCATCATCAGCGGCGACTCCGATTTTTCGCCGCTGGTGTCGAAGCTGCGTGAAAATAACAAGTACGTGATCGGCATCGGGGTCAAGAGTTCGACCTCCGATCTCCTCAGCGCAAATTGCGACGAATTCATTTTCTACGACGACCTGGTGCGTGAGCAGAAAACCAAGCGCAAGCCGGCCGCTCGCAAGACCGCCGTCACGACTGCGGCCAAGACTGCGCCGGCCACGTCCGGACGGACTGTAGCGCCGGCCAGGGCCGACGGCAAAGGTGACAACAAGGCCGACAACAAGGCCGACAACAGGATCGAAGAAAAGACCGAGGAAAAAATCGAAGACAAGAACGAGGACGAACGCCTGGAATACAAGCGTCAGGACGGCTTCGAGCTGATCGTCGAAACCATCGAAGCGCTCATCGCCGAGCGCGGCGAAGAAAAGATGTGGGGCTCGATGGTCAAGCAGACCATGAAGCGGCGCAAACCCGGCTTCACCGAATCGGCCTACGGCTACCGCTCGTTTCGCGAGATGGTGGAAGACGCACAGAAACACAACATGCTGGCCATCGTGCGTGATGAAAAGCCGGGGCAGTACACGATCAGGTTGCCGCAGGGTGACGAGTAGTGTCCAAACAGTGCGAGCCGTACGTGGTCAGGCCGAATGCGATGCAAGACACCCGACCTGTCGGGTGCGTGCAACCAGCTCTGTCCCAAAAATATATCTCTTAAGCAATATATGCGACCTGCCGAACTCAAAGGCAGCGATCTGCCGGGCATAATTGCGTCCAACGGTTGCGGCACTGATCACTTGGGCACTCATCGATTGTCCTCGCACTGCGGAACATGCGGCGATCGACATGGCGACTGATGCACCATCCGCGACCGCCACTTACAAGATGTCACGAAAGAAACAATTTCCGGGTTGTGCCTCGCGTCGTGAAAGCATGTAATTGGGCATCGCAATTTAAGTACGACATTATCCGAGACGACTCGGCGGTTGCACCCCGGTGAAACATCGGTATCAAATTCTGCACGACGGCACTTTGCCAGCGGACCCGGTTGAAAGGGGTACGCATCATCATTACAGAGGGACGATCATGATCATTTCAAAACCTAAACTATTGCTGCTCTCCGCCCTGGCGTCAGCAGGCCTGTTGAGTGCATGCGGCGGCGGCGGTGGTGGTACGGACCCGGCCAGCACCCAGGCAGGCACCGTGCACTTCACTCTTACCGATGCACCGGCATGCGGATTCGATGCGGTCAACGTAACCGTCGCCAAGGTGCGCGTACACCAGAGCGCCACCGCCAGCGACACCGATGCCGGCTGGACCGACGTGACACTGAACCCGGCACGCAAGATCAATCTGCTGACCCTGACCAACGGCGTCCTGTCCGACCTGGGCCAGGCGCCGCTGGCAGCCGGCCATTACACCCAGACCCGGCTGGTCCTGGTCGGCAACACGAGCGCAGCACCGTTCGCCAACTCCGTCGTACCGACCGGTGGTACCGAGACGACGCTGGATACACCCAGCGCCGTCCAGAGCGGTATCAAGCTCAACCACGAATTCGACGTCGCCCCTGGCGCACTGGCCGACTTCACGCTTGACTTCGACGCCTGCAAGTCGATCGTCACACGCGGCAATGGCAGCTACGGTCTGAAACCGGTCATCACCGTGATTCCGACCGTCGTCAGCGGCGCCATCAACGGCGTCATCGGCGTGGTGCCGTCGACGTCCCGTCCGGTTGTCAGTGCCCAGTTGAACGGTGTAGTGATCAAGAGTACCGTGCCAGATGCCAGCGGCGCGTTTTCGTTATCGCCATTAGCCCAGACAGCTGCCGGCGCAGGCTACACGGTCGTCGTCACAGCTGACGGTTTTGCCACCGATGTGGTGACAGGCGTACCGGTCACGGCCAAGACCAATACGGTGGTCAGCACCAGCGGCTCACCACTGGCACTGTCGGCATCCGGCATGAACAGGATTAGCGGGTCGGTCCTGCCCATCATCGCGCAAGGTTCGGTCCGTGCAATCCAGACCTATGCCAGCGCCGCACCGACGAGCGTGACCGTGAAATTCCAGGGTGCCGATCTGCTGACCGGGGCTTATGGCATGAGCTTGCCGACAGGCGCTGCCATGCTCGGTGCGTTCGGCACCGGTGCCTTGCCAGTGGTGCTGGCCGCGCAGACTGCCAGCGCCGGCAGCTATGGCGTAGAAGCGTCTGCAGTGGGATTCACGACGCAATCGACCCCAGTGAGCATCCTCACCAACAGCGTTGTCACGAACTTCACGCTGAAGTAATCCGCTGGCAATATCCGTAGCAAGAAGGCAAAAATGGGCAGCGCGGCATTCACCGCACTGCCCATTTTTTACGTCATCAGAATCCCCGCTCCAGATGCTGCACCAGCCGGTCGATCTCGTCCATCGTGTTGTAGTGCGCAATCG
>JACMRD010000157.1 GCA_014376645.1 Herminiimonas sp. | reverse complement strand
TGGCGCCGGGTACGACCGACTTCCTCCTGCAGCCGCTGCTCGATGTAGCGGCGATTATTGACCGCGGTGAGGGGGTCGGTCAGGCCGATATGCTTGAGGCGCTCGATGTTGATGACGTTTTCCAGGCAGATTGCGACGATGGCCGCCATGTGCTCGATGAAATCGGTCGCCATGTCGGCTGCGAAACGGTGCTGATCGAGGCTGCCCAGGCACAGCACGCCGATCATTTTGCGGTTGCGCAATAGCGGTACGATCGCGATGCTGGCCGGCGCCAGTACTTCGGGCGGGAACAGGCAGCCGTATTCGCCGGCGTGGAAGCGGCCGAGCAGCGGCTTCTGCAAGCGTGTGCGCAACCAGCCGAGCTGGTCGCCGCCGTCGATGAACATGAGGTTCGGATAGCTCGACAGGTCGATGCGCAGATCCCGCAGGATGGAGCGGATGTCGTGGTCGCGGTCGATCAGAGTGAGGGTCACGACGTCGAGTTCGGAGGTCGCGCTCAGGGTCTCGAAGATACGATCGATCAGCTCGCGGAAGCTGTCGGCGCCGATGAACTGCAGATCGAATTCCTGGTAACGCTGCATGATCTGCTGATTCAAGCGTGCCTGTTCCAACAACAGCGTGAGTTGCTCGCGGAGTTGCTTGTTTTCGGACTGCAACGGGATCGGCATGGGCCTTTGCTGGCGGAGCCACCAGATCAAAAATGCGGGACATTCCGCGTTCGCAGCAAGCCGGGCCAGTGCACCCGGAGGTCGGTGTCGGCAAGCCGACAACCGAACCGAGTCTATCTGACTTGAAAATTCTTTTACTAAACTTTAATTTAAGAAACATCGGTCTGGACAAGGGTGGCTGTCATGCCGAACGCCCAGGCCTCATCCGAGTCAGACGTTGAACAAGAAGTTCAGTACGTCACCATCCTTGACCACATATTCCTTGCCTTCGGCGCGCATCTTGCCGGCATCCTTGGCGCCTGCTTCACCCTTGAACTGGATGAAGTCGTCAAAGGCGATGGTCTGGGCGCGGATGAAGCCGCGCTCGAAATCGGTATGAATCACACCCGCTGCCTGCGGCGCCGTGTCGCCCTGATGGATGGTCCAGGCGCGAACTTCCTTGACGCCGGCGGTGAAGTAGGTCTGCAGCCCGAGTAACTCGTAACCGGCGCGGATCAGGCGATCAAGGCCCGGTTCGGCCATGCCCATGTCAGCCAGGAATTCAGTCTTGTCGGCGTCGTCGAGATCGGCGATTTCGGATTCGATGGCGGCGCAAATAGCGACCACGGGTGCATTCTGCGCCTTGGCATAGGCGCTGAGTTTATCGAGCAGCGGATTGTCCTTGAAGCCGCTATCGGAGACGTTGCCAACGTACATGGCGGGTTTGGCGGTGATCAGACACAGCGGCTTGATCAAGGCCATTTCCTCGGCATCGAGCCCCATCGCGCGTACCGGCTCGGCCTTGTCCAGATGCGGCATGATGCGTTCGAGCAGGGCCACCAGCTTGGCGGCATCCTTGTCGCCGGAGCGGGCTTTCTTGTTCTCGCGGTGAATCGCCTTTTCGACGGCCGACATGTCGGCCAGCGCCAGCTCGGTCTGGATGACTTCGATGTCATCGAGCGGATCGATCTTGCCGGCGACGTGGATCACGTTGTCGTCCTCGAAGCAGCGCACCACATTGACGATCGCATCGGTTTCGCGGATGTGCGCCAGGAACTGGTTACCCAGTCCTTCGCCCTTCGAAGCGCCCGCCACCAGGCCGGCGATATCGACGAATTCAAC
>JACMRD010000156.1 GCA_014376645.1 Herminiimonas sp. | reverse complement strand
TGCTGGTGGGCGAAGGCGTGGAAGAAACGACGGCACAAGCCATCAAGGACATGGCCGAAACCGATCCGAACGTGGAGATCGCCGCCTGGCCTCTGACCATGTACCTGGGCCCGGAGAATGTGCTGCTGGTGCTGGGCGTGCAATTCATGCCCGCCATCTCGGGTGAAGATCTGGCCAATTCGATCGATGCGATCGAATCGCGGATCCGCCTGCGCTACCCGATGATCAAGCGCATCTTCATCGAAGCCAACCGGCTCGGCGCCGCTGCCCGGGCGCAGATGGAAGCGGCGTCGTCACCCGCATCGCACGGTTGACGAACCAGGCTCAGCCGATCACCCGCAACGAGTAATCGGTCGCTCGCACGTCCTTGGTCAGACTGCCGATGGAGATGCGGTCGACGCCGGTCTCGGCGATGGCGCGCACGGTCGTGAGGTTGACGCCGCCCGAGGCCTCCAGCACGGCCCGCCCTCGATTGAGCGCGACGGCGTCACGCATGGACTGCAGGCTGAAATTATCGAGCAGGATCGATACCGCACCGGCGCCGAGCGCCTCTTCCATCTGCTGCAGGCTCTCGACTTCGATCTGGATCGGCACGCCGGTCGCCAGGGCAAGGGCCGCAGCCATTGCCGGCGTGATCCCGCCAGCCGCCGCGATGTGGTTTTCCTTGATCAGAATCCCGTCGTAAAGCGCCAGCCGCTGATTGCGGCCACCGCCGACGCGGACTGCGTATTTCTGTGCCAGGCGCAGGCCGGGCAAGGTCTTGCGCGTGTCCAGGATCGCGGCGCCCGTACCCTCGATCACATCAACGAACCGGCGCGTCGC
The DNA here is from genome assembly GCA_014376645.1 of Herminiimonas sp. Lineage (GTDB taxonomy): Bacteria > Pseudomonadota > Gammaproteobacteria > Burkholderiales > Burkholderiaceae_D > JANXSS01. The sequence goes on along the minus strand of JACMRD010000156.1, from coordinate 1,697 downwards.
GGTCGCCACGCCCGACAGCAGTTGCAGGAAATTCAGCGCGCCCCGTTCTGCGGTCAACAGCGCCCGCGCCGGCGCCTTGATCATGCACACGATGCTGTCGGCCGCCATCAGAGCGCCTTCAGGATAGCGCCAGTCGATGGCGATGGCCGGATCGAGCGCATGCATGACCGCCTCGAACCAGGGCGCGCCGCACAGCACGGCCGCTTCGCGTACCAGTACCCGCGCCGCCACCTGTTGGTCGACGGGCACCAGCAGACCGGTGCGGTCGCCATCGCCGACATCCTCGGCCAGCGCCAGCTGCACGCCGACGACGAACGCCGCCTGCAAGGCCGGATCGAAGGGTGCGAACGGATTGACCAGCGTGCTGGCATTCTGGACGGCCGCGCTCATGCCGGGCCGATGCCGGAAAACAGCGCGCCTTCGCGGCCCAGATCAGCGCCCGGCCGCACGTTGGCTTTTTTGTGGGCGGCAAAATCGAGCATGCGGTCGATGCAGGTAAATGCCTTGCGTCCGATGGCCGGATCGACCTGGATTTCGTTGCGACCGGACTCCAGCACGTCAGCCAGATTCTGCAGCCCGTTCATGGCCATCCACGGACAATGCGCGCAGCTCTTGCAGGTCGCGCTGTTGCCGGCCGTCGGCGCATCGATGAAGACCTTGCCGGGCGCGGCCAGCTTCATCTTGTGCAGGATGCCGTTGTCGGTCGCGACGATGAATTCCGGCGCATCGAGCGTCTGGGCGGCGGCGATGAGCTGCGAGGTCGAACCGACCACGTCGGCCAGCGCGACCACTGCTGCCGGCGACTCCGGGTGGACCAGGACCTTGGCCAACGGATGCTGTTTTTTCATCAGTTCCAGCTCGACCGCCTTGAATTCATCGTGGACCAGGCAGGAACCCTGCCACAGCAACATGTCGGCGCCGGTCTTCTTCTGGATATAGCCGCCGAGGTGCTTGTCCGGCGCCCACAGGATCTTTTTTCCCTGGGCATGCAGGTGCGCCACGATGTCGAGGCCGATCGAGGATGTCACCATCCAGTCGGCGCGCGCCTTGACCGCAGCGCTGGTGTTGGCATACACGACCACGGTGCGGTCGGGATGGGCATCGCAGAAAGCCGCAAACTCGTCTGCCGGACAACCGAGATCGAGCGAGCAGGTCGCGTCCAGATCCGGCATCAGTACCCGCTTGTCGGGGCTGAGGATCTTGGCCGTCTCGCCCATGAAGCGGACCCCTGCCACCACCAGCGTTCGGGCCGGATGGTCCCGGCCGAAGCGCGCCATTTCGAGCGAATCGGAGACGCAGCCGCCGGTCTCTTCTGCCAGATCCTGGATATCGGCATCGACATAATAGTGCGCGACCAGCACGGCCTGCTTTTCCTTGAGCAGTTGGCGGATGCGCTCCTTGAGCGTCACCCGCTCGGCGGGAGTCGGTGTAGCGGGAACGCGGGCCCAGGCATTGGCGGTGCAACTGCCGACCATACCGGTCTGCGGACGTTCGAATTCGACGGTTTTTATCTCTAGGGTTTGCATGGTGTGGGCCTGGCAGGCAATCGTTCGTGAAGAGGAAATGTGTCGCGCGCGTAGCCCCGGCAAGCCGCTGCGTGACGACACGCGATCAATGTGCGGTTTCGCCGTCGTTTAGCTCAAAAAAAGTTGCGAAGGGCAAATATCTCACGTACCTTTACAAAATGTATGGCCGCA
>JACMRD010000155.1 GCA_014376645.1 Herminiimonas sp. | reverse complement strand
CCATCACCGGGAACGGGTTCGGCAGATCGATGTCCAGCGTCTTCTTGAAGACCAGGCGGATCATGTTCTCGAACAGGTCGCGGATTTCCTGCTCGGACATGAACGAGGTTTCGCAATCGATCTGGGTGAATTCGGGCTGACGATCGGCACGCAGATCTTCGTCGCGGAAGCACTTGACGATCTGGTAGTAGCGATCGAAGTTGGCCACCATCAGCAATTGCTTGAATAACTGTGGCGACTGCGGCAGCGCAAAGAAATGACCGGCATTCACACGCGAAGGCACCAGGTAGTCGCGGGCGCCTTCGGGCGTCGACTTGGTGAGCATCGGCGTTTCGATGTCGATGAAGCCGTTCTCGTCCAGGAATTTGCGCACTTCCATCGTCACCTTGTACCGCAGGCGCAGGTTGTTCTGCATCTGCGGGCGGCGCAGGTCGAGCACCCGGTGCGTCAGGCGCGTGGTCTCGGACAGGTTGTCGTCGTCGAGCTGGAACGGTGGCGTGACCGATGGATTCAGGACCTCCAGATCATGTGCCAGGATCTCGATCTTGCCCGACGTCAGATTGGCGTTGGTGGTGCCTTCCGGCCGGTTGCGCACCACGCCGGTAATGCGCAGGCAGAACTCGTTGCGCACCGCTTCGGCGGAGGCGAAGACCGCCGCGCGGTCCGGATCGCAGACGGTCTGCACCAGACCTTCACGGTCGCGCAGATCGATGAAGATCACGCCACCATGATCCCGGCGGCGGTGTACCCAGCCGCACAGGGAGACGGTCTGGCCCAGCAAGGCCTCGGAAGTAAGGCCGCAATAATGAGTTCGCATTGACATGTTCAAGTTCCAGTTTCAGGTTCGCAATGACACTGCCGCGCAAGCGCGTCGGACCACCTCAGTGGACGACCTTTGCGGGCTCGGTAATGGTTTTTTTCTCGACGTAATCGGGCGCAACCACGCCCATTGACACAATGTACTTCAGTGCGGCGTCGACCGACATGTTCAGTTCGATGGTGTCGGCGCGCGGCACCATCAGGAAGAATCCCGAGGTCGGATTCGGCGTGGTCGGCACATACAGGCTGACATAATCGCCGACCAAGTGGTTCTTCACATCCCCGCCCGGCACGCCGGTCAGGAACGCGATCGTCCAGCAGTCCTTGCGCGGGTATTCGACCAGCAGCGCCTTGCGAAAGGCGTTGCCCGATGAAGAAAACAAGGTGTCTGAGACCTGCTTGACGCTGGAATAGATGGTGTTGACCACGGGTATGCGGATCAGCGCGGCCTCCCACACTCGCACCACCTGCTTGCCGATGAAGTTGCGCGTGGCCAGGCCGGTCAGGAAAATGATCAGCAGCGTCAGGATGGTGCCGAGGCCGGGGATGTGAAAGCCGACCACCGCCTCCGGGCGCCAGCGCTCCGGCAACAGGAGCAACGATTGATCCATGGTGCCGATGATCAGGTTCAGTACCCACAGGGTGATGGCCAGCGGAACCAGGATCAGCAAGCCGGTGACGAAATATTTACGCATCGAGTCGATTGGGCAACTGCAAAGGCTGCCGTTGAAAATGTAGGATCAGACGGTGGAAGAACCACTGCCACTGCCACTGCCACTGCCACTGCCACCGACCGGCGTAGCCGCAGCAGCAGGCTTGACCGCCGGCGCCGGACTGACATTGTCAGTGGAGGCGGCCTTGTCGGCACCAGGCTTGGCGTCGTCAGTGCCCTTGGCGTCGTCTTTGGCATTGCCCACCGGCGCCACGGCCGTGCCTGCGCCGTTACGGAAATCGGTGGCGTACCAGCCGGTGCCCTTCAACTGGAATCCGGCAGCGGTCACCTGCTTCTTGAACGTCGGTTCGCCACAGGACAGGCAGACCGTCAACTGCGGATCGGACACCTTCTGCAGCACATCCTTGGAGAAACCACACGCTTCACAGCGGTATGCATAAATCGGCATGAAAAATATTCCCGCAAAATCGTCTAGAACCCTGAATTATAAAGGCTTTTCGCCGGAGTTTGCGGATCGATTTATAGATTGCAACTGCTGCAGCACGCAAGCAAGGCCTCTGACTCTTGCATGGATGTCCCTTCCACTATCCCAAGCCGGTACAATTTGCGTCTGCGCGATGCGCCTGCGGCACTCGCCCGGTAAATCGGGCAAGCGGACGATTTCTCACACTTACGAATCAAAGGGGCGGCATGTCGGACAAAGGGCGTTTAGCCGGGGATTCGCTGGGAACATTCGAGTCTGCGGTGATGGGTATCGCCGGTACGGCGCCCGCTTTCAGCGTGGCCGTCACGACCGCGGCAATCGTCGCCTCGGTCGGTGTCCTGTCGGTCGGTAGTGTTTTTTACTGCGGTCTGATCATGTTTGGCATCATGCTGGCGTTTGTTCACTTGAGCAAAATAACCCCGCATGCCGGCGCCGCCTACGCTTGGGTCGGGCATGTATTTGGTCGAAAATGGGGCTTCTTTGCCGGCTGGGGGCTGCTGGTAGCATCCATATTTTTCATGGTCTCGGCAACCATTCCTGCAGCCACCTCCACGCTCGTGCTGATTGCGCCGCAACTGGTCGAAAATACCACCTGGGTAACGCTGACCGCTGCCATCTGGCTGACCTTGGTGACGATCGTCGTCACCAAGGGTATCAAGCATGCGAGTCATACCCAGCTCATTCTCACCGGCATTGAAACGCTGGTGATCTTCGCGCTGATCATCGCGGCATTCACGAAGTACTGGAGTCGTCCCGCACACGCGCCGTCATTCATCTGGTTTTCACCGTTTTCGTTTACACCCCAGTTATTTGCCACGGGCGCTCTGACCGGCTTGTTTTTTTATTGGGGTTGGGATGTCACCATGAATCTGGGTGAAGAAACGAAAAATGGTGCTGCAGGAAAAGCGCACCCCGCCAGCAAGGGCGCGTTCTGGTCGATGGTGAACCTGATTCTTTTTTTCATCATCATGATGGTCGTGGTCTTGATCGTACTGAGCGATGATGAAATTGCCAAGGCGAATACCAATGTGCTGTACGCGGTCGCCAACAAATTATTTCCCGCGCCATGGAATTACCTGGCCGTTCTCTCGACGATTCTGAGCACGATCGGCACGATTGAAACGCAAATCCTGCAATTTTCCCGTAGCCTGTTTGCCATGGCACGCGATGAGATGCTGCATCCGCGTTATGCAAAGATTCATCCGGAATGGCAAACCCCATGGGTCGCCACACTGGTTATCTGGTCGCTGGGCGTGGTGCTGCTGTTCGGTTCATCGTACATGCCGTCGGTGAAAAGCATCCTGGAAAGTTCGATTCTGGCAATCGGTTTCCAGATCTGCTTTTATATGAGCCTCGCAGGATTCGCTTGCGCCTGGCACTACCGCGCAAAGGTAAAAAATGGTGCATACGACGCAATTTCCTATGTGGCCTGGCCCTTTCTGGCGGCGGCGTTCATGGTCTTTATCGCGCTCTACAGCATTCCCACATTTGATATGGTGACCAATGTCTTGGGGATCGGCGGAATCTTGATCGGATTCGTACCGTTGCTGCTGGGCCGGTGGCGCCGCGCGGCTTTCAATGCAGGTTGATCGACCATCAGCGCGGCTCTACCTGCGTTGCCAGACCTGCCAACGCTCGCGCCCCGCGAAGGCGGCCACCGAGTCGGTCACGACCTGATCGTCGATGCGCTCGAAGTGCGGCGCCAGCAATGCCGCCAGCTGCGCAGGATCAGCGCCAAAGGGCGGCCCCTTGGGATTGGCATCGAAAAAGAAGAATCCTGCGAGCAGCCCCCCAGCCGGAAGAAGCGCGGCATAACGCTCGATCACCTGCGGCCACATGCTGCGTGGCAGTGCACACAGGAAGGCGCGCTCGTAGATCAGTTGGGCCCGGAACGGCGGCACGAACGTGAAGAAATCCGCCTCCACCACCCGCTCTGCCCAACACCCGAGACCGGCGCGTGCCTGGGCCACGGCCACCGCCGAAAAATCGATGGCGCACACTTCCCAGCCGGCGTCCGCCAGGAATGCGACTTCGTGACCGAGCCCGCAACCTGGAATCAGCGTGGCCAGCGGCGTATCAGCTGCTGCCACAAAACGTGCAACAAACTGCTGCAGATGCTGCGGCACGCCGGCCCGGTCCCAGGGCATGAATTGCTGCTCGAAGCGTTCGCTCCAGAATGCCGAGTCGAGCGGATCGCGGCTGACGAAGACCGGGGCGCTCATGCGGTGCGATCGATCAATTGAAATGGTGCCAACGCAAAAAGAACTGGATCAGGACGACGCCGGCGGCCAGACCGACGCCGAAATACAGTGCCACGCCGAGCAACAGGTTGGTCCGTTTCTGTTCGCTGATGAGCGCCTTGAGCAGCGCGGCCTGTTCCTGCGCCGGTGCGGCCGCCGCCAGCGTCAGTGCCTGGTGCGCCAGGCGCGGCAGTTGCGGTATGAGCTTGCTGTAATGCGGCGCCTCGGCCTTGAAGCGCTCGACCAGGCCGCGCCAGCCGATCTGCTCGTTCATCCAGCGCTCCAGGTAGGGCTTGGCGGTTTTCCAGAGATCGAGTTCGGGATCGAGTTGGCGTCCGAGTCCCTCGATGTTGAGCAAGGTCTTCTGCAACAGCACCAGTTGCGGCTGCACCTCCACGTTAAAGCGGCGCGAGGTCTGGAACAGCCGCAACAGCACCTGGCCGAATGAAATATCCGACAGCGGCCGGTCGAAGATCGGTTCGCAACAGGCTCGCACCGCCGATTCCAGTTCGTCGACCCGGGTGCCCTTGGGCGCCCACCCGGACTCGATGTGGGCCTCGGCCACCCGTTTGTAATCGCGCCGGAAAAAGGCAAGAAAATTCTGCGACAGATAATCCTTGTCGAAATCGTTGAGCGTGCCGACGATGCCGAAATCGAGCGCAATGTACTTGCCCAGGGTGGCCGGCTCGATCGAGACCAGGATATTCCCGGGGTGCATGTCGGCATGAAAGAATCCGTCCCGGAAGACCTGGGTAAAGAAGATCTCGACACCGTCGCGCGAGAGTTTCTTGATGTCGACGCCGGCGGCCACCAGGCGCTCGATCTGCGAAATCGGCACGCCGCGCATGCGCTCCATGACAATCACCGAAGTCGAACAATAATCCCAGAACATCTCGGGCACTGCCAGCAGGTCGGAGCCCTGGAAATTGCGCCGCAGCTGACTGCCGTTGGCCGCCTCGCGCATCAGGTCGAGCTCGTCGTGCAGGTACTTGTCGAATTCGCCGACCACTTCACGCGGCTTGAGCCGCTTGCCGTCGGCCCACAGGCGCTCGACCCAGCCGGCCGCCATGTGCATCAGCGCAACGTCTTCATCGATCGATTTTTTCATGCCCGGCCGCAGCACCTTGACGGCCACTTCGGTACCGTCCTTCAGGGTTGCGAAATGGACCTGGGCGATCGAGGCCGACGCCACCGGAATACGGTCGAACTTGGCAAACAGCTGGTCCGGCGGGGCGCCTAGAGACCGCGTGATCTGGGCGATCGCCAGGTCCGAATCGAAGGGCGGCACCCGGTCCTGCAGGCGCGCCAGTTCATCTGCCAGGTCGGTTGGCATGAGATCGCGGCGGGTCGACAGCACCTGGCCGAACTTGACGAAGATCGGGCCCAGGTCTTCCAGCGCTCGGCGCAGGCGTTCGCCACGCGGGGCCGAGATGTCGCGCCAGAAAATGAGGGTGTTAATGGCTTTTGCCAAGCGCGGCGCCGCCAGGCTGGAGATGGCGATTTCATCGAGGCCGTAGCGAAGCGCCACGCGCAGGATTTTCAGGACACGCAGGAATTTCAGGATCATTTGAGACGCTCGATGCGCTTGGCCAAGCGCTCGACATCGTCGCGCAGGCGCGTGACATCGGCGGTGAAATCGGTAACGGCTTGGGGCCGGATGAGCATCGGATCTTCTTCCAAAAAGTATTCGGCGACGTTTTCCATCAGCTTTTGCCCGGTCGAGCGCACCGTCGCTGCCGCTGCGGTCGCGCCATCAACCACACGCTGTGCCGCGACGTCGCCAACCACATGACTCAGGTCGCCGGCGACATCCCAGCGCACGGTCCGGGAAAGTGTCGAGATGGTGTTGGCAAAGTCGGCATCACCATCGATTTTGACGTACGAAAAAGCCCGCTCGGGATTCTGCAGGATCAGCGGGAGATCCGCAGGCCGAATCCGGATCGTTACGGCGATCGGCTCGCCGACAGAGGCGCTCGCCGCCATGCCGTCGGCGGTGACCTTCAGGCGGATCGTGGCGACCCCGGCATCGAGGCAGGCAACCTTTCCGGCATGCGGCAAAAGCTGCGCGCGTGCCCAGCTTTCCTGCGACAGCAGATGGTTGACGGCATGCGGCAGCATAGGTGAAAAAAAGGGCAAGTTCATCGACAGGGTGCTCACAACAGGACGCTCAAAAGAAAAACCGCCCGTGAAGTTTCACGGGCGGTTTGAAGTTTAGCAGCTTGCGGGCAAATCTTACTCAGACAGCAAATTGACCCGGGCTTCCATCAGGCGCTCATGCAGCGCGCATGCGGGTCAAGACAATTGTTGAATACCGGCCAACACCCATCCGCCCTGACCGCTGACCGGTTTCGAGAGGTTCCACACCTCTGCGAATGGCGCTGCGTCGGCAGCAGGGTCTTCCTTGATCAGGCCGGTGAACTTGACGCTGGCCAGGTAATCGTTACCCAGCGTCTCGACGCCCAGCAGCTCAGCGTCGAGCTTGACGACGTCGGTGATATTGGCCGAAGTACCACGTTCCTGCAGTTCGAGACGGAATTCGGCAAACATCTCAGTCGACGTGAACTCCCGGATATCGTTCAGATCAGCCTTGTCCCAGGCAGCCTGCAGGCGAATGAAATATGCCTTGGCGTTCCGCAGGAAGGCCGGTACGTCGAAATCAGCAGGAACGGTCCAGGTGCCAGGATTGCTGGCCACCGGTGCGTCCAAGGCAGGCGATGCGCCGAAGGACGGCGAAGGCGTCTGACTTGAAGCCTGGCTCAGACCGGAACCGATTTCAGGCGTATTGGTGCGGGCATACGGCGCTTCGACCTTGTTGAAGCCGGACTCTGCACCGCTACCGTAGGCGCCGGCCGGAGCCAGCGAATCGGTATTCTTGCGACGGAACATACGGATGATGAAGAACACGGCCGCTGCCAGCAACGCCATCATCAGGATCGAGCCGAGCATACCACCCAGGGCGCCGCCCATGCCGAAATGCGACATCAGTGCGCCCAGACCCAGGCCCAGTAGCGCGCCGCCCAGAATGCCGCGCCACGGGCTGGCCGGCTTCGGTGGAATGGCAGCCGGCGAAGGCGTCGCAGCCGGAGCGGCAGGACGCGCTGCCGTGTTTGACGGCGCCGGTGCCGGTGCCGCCTTTTGGGTGACATTGGACGACTGACGTCCGGACGAACCGCCGCCGCCGAGCCGCTTGGCATCCGCTTCAACGGTGACGAGCGAGAAAGCAGTCAGAGCGATCAGCATCGAAAGCATTACTTTTTTCATGGGGACTCCTAAAATTTGATACCGGTGTGGAGAGCGGCCACACCTGCCGTGAAATTGACATACTCTACCCGATCCAGACCCGCTGCCTGCATCATTGATTTCAAGGTTTCTTGATCGGGATGCATGCGGATCGATTCAGCCAGGTAGCGGTAGCTTTCCGCGTCGCCGGCGATCTTCTGGCCCAGCCATGGCAGCACGGAAAACGAATACACGTCATAGGGCTTTTGCAACGGTTCCCAGACCTTTGAAAACTCCAGCACCAGCAATTTGCCGCCCGGCTTGAGGACCCGCTGCATTTCCGCCAGCGCGGCATCCTTGTGCGTCATGTTGCGCAAACCGAAAGCCACCGACACACGGTCGAAGTAATTGTCGGGAAACGGCAATTTTTCTGCGTCGCAAAGGGAGATGGGGATCGGCAAGCCAGTATTCAAGAGCCGGTCGCGGCCGACCCGGAGCATCGACTCATTGATGTCGGTCAGCCAGACCTCTCCGGTCGGGCCGGCTTTTTTGGCAAACGCCATCGCCAGGTCGCCTGTGCCACCGGCGATATCGAGCACCTTGAAGCCCGGCCGGATACCGGCATGCGCGATGGTGACGGCTTTCCAGATGCGATGCAGGCCGGCCGACATCACGTCGTTCATGATGTCGTACTTGGCCGCGACGGAATGAAACACGCCAGCGACCTTGCGGACCTTGTCGTCTTCAGGAATCGTTTCGTAACCGAAATGGGTAGTGTTAGGCATGGTAGGAATAGTTATACAGAATCTGTTGTGATTACGCCAATTGAATAAAAAGAGCGCTGCGCTGACTCAGCACGCGGATGACCGAGCAATCAGGGTCAGAGTCAATTTTTGCAGCGTTTTATCGCAAAATTTGACTCTGACCCCGGTTGCTGCGCTGGTCGCTGACCGACCATTGCGCTATACCCAGCTCAATGACTATG
>JACMRD010000154.1 GCA_014376645.1 Herminiimonas sp. | reverse complement strand
GACCAGGAGGGCATCGCGGTGCGCACCGGCCACCACTGCGCGCAACCGGTGATGACGCGCCTCAAACTTGCCGCCACCGTGCGGGCCTCGTTCGCGTTCTACAACAGCCACGCTGAGGTGGACGCGTTGGTCGCCGGTGTGCGTGCCGTGCAGGAGGTCTTTGCATGACAGGCGACATGAAAGCGCTGTACCAGGAAGTCATCCTCGACCACAACCGCAAGCCGCGCAACTTCGGCCCGCTTGATCAGGCCAGCCACCGGGCGGAGGGCCACAACCCGTTGTGCGGTGATCACCTCAGCGTGGCGCTGGGCATGGAAGGCCAGACGATCGATCGCATCGCTTTCGAAGGCGAGTCGTGTGCGATCTGCAAGGCGTCGGCGTCGATGATGACGGTGGCCGTCAAGGGCAAGGCGCTGCCGCAGGTGCAGGTGCTGATCCACGAGTTTCTCGCCATGGCCACCGGCAAGCTCGACCTGGATGGACCCCACCAGATCGGGCGTCTCGCCGTCTTTTCCGGCGTGCGCAACCTGCCGACGCGGGTGAAGTGCGCCATCCTGCCCTGGCACACCCTGCAGGCGGCGATCGACTCGAAGGCGTGGGTCTCGACAGAGACCGACACCAACCCGTCACCCGATCGGACGGACACACCATGACAGCGCCGCACAGGTGGCCGGAGAGGCAGTGATGCCAAAGATTGCAGAGATCGAAGACACGCCCAATCCGAACGCGGTGAAGTTCACGCTGCATCAACCGCTGACCTGGGGCATCTCGCGTTCGTTCGAGAACGCCGAACAGGCCGAGGGCGACGCGCTCGCGTCGGCGCTGTTCGCCATCGAGCATGTCAGCAATGTGTTTTACGTCGACCGCTGGCTCACCGTGACGCAGGACGGCGACGCCGATTGGCCGGCTCTGGTGCGGCTGATCGCCGTGCCGCTGCGTGCCGCCCCTGCCGCCGCCGCGCAGTCAGCCGCCGCGGTGTTTGCCGCGCGTGCATCGATCGCCGATCTGAGCGAGCAAGACCAGGCCCGCCTGGAAGCCATCGGCGACCTGCTCGATGCGCGCATCCGGCCTTCGCTCAAAGCCGACGGCGGCGATTTGCACGTCGTGGGCTTGGCCGGCAACGAGCTCCGCATCCACTACCAGGGTGCTTGCGGCAGTTGCCCGAGTTCAATTTCCGGCACGCTCCGCGCCATCGAGAACCTGGTGCGCACGATCGAGCCGGACATCGTCGTCGTCGCCGTGTAGCTTTCGCGCGGCCGTTCATCCCCCAACGTCAAAGGCAAGGAACACTGCCATGCAAACCACCGACTCCGCGCCCGGCGCATCGCCGCAGCCAACCGCCGGCCGCGAGAAGCTGCCGGGCATCCGACACATCGTTGCCGTGGGCAGCGGCAAGGGCGGCGTCGGCAAATCCACGGTGAGCGTCAATCTGGCGCTGGCGCTGCAGCAGCGCGGCTTGCGGGTCGGGCTGGTCGACGCCGACATCCTCGGCCCCAGCATCCCCGGCATGCTGGGCATCGCCACCGGTGAGCCGCCAGAGATGACGCCGGACAGCCGGATGATCCCGGCGCAGCGTTTCGGCCTGAAGGTGGTGTCGATGGGCATGCTGACCGGTGACGACCAGCCGGCCGTTTTGCGCGGGCCGATGGTGGGCAAGTACCTCAAGATGTTCGTCGCCGGCGTGCAATGGGGCGAGCTGGACTGCTTGATCCTCGACCTGCCGCCGGGCACTGGCGACACCCAGTTGACGCTGGCGCAAAGCATGCCGCTGTCGGGCGTGGTGATCGTGACCACGCCGCAGGCCGTGAGCCTGAAGATCGCGCGCCGGGGCCTGCGCATGTTCGAGAAGGTGCAGGTTCCGATCCTGGGCATCGTCGAGAACATGCGAACTTTCACTTGCCCGCATTGCGGCGAGACGACCGACATCTTCCGGCACGGCGGTGGCGAACAGATGAGCGAGGAACTCGGCGTGCCGTTCCTCGGCGCCTTGCCGCTCGACGCCGAGGTCGTGACCTGTGGCGACGAGGGGCGCCCCATCGTCGTCGACCTGCCAAAGTCGACCAGCGCTCGCGTTTACAGCGCCATCGCCGACGCGCTGCTCGCGAAACTCCACGAGGCGGCAGCCGGGATCGAACCTTTCGTCTGGAAGTGGGAGAGCAACCAAGGCGCGCCGGCTTGGAACGAAGGTGCCGTGCAGCCGCACGGCGCGCGCAACATCCCGGTGGGCCTGCTGCGCCGCGATCCGCGCACCTTGTCGCTGCTGTGGCAAGACGGCCATCGCGACGACCTCGATGTTCGCGACCTGCGCCTGGCCTGTCGTTGCGCCCTCTGCATCGAAGAGATGAGCGGCCGCAAGCTGCTCGATCCGCAGACGGTGCGGGCAGACGTCAGCCCGCGCCAAATCACCAGCATCGGCCATTACGCGATCCAGTTCGACTGGAGTGACGGCCACAACAGCGGCATCTATGCCTTCAACGACCTGCGCGCCATGGGCGAGCGCGCCGCGCTGCAAAGCGTCGAAGATGTCTGAATCCCCAGCGGCGAGCCTCGCCATGGTCGATCAGCCGATCGGCATCCGCGCGGAGGTGTCGCTGGCCGACAGTGACACCTGCAAGTTCACGGTGAGCCGCAACGTGCATCCGGGCGGCCCCTTCTTTCTCGCCAACCGTGAGCAGGCGGCCGGCCCGCCGCTGGCCGAGCGCTTGTTTGCGCTCGGCGGCTTGTCGAGCGTGCTGATCGCGGGGAACGTGGTGACCGTAGGCAAGGCGCCCGCTGCCGCTTGGCCGGGGCTGAAAGCGGCCGTCGGCGCGGCCATCCGCACGCAGCTGCTGAGTGGGGTGCCGTCAATGCGGGGGACGCCCGGTGCGATCGGCATGCCAGTCAGGTCGGACGCCGAACTCGGCGCGGCCGTTCAGGAGCTGCTGGACCGCGAAGTCAATCGCGCCGTCGCCAACCACGGTGGCAAGATTTCTCTGCTGGCGGTGCGCGATCGCCGGCTGTTCATCACCATGGGCGGCGGCTGTCAGGGCTGTGCCTCGTCGCAGGTGACTTTGCGGCAGGGATTCGAAGTCATGGTGAAACGGGTCGCCCCGGAAATCACCGAAGTCGTGGACGCGACCGATCACGCCGCCGGCCGCCAGCCGTTTTACCTTCCTGCTGCGCCGGTCGACGTGTAATCGTGCCTCTTCCCTCTTCCCACTTCACTCTTCCCCACTTTTCCGAACCCACCACCATGCAACAGCAACAGCAACCGTCACAGACGCCACACGCGACGAGCAAAACCTCGACCAGCAAGGACAAGATCAAATTCCTGCTGCTCGAAGGCATCGATCCATCGGCCATCGACGTGATCAAGGCGGCGGGTTACACGCAGATCGAAAGCCTGCGGGGCGCTTTGTCCGGCGAAGAACTCAAGCAAAAAATTGCCGGCGCACACTTTTTGGGTATCCGGTCGCGTACACAACTGACCGCGGATGTGCTGGCCCATGCCACCCGTCTTGCGGCGGTGGGCTGCTTCTGCATCGGCACCAACCAGGTTGATCTTGGCGCGGCGCGCGATCTTGGCATCGCCGTGTT
>JACMRD010000153.1 GCA_014376645.1 Herminiimonas sp. | reverse complement strand
GATGACGCTCGTCTTTCGCAACCCGCTCGGGCTGTTCGCGATTGCCAGCACTGCCTTCATCGTCAATGCCATCGCTGCGGACGGCGAAACGACCTGGTTCGAAGGCGTGCTGCTGATGGGTGTCTACGTGCTGCTCGGTCTGGCCTTCTTTTTCTCGGCGCCGATTGCCTGATATGCCGGCTTTAGCCTGGTCATCAATGCATGGCATCGTACGTCGACCGTTAAGGACTTTGAAGACGCGATCCAGCACGCCGGAGCCAGGGTCGACGACGCTTACGCTGACACGCCGGGCGAGCGGCTGATCAAACAGCAGGGCGTCGTGAAAACCCCGAAATTTTATCTGCGCGGTTTGGCGCCTGCGCTGGCGAGACAAACCCTGCTTTTGGCAGACTGGTTCGTACAGCTCGGGGATGGCGCGCCCGCCACCGTGGTCAACGAGACGTACACTCGGCTGCGCTTCGTATCACAGGGATCTATCGATTTTTCGCTCACCTCCGCTGACGGTTCTGCCCGCCGCGAAGTGGCAGCTGTACCGGCACCTGCCGACCGCCCTTCCGCAGCCCAACGCGAACGCATCCTGGCGTTGCGATTCGATCACCATGAATCATCGGCCACGCCATCGACTGGCGACATGCGGCAGAATTGAGGCGCGGCGTACCTCTATCGGATCCAGGCGAAGCGACGCCCGCGCTCAGGTCTCCTGAAAATGACTGGCGCGTCCGACCAGATGTGTCATCTGGGCTGCGGCATGAAGTGTCATCGGATGAGGGGTATAGCCTGGTCTTGGTTCAATATAGGCAACCATGTCACGCGCCAGCTGGAGCTGATACTCGCTTGACCCTGCCAGGAGCGCGATGACCAGATTTTCCAACGCGATCAGGCGTACCTTCAGGTGGGTCAATTCAGTATTGCTCAGCTCGCCAGCTTCGGCGCGCACTTGATTACCGGTCGACGCATCTTGCGCACTACCTGGTTCTGCGCCGCCTTCATTGTCCCATCGAGAAAGCGCCAGCCGGCGTTGATCCGCCCGCTCCGATAAATCCTCTTTTTTATCTTGTTGCATTTTTAAGCTCCTTACAAAATGTAGCATGTGTCGATACGGGTATTTGCCGGGTAGGCCCGGGTCAACGGCGGGCCTTGGATGCGGTCTGTGAAAGCGCTTTGTCAAGCCATCCGCACGGATAGTCCACCATGGCGTCTGACCTCTGACGGATACCAAGCCTGGGAGAGGACCTTGATCGCATGCGTGGCTTCAGAGCCAGGCTCTCCGATCGGCACGCATGCAAAAGTTTCAGTTCCGTTTGCGATTCTCACTGCTTCCAGCCGCGGATCGTGACGCCAGTTGCCACGACAATGCCTTACGGATAGCTTGCCCCGAAGATCTCGGCGCTGCTGTGGCCCTCGTCTTTTCAAGGACTCCCCTGCCGGGTCAATCGGCCTCGCAGATCATCAGGCGTGCCGCTCTGGCGTGGCTTGGACTTGCCGCTCACCATGATTGCTGTTTCGGTCATGCTCTTCCAAATCGCGATCCAACGATCCCAAAGGCAATAGTACGCGGACGGCGAGTCCGGATTGCCGGACCTCGTCCGTGAACCCGAGTTGAATCTGCGCGCCTATCCGGTCGGTGACAGTCTTGACGATCGAAAGACCCAGGCCCGAACCGATTTGATCGCCTCGAACCGAACGATAAAATGCGTCAAAGACGCGCGCCCTTTCGCTGACTGGAATGCCGGGGCCGGAGTCCTGGATCTTCAGCACAAGGGATTCGTCTTCCAGCGCCACGGAAAGGTCCACCCTGCCATGCATCGGCGTGTAACGAATCGCGTTATCGACCAGATTCCTGACCACGGCATTCAGGTCCAGTTCGTTGATCCAGAGGCGGGCATCTTGCTCTCCCTCGACGCCGATGTCGATCTGCTTCGCTTCGGCCAGCGGCAGAAGGTCTTCCAACACGGTGCGATACACCCGGCGTACCGAAACCGACGACTTCGGTCGTTCGATCATGGCTTGCGCCTTGGCCAGAGTCAGCAGTTGATTCAAAAGCGTGCGGCTGCGCTCGATCCCTCGGTGCAACGTGTTCAGACGTTCTCGGGCAGGGTCGGACAGCTCCGCTTGCCCCAGTCGCTCGACCTGCAGCGCCAATGCCGTCAGCGGCGAACGCAGCTCATGGGCAGCGTCGGCGACGAAGCGGCGCTGTGTTTCCATCGATTGGAACACGCGCACGAACAAGCGGTTGATGGCGACGACGAATGGGCGCACCTCCGCGGGAAGATGGCTTTCATCGACCGGATGCAACGCTTGTTCGGCACGCTGATCGATTTCAGCCGATAACGAAGCGATGGGCCGAAAGACTTGTCGCACCAGGCGAGCGACGATCAATAGCAGGATCGGAATCAGAATCAGAAACGGCGTCAGGGTGCGGAGGGCGCTGGCGCGCGCAATGTCGTCGCGAATGCTCGTTTGCTGTGCGACGGCAATCCTTTCACCAAGGCGGGTGGTCTTTACCAGCACCCGGAACGGCTCACCGTTGACTTGCAGCGTATGCAGACCATCGGATAACGTGAGCGGCAAGGGCAACGGTGAACCCACATCGCCGGCGCCAGCCGACTTGCTGCGCGCTGCAAGGTACTGAACGATGACCTGCGAATCTTCATCACGATCCCTGGCGCGTATCTCATCACCCGGATCCGCCGGCGGCAGATGCTGCCGATCGAAGAGCAACGCAACTTGTCGCAAGATGTCATCTTGCAGCTCGTGGGCCTCGTCGAACGCGGCGATGAACGACAACATGCCCGCCACCACTGCAATCAGAAGGATGGTCAGCGACAGGTAAAATGACAGCTTGAACTGGACTGACGCATTCAGGCGCCTTTTGAAACCATCCATCCAGCCCCCCTAACGTTCTTGATGGTGTCGCCGCCGAGCTTGCGCCTGAGCGCATGGATCAAAAATTCAACGGCATTGCTTTCCACCTCTTCGCCCCATCCATAGATACGGTCTTCCAGAGCACTGCGGGAAAGGATGGCGCCGGGACGTGTCAGCAAGGCTTGCAATAACGCGAATTCGCGATTTGACAGTTGAATCGCTGGACCTTGGTGGGCCGCCGCCTCGCGCGTGGCGGGATCGAGCGACACGATCCCGTTGCTCATCAACGACGTTGCGTTGCCGCCGTGGCGACGCTGCACGGCGCGCATTCGCGCCAGCAGTTCGACCATCTCGAAGGGCTTGAGAACGTAGTCGTCGGCCCCGCCGTCCAAACCGCGCAATCGATCGTCAAGGCCATCGCGCGCAGTAATGATCAGCAAGGGAACCGGGTTGTCCTGGGCGCGAATGCTGGCCAGCACGTCCAATCCATCCTTGCCGGGAAGTCCCAGGTCGAGCAGCACCATGTCATAGTGCTGGCAACCCAATGCCGTCAGGGCGACTTGGCCATTCTTGACCCAGTCGGCAGCGTACGATGCGTCTTTCAACGCAGCATAGACGGCTTCGCCTATCATGACATCGTCTTCGACCACTAATATCCGCATCGCCCCTCCGGTATCGACTCAGCAATCGACTGTGCCTGTCGGCGCTCAGTCCGGGTTCGGACCTTCCGGAGCGTTCTCCAATAGTGCGCCGGTGGCTGCATCCACCCCAACTTCCTGGGTGACTTTTGCGTGGCGAATATCGAAGGAATAGCGCAGGCCGCTGCCGCCCGGCTCCCTCTCCAGTTCTTCATCGGTGATTTTTCCGGGATGGGCTTTGAGGGCAATCGCGCGCGCCTGTTCGACGCTGATTTTTGCTTCGCCAGCCAATTTCTCGCCGGTATAGGCGAAGGCATTGACCGTGGCTACGCCCAATACGAGAGCCAGCAACGACGTTACGTGTTTCTTTGATGCGAACATGATGATGCTCCTGTCAAGTTGATTGAAAGCGGGAAGTACATTGGCGCCTCCCGTGAACACCACTTTAGATCGCCAGAATTAGCCCGGCATTAGCGCTAGATATAAAGCTGAAGGATGTTTCACTTGACCGACAACGGGCGATGACCCCGCTTGCGGGTGCGGCGTGAGCCGTTGCACCTTCGTCGATGGTGGCACGGCCTTCAACGATGCGCGGCTCAAGTCGACAGAGACGGTCCTGTCGGACCAACCCACACCAGTGATCCACTCCGGCGCGACTGGAACCTCGTTCCCCATCCACCAGTTGCTGGTGTCGATGACGAGGTAGCGGATATGCGTCGTCGGAATGCCTCATTGCGGGTCAGGCTCCCCACCTTCCGCGCGCGCCGTCAGGTTGTAGTGCCAAATAACATCCGCCCATCTGCGCATGGCGTCTGTTCGCTGGCGCACGCACTGCACGCAATGCCGTCCGATGAAGAATCATCTTCACCGACATGCCTGCGGAATGCTTAGCTTAGGACGGTTCGATTTGCTCGACAATGGCCTGCCTCCGCGCTGGCCAAGTCTGGCGTCACCCAATGAAATTCCGGAAAGTTCGTCTTCCGTACAGTTCTTCGTAACCTCGCCTTGCCGTGACCATGCTTGTTAAGCTCGGTTAGCCCATGCTGCTCTCAACTTGTGGGTAATGGGATGACCTGAGCTGGCGGCGTCTTTTGATGAAGTGAGGCTCTAAAGCGAGTAATCGCATAGATAGGCGTGGCGCGCTTCGACTAGGGTGTTCGGACGACTCGCCGCACGAACCGCAGGTAACGGCGTCAGCTATCCGTCATCGAAAGGCACCCATGTCCTATGTCACTTCCGTCACCGCCGATGTGTCCGATACGCCCAACGCGCATTTGAGCAATCGACCGCTGTACGCATTCCTGGTCCAGTTCCCGGCGGTGTGCTTTACCGGCACACTGTTATCCGACCTCGCTTACCTGAAGACCACATGGTTCGTGTGGGAGACGTTTTCGATCTGGCTGCTGGCCGCCGGCTGCATCCTGGCCGGCCTGGCCGGCATCGTCGGACTGGTCGAGTTCCTGCGCGACCGGCGCGTGCGCACTGCCCGCATGGCATGGCCGCATGCACTGGTCAGCCTGGCTGCGGCGCTGCTGTCGGTCATCAATGCATTCATCCATAGCCGCGACGGCTATACCGCAGTCGTGCCGGAAGGCCTGACACTCTCTGCCATCGTCGTCGTGCTGATGCTGGTGGCCACCGTACTCGGCTGGAACCGGCCCCAGGCTCGCACGGAGAAGATAGCCGCGGCATGAAAATCCAGCTAACCGAATCGGAGCACACCATGTTTAATGTTAGTGAATGCCTGCAGTCACCTGGGCTACCCGCGGGTAGATTTTTCGGACCGAATGCACGTCTGGCGCTGACCGGCCTTGCACTCGGCTGCGCGGCGCTCCTGGCTGGCTGCGACGACGACATCGCCAAGCCAGAGACACAGTACGGTCCCAATCCGGCATTGCCGGCGCCGCACCAATACCTGGTGCCGCCGATGAAGATACCATCGGCCGGCAGCTGGAAAAACGGCGAGACCCCGGTGGTTGCCATGGGACTGAAGATCCAGGCGCTGGCCACCGGCCTGATGCATCCGCGCTCGCTCTACGTGCTGCCCAACGGCGACATACTGATCATTGAATCGAATGGCCCGAGCGCGCCGGTCCACCGGCCGAAAGACATCATCATGGGCTGGATCAAGGGCTTCGGCGGCACCGGCGGCAAGGGCGGTAATCGCATCACGCTGGTACGACCGGCCAGCGGCACTACCCCGGAAATGCGCACCATCTTCCTCGACCATCTGAATTCGCCGTTCGGCGTGGCGCTGGTCGGCAACGATTTTTATGTCGCCAACACGGATGCCGTGGTGCGCTACCCCTATCAGCCCGGGCAGACGCAAATCTCCGCCTATGGCACGAAACTGGTCGACCTGCCGGGCGGGCCGATCGATCATCATTGGACCAAAAGCCTGCTGGCCAGTACAGACGGCAGCAAGTTGTATGTCGGCGTCGGTTCGAACAGCAACATCGTGGAAAACGGCTGGCCGGCGGAGACGAACCGGGCGGCAATCTGGGAAGTGGATCGCCAGTCCGGCGCGATGCGGATCTTTGCCAGCGGCCTGCGCAATCCGAATGCAATGCAGTGGGAGCCGCAAAGCAAGAAGATGTGGGTCGTGGTCAACGAGCGCGATGAAATCGGCCCGAACCTGGTGCCGGATTACCTGACCTCAGTGCAGGACGGCGGCTTTTACGGCTGGCCGTACAGCTACTACGGCGCCCATCTCGATCCGCGCGTGATGCCACAACGGCCGGACCTGGTGGCCAAGGCGATCGTGCCGGATTACGCTCTGTCATCCCACGTCGCGCCGCTCGGCATGGTGTTCGACACCGATGCAAAGATGCCGGCGCCACTGCATGGCGGCGCTTTCGTCGGTGAACACGGCAGTTGGGATCGCAGCCCGGTCAATGGCTACAAGGTGATTTTCGTGCCATTCAAGGATGGTCGTCCGGCTGGCCCGCCCACCGATGTGGTCACCGGTTTTCTGCGCCAGGACAAGCATGCCGATGGCCGTCCGGTCGGGCTGGCAATTGACCATGGTGGCAGCCTGCTGATTGCCGACGACATCGGCAACACGGTCTGGCGGGTGAGCGCAGCCGGCGACAATGTGAGCCAGGCCAAGCCCGCCGCACTGACCGTGTCTGTGCGCTGACAGGCTGCCGGTGCCAGAGTCGATCATGTCGAATCCTGAAACCGATCCGCATCGGCGGCAATGGATCGCTGCGACGGCCGGGATGGGCGCTGCAGGACTCGTGGCGACGCTGATCCCGTTCGTCGAAAGCATGACGCCAAGCGAAGCGGCCAAAGCCGCAGGAGCACCGGTGGAAGCGGACATCGCCACACTGGCGCCGGGCGTGCTCAAGACGGTCGAGTGGCGCGGCAAGCCGGTCTGGATCTTGCACCGGACCGAGGCCATGCTGGCCAGTCTGGGCGGCCACGATGGCTTGCTGGCAGATCCCCATTCAAGCCAGCCGCAGCAGCCGCCGTATGCCAAAAACGCCGTGCGCTCCGCGCGCCCGGCATTGCTGGTATTGGTCGGAATCTGCACCCACCTGGGATGCGTGCCGACCTTCCGCCCACAGCCCGGAACGCCCGACCTGGGAGCTGACTGGCCGGGCGGATTTTATTGCCCGTGCCACGGCTCCCGATTCGATCTTGCTGGCCGGGTTTTCAAAAATGTCCCGGCGCCACTCAACCTGGCGGTACCGGATTACGCCTTTTTGAGTGACACCCGCGTGCTGATCGGGAAGGGCGCGCCCGGTAATGGTGGATAGGGATGCCGCGCCCGAGACAGTGCGCACCAATCCCGCCGGCATCGTTGATCTGATCGTTCAGGCTTCCAGGGCGTTCGCCCGCCACGACATGTCGACATATGCTGCGGCGCTGGCGTACCACACGCTGTTTTCCCTTTTCCCATTCATTATTTTTTTCCTCGCGTTGCTGAGTTACCTGAACCTGGCTGAGATGTTCACCTGGATCCGGGGTCATGCGCAACTCGTCCTGCCACCATCGGCGATGGCGCAGCTCAACCTGGTGCTGATCGAGGTGCAGGTACCGAAGGCCGGCCTGCTGTCGACCGGTGCGGCGCTCTCGTTGTGGCTGTCCTCGCGCGGTGTGCGCGCTCTCATGAACGCATTGAACGTGGCCTACGGCGCTGCCGAATCACGGCCCGGCTGGAAGCGCATTCCGCTCTCGATCGCCTTCACGCTGGCGCTGGTGGCGATGCTCATCGCGGCCGCACTGCTGATGACCATCGGCCCCCGCGCACTCCAGTGGTTAAGCGCCCAGATCGGCCTGAAGACGCTATTCGTGATTACCTGGACATGGATGCGCTGGCCCGCGGTGCTGGTTCTCCTCATGGTCGGCGTGGCGAGCGTGTATTACGCGGCACCGAATGTCGCGCATCGGTTCCAACTCCTGTCGGTCGGGTCGGCGTTGTCGGTGACGGCCTGGATCACAGGTTCGATCGGGTTTTCCTATTACGTGGAGCACTTTTCCAGTTATAGCGTCATCTACGGCAGCCTTGGTGCCGTGATCGTGCTACTGCTGTATCTGTACCTGTCGGCAGCCGTCCTCTTGTTCGGCGCAGAAATCAACGCCGTCATCGCACACAATGCGGCGCCAGACCTGACTACCGTGCCCGACAGTGCAGTGTCCCTCCAACCCCGTCCACCGCAGGCCCGCGAGTAAAGGTCGCACCCACGTCATTGGCCGACTATTCGGGGCATGTCGCCTATGCTCGCCAGCAAGATGGACAGCGCCTACCGATTGCTTCTTGCTGCCGGCAGCGAACCGGTCGAATGGGGCGAACGCGCCCACCACCGGTCATTTCTTCCAGGACAAGCATCATCGACCCGCACGCCGCCTTTTTTTCAACGTGGCGTCGGCCTGGATTGTCGCTTCAATCGGCCAGCATATATTCACGAACGAGCTCACGCGCGCGGTGCAGGCGGCTCTTGACCGCGCCAGGCTGCTCACCCAGACGGCCAGCGATTTCGCCAATGCTGAGTTCCTCGAAGTCGCGTAGCAGCACCACTTCGAGATAGTGGGCGGGGAGTGATTCGAGCGCACGGGCCAGGTCGATGCGCAGCGACGCATCGGGTCGGCTGAGCATCTTGTCCTCGGCAATCTCGTCAGGCAACGGATCGTGGCGCAACATCAGCCTCTCGAGCCGCCGGCACTCCCGCCTGATCACCACGAAAAGCCAGGAGGAAAACGCCGCGGCGGCTTTCAGCCCCTTGACCTTGCGCGAAATGGTCAGCAGCGTCTCCTGCACAGCATCGTCGACGTCGCTCGCGTGGCAGTGCCGGCGCGCATAGCGCCGCGCGTCGGCGCGGCAGACCACCAGGAGGCGGTCGATCGAGGCGGCGTCACCGGTCTGCGCGGCAAGGATCAGATCGGCGCGGTCGGGTGCGAGGTTGGTCATGATCTGTCCTTCAAAAACGGGTCGTCAGTTCCGTCAGCCAGGCCGGCGAGCGCTCGACCAGCCATGCCTCGACCGGCTTGTCGAGACCCAGCAGGATCACGGCGGCGACTGCGACCAATGCGGCGCCCAAGGCCATCTTTCCCGCCTGGCCCGCGCGCATCATCGAGCCCCGCATCTTCGCCATCGCCGAGCGCGAAGCGTAGGCAAGGGCCAGGATCGGCAGCGCTGCACCGATTCCGAAGACACCCATGAGGCTGGCGACCTGCGGCAGGTTGGCGCCTTGCGACGCAAGCACGACAGCCGCGCCCAGGGTGGGCCCCACGCAAGGGCTCCACACGACGCCAAGCGCGAGCCCGATGGCGAACTGCCCCCCGATGCCATCGAGGCGCATGCGGGAGAGCGCCTGGTTTCCCGCGTCACCGATTCCGGCCGTGGCCGAGGCGAAGCGGCGCTGCAAACTCGCGGACATCAATACCAGCCCAAGCGCGCCCAGGATCGCAGCGCCCACCATCTTGAAGACAGTCGGGTCCAGGCCCAGATTCGAGCCGGCCCAGGCGAGCGTGCTGCCGACGACGGCATACGAGAGCGCCAGGCCTGCGGCAAGCGCCAGCGGCGCGCGCGGGTGCGCATTGGCGGCCGAGCCCAGGAGGATCGGCACGATCGGCAATACGCAAGGCGAAAGCGTCGAGAGGACGCCCGCCGCGAACCCGAACGCGTAGGAGCCGGCGCCGAGGTCCATGGCTCAGTTCACGGCCTTCTTCACCAGGCCTTCGATGCCGCCCCTGGTCGTGTCCCCGACCGAGCGACCGACTTCCTTGCCGCCCTTGAAAGCGATCAAGGTGCTTTGCGTGGAGACCTTGTAATGCTGGACGATGGGCTTTTGCGCGTCGAAGTCGACGACCAGCTCGGTCACGTCCTTGAACTCGGGCTTGCCCATGAGTTCGCCCAGGATCGGCTTCTGGGCCTTGCAGGTGGGGCACCAATCCGCGTGGACTGCGACAAGAG
>JACMRD010000152.1 GCA_014376645.1 Herminiimonas sp. | reverse complement strand
GGGTCGCCCCCGCGCTGCGCGGCCAGCCGATCCTGACAGCCCAGCAGATCGAGGATGTGGTGGCCTACCTGCACACCTTGCGCGATACCGAAGGCGGACCAGGAACATCAGTGAAATGACCAGAACGAATGACCACCTTGAATGACGATTCCACCCTGCCCGGCATCGACCGGCAACGGCGGCGCCTGCTGGCGGCCGCCGGCATCGGCCTCGGCATGGGCATGAGCGCGAGCGTTACCGTACGTGCCGCCGAGACCGTGCCGGAGACGCTGACCGCCGCCATCAACGCCTACACCGGCGGCGCGCCAGTGACACCCGGCCGCGTGGTCTTCGACATCGCCGGACTGGTCGACAACGGCAACACGGTGCCGATCTCGATTACGGTCGACAGCCCGATGACGGCCGCCTCGCACGTGACAGCGATTGCCGTCTTCAACGAACGTAATCCGCAACGCGACGTGGCCCGCTTCACGCTCGGTCCGCGCGCGGGGCGTGCCCACGTATCGGCCCGCATCCGCCTGGCCACCTCGCAGAAACTGGTGGCGGTGGCGCGCATGAACGACGGCACGTTCTGGTCACAATCGGCCGACGTCATCGTCACGCTGGCCGCCTGCATCGAGGGCGACTGACATGGCGCGCGCACTCATCAACGCACCGGCCGCGGCACGCGCCGGCGAGGTCATCGAAATCCGTACCCTGATCACCCATCCGATGGAAACCGGATTCCGCCCCGGCGCCGACGGCAAGACTCTGCCGCGCGACATCATTACCCGCTTTACCTGTCGCTATAGCGGCGAACTGGTGTTCGCGGCCGAGCTGTTCTCTGCGGTGGCGGCCAATCCGTTCCTGGCTTTTCACACGGTGGCCACGAAGAGCGGCGTGATCCTTTGCACCTGGGAAGGCGACAACGGATTTTCGCAATCGGAGAGTGTCAGCATCACGGTGATCGGCTGATGGGCTGGATGCAGAACATGCTGCTGCGGGCGCTGCTGGCGACATTCGCCGCAGCGACGCTGCAAGGCGCTTCGGCAGAGACCGGCAAGCTCGACCTGCGCCGCTCCGGCGCCGATTTCATGGGCGCGTCGACCCAGGCGATGCAGCGTGACGATAGCCTCAACCCGGGCATGTTGTGGGTCAAGGATGGCGAGGCGCTGTGGCAGCGTGCGCCGGGCAACGGGGCCCCGTCTTGTGCCGGCTGCCACGGCACGGCCAGTGCCAGCATGCGTGGCGTAGCGGCGCGCTACCCAGCGTTCGACACCACGCTGCAGCGTCCGGTGGACCTGTCGGAGCGCATCAACGTCTGCCGTCAGACCCATCAACAATCGACGCCGTTCAAGCCTGAAAGCGCCGAGCTGCTGGGCCTGCAATCGTATGTCGCATTCCAGTCGCGCGGCATGCCGATCGCGCCACCGTCCGACCCGCGCCTGCAAGCCTTCGTCGAGCGCGGCCGCCAGCGCTTCAATCAGCGCATGGGACAGCTCGATCTGTCGTGCGCCCAGTGCCACGACAGCAACGCCGGAGGACGCCTCGGCAGCAGCCAGATACCGCAGGCGCATCCGGCCGGTTATCCGGTCTACCGGCTCGAATGGCAAGGCGTCGGTTCGCTGCAGCGGCGCCTGCGCAACTGCATGAGCGGCGTACGCGCCGAGTCATTCCTCTTCGGCGCGATCGAGTTGGTCGAACTGGAGTTGTACCTGAATGCGCGGGCGCGCGGCATGCCGGTCGAGGCGCCGGGCGTGCGACCTTAGACCGGGGCCAATCCTGCTGATTGGGGTGGCTTCAAAAAACGAGACTCAAAGTACGCTAAGGCTGGCGTTTGGCTTCTCGCAAACGGTGGTCTGCGAGAAGGCTTGCTGAGAAGGTGGCGCAGCCTGGCGCCGATGTGGCCGTGGCGTTCTCGAAAACGGTTCTCGCTTGGCAAGGCGCGCAACGGCGAGTGTTGAGAAGGTCAGAGGGCTCTAACTTCGGCGAGCAGATCGGGATGACGATCCAGCAGCTTGAACAACTTCACCAAGGCCAGCGGCGGCTTGGTCTTGCCGTTCTCATAGCGCGAGAACGCATTGACGCCGCCGCCGAAAAGTTCAGCTGCCTGCCGCTGGTCAAGATCGAGCTTCCTGCGCACCTTGGCGATGTAGTCGGGATCAACGTAGGCGGCATTCACCTGACGTTGAAACATGCCGACCATTTCGCTGTAACGGTCGCCATGTTCACGGTTCAAAACGACTTCACCGCAAGCAGGGCAAAAGTCACCCGTCACCGCTGGGATGGTGATGTTTTCGGCCTTGTAGGTATAAGGCATGTCGCGCGTGTCGTGGATCAGTTCCGCCGCGCCGCAGCATGGGCATTTCATGGTCATAGCTCCTTGAAAGAAACGATCAGCACGTCATCAATGACGGTCAGCTTTAGATACACCTCATCACCGCTCGCCGTCTTGGTGCGGTACACGTCCTGCCAAATGCGATGATCGGCATGAGTCGTCATGCTCTTGTAAAAGTCGGAAGATGTGAGCGCCAAGACAATGGAACACATCCCGGTCAAGTCGTTGATGCCAAGCGCACGCGCCCCATTGAAGGCGCTGGCTGTGGCTCTGACCTGACCGGCCTCTATCAAGCCTTTGATGACTGGCAGCTTGCAGTGTGCAGTGCCTTTTTCCATGTGGTCATGCTAACCTAATAAGTTAATTTGTCAACTAGGTTAATGGCGGAAATTGCGGCGGTCCCGGCCTGGAGCCCCCTTAACGTACTTTACATTCAGTTTTCTGGGGCAACCCCTGATTTCGCTCTGCGCAGTCTTGTCACATGATTTCAAGCAGATTAAAATATGCTTTTAATCGCCTACGGAGTCGCGCATGTTACTCGATCGAGCAGACCAGGCCATTTCATCGACCGAGCTGCAGAAGAACGCTCGCGTGCTGCTGGATCGCATGGCCGATGGTCGCCAGGATCGTTATGTCGTGATGCGCGATAACCGTCCCACTGCAGTGATGCTCCCGACGGCGCGCTACGAGGCGCTGATGGCAGAACTGGAAGACCTCAGGATCGAAGCAATCGCGCGCGACCGGCTACCTTCCATCGGGGCGTCGACGCCGATCTCGCACGCCGACATGAAGGCGCGCTTTGCCGAGGATGCTTGATGACGTGGTCAGTCAGCTATCATCCCGAAGTCGAACACGACTTGCGCAGCCTCGGGCGTTCCGAGGCAAGAGCCATCCTGAAGGTGATCGACGAACGGATTGTCCACGGCGAGCCCGACAAGCTGGGGAAATGTCTGACGGGCGCCCTGTCCGGATGCCGACGCATTCGCACTGGCCAGACCCGGATTGTCTATCGCGTCAACGGTGACCGCATCGAGGTACTGATCATTGCAGTCGGCATGCGTCGCGACAATGAGATCTATGATGCGGCGTCCAGTCGCGTCGACTAGAACAACGGCAAGCCTGTTTTATCGTGGGTGCCCGGGCTTGTCAGTCACGTCAGCAACTTCCGGCTTTATCTGCACCACCATCAGCCCCGCGCGCTGGCCGACCAGCACATCCGGATTTGGAAATACCACATGCTCAGGCACGGCCCCCACCTGCAATCGTAGCGGCCCGTCGGTCGCGATCAACGCGCCCGGCGCAAACTCGGTGAAATTGTGCGTGTCGGGACCGATGGCCATGGCAAACGCCTCGCTGCGCTTGATGATTTCCTGCGCTACCCGAAAGCGCAGCGGCAGGTCGGCGCCGGACGGCTCGGCCTGACCGCGCAGCAGACGCTCGACGGCGGCACGGGTGCGTGCCAGCGGCGCCAGCGCGTTGTCGCCGAGGCGGCCGACACGGCCCAGCTCGACGGTACTGCTGACGGCGCCCAGGACATGGGCCGTGAAGGCACTGTAGGTCGGCGCTGCTTCGTCGTTGAACACCAGCGCGTCGATACCGGCACTGCCCAGCCAGGCGCCGAGGGCGGCCTGTGCCGGGTCGCCGGCAGCGTCGGGAATGATGGCGAAGCGTTCGAAGTGCGACGGCCGGATCGCCGTGTGCAGATCGAGATGCCAGCGCGTGACACCCCCCTGCCCTGCCGCGACCGCGAAGAAATCAGTGGATGCCTGCATGATCAAATCGGCACGGGCGGCTTCGGCGGCCTCGCCCAGGCTGCCGCGTTCGGGCCCGAACAGCCGGTTCAGGTCCGCATCGATGAAGCGGCGTGCCTGCGCGATGGCGACTGGATTACCGACCACGATCAGCAGGTCGACCGCCAGCGAACCGGGTGTGCGCGCCAGCGACGCCAGCACCTGCGCCATCATCTCGATCGGCGCGGTCTCGTTGCCGTGCACGCCGACCGAGATCAGCAGCCGCATGCTGGCCGGCGCGCCGGCGTCGATGCGCAGCATGCCCGGCCCGGGCAGAGATACCCGCAGGCCGGCGACCTCGAAGCAGCGCGCCAGTCCATCGAAGTCACCTTTGGCCAGGGCGTCGAGCAGCGTGTCCATCAGTGCCGGCCGACGTCCAGACGGCGCTCGATGGCGCCGGAGATCTGCGTGAGCACCGTGGTCAGCACCAGGTAAATCAGCGCCACCGTGACGAACACGGGAATCGGCTCGAAGGTCGCGGCCTGGATGCGGTTACCGATGTTCGACAGTTCGACCACGCCGATGACGTAGGCCAGGCTGGAATCCTTGAGCAGCGAGACGACGTTGTTGACCAGCGGCGGGAGTGAGATGCGCAGGCTCTGCGGTAGCACCACGTAGCGGAAAGTCTGCAGCGGCGTCAGGCCGAGCGAGCGCGCCGCATCCGACTGGCCCTTGGGCACCGCCACGATGCCGCCTCGGATCGCTTCGGCATTGTAGGCGCCGGTATTGAAGGCCAGCGCAACGACAGCCGAATAGAAGTCCGACAGCTGCAGTCCCGGCACCAGCGCCGGCAATGCCAGGAAAACGAACAGCACTTGCACCAGCAGCGGCGTGCCGCGAATGACCCAGACATAACATTCCGCAATCCAGCGCAGCACCGCAAAGCGCGACAGCTTGCCCATCGCTGCAAGCACACCCAGCACGATGCCGATCAGACCCGACACCAGCGCCAGCCCCACCGTCACCCGCGCGCCTTCGGCAAACTGCGTTGCACTCGATCCGATCGGCTCCGGCATCCAGCCCAAGGGAATCGCCATCATCCACAGAAAGCCGATCAGGGCCACCACGGCCACGGCGATCGTGACCGCGCTGCGACGCACGCGCGACCAGTTCGCCGGGAGGAAATCCATACCCGACTTCACGCTTGCCCCGCGTG
>JACMRD010000151.1 GCA_014376645.1 Herminiimonas sp. | reverse complement strand
TGGCGAACACCGGATCGTTGACCAGCGCATCGCCGTACACCTGCATCAGATCGACGGCATGCGCCGCAACCGGGGCAAAGCAGGCAGCGATCAGGGTGGCAAGAGTAGCAAGTGCCTTGGGGCGCATGAGAAGGTCCTTCAGATCAAGAAATTACGGGACAAATAAAAACAAACTCGGCGCACCGATGCTTTGCCAGCACTGCCAGCGCAAGCACGGCGGTTTGACATTGCCGAGGGCAGCGACTGGCTCAGTAGGTCGGCACGCCCGGGTCGACCTGCAGCGACCAGGCGTGGATCCCGCCGGTCATGTTGACGACCTGCTGCAGCCCCTGTTGTTCCAGGAAGGCCGCGACCTGCATACTGCGCGCGCCGTGGTGACAGATGCAGACGATGGGCCGGCTGCTGCCGTCGGCGGCTTCCTGCAGTCCCTCGACCTCGGCGACGCGGCTGCCGATGTTCGACATCGGGATCAGGGTGGCGCCTTCGATGCGGGCTGTCTCGAACTCCCACGGCTCGCGCACGTCGAGCAGCAGCGGTGAAACCCGACTCGGGTCAACAGCGGTCTCTGCCAGCATGGCAGCGACCTGGGAGGGTGTCAGGTGATCCATGGCGACTCCTCAGAACGTGAAATTGGACGGTGTCTCGGCGTTGCCCAGACGCTTGATCACGGTCTCGAACACCTTGACCGTGGAAAAGCCGATGTCCGACATGCGCGTCACCACCTGGGCCGACATTGCCGGCGCCTCGCCGGAGACGACGAACATGCGGCCGCCGATTTCCAGCTGCTGCATCATCGCTTTCGGTATCACCGGCACCGAGCCCGACAGCACGATCACGTCCCAGGTCGGTTCGCCGCCAGCTGCCCCGGCTTGCGGCCAGCTGCGGGCGCCGTCGCCCTCGACCACGTCGACATTGTCGACACCGTAGGCGGACAGATTATCCCGCGCCATCTTGACCAGTTCCGGCAGGATCTCGACGGTCGTCACGTGGCGCGCCTTGTAGGCCAGCAGTGCCGCCATGTAACCCGATCCTGCGCCGATTTCCAGGACATTCTCGTGCTTCTTGACGCTCAGTTCCTGCAGGATGCGTGCCTCGAACTTCGGCATCAGCATGTTCTCGCCGCCAGGCAGCGGAATCTCGGTATCGATGAAGGCCAGGGCGCGACAAGCCGGCGGCACGAAGGCTTCGCGCTTGACGACCATCAGCAATTCCAGGACGTCTGTATCGAGTACATCCCAGGGACGGATCTGTTGCTCGATCATGTAAAAGCGGGCTTGTTCGATATTCATTTTTAAGGTGCTCACAGACGGAGGATTGGCGAAGAAGAACGGCTCAGGCGGCATTTTATCGCTGATTCGCCTCGTGCAAGTCAGATTCCGGATCGCCAGCCGCGATCCTATCGAAAAGGAATCCAGTGCACGCAGGCAATGCGACAGATTGCAGATCCGGGGCGCTGAAGCGCCGGATCGCTGTATCGATCGCTGCTGCCGCTGGTGCGGACGCCCTGCTGATTCGCGGGTCAGACATCGTCATGCCGGTTCAGGGGCGCCATATTGACGGCGCCGCCGCGGGTCGGGGTAGCTGATCCGGCGAGCGTGGTCTCGGGCGCCGCGCCGCGGTGCCACTTGCGGCCGATCCAGGCGCCGAAATCGTCGAGATAGGTATAAATCACCGGTACCACCACCAGCGTGAGCAGGGACGAGGTAATGATCCCGCCGATGACCGCCTGGCCCATCGGCGCGCGCTGCTCCGAGCCCTCGGCCAGACCGAAGGCCAGCGGCACCATGCCGAACACCATGGCCAGCGTCGTCATCAAAATCGGGCGCAGCCGCACGTGCGCCGCTTCCAGCAGCGCATCGTGGCGGTTCACGCCGGTCTTCCTGACCTGGTTGGCGAAGTCGACCAACAGGATCGCGTTCTTGGTGACCAGGCCCATCAGCATGATGAAGCCGATGATCGAAAACATGTTGAGCGTCGAACGGAAGAACATCAGCGACAGGAACACGCCGATCAGGGTTAGCGGCAGGGCCGACATGATCGCCACCGGCTGCAGGAAGCTGGCGAATTGCGAGGCCAGGATCATGTAGATGAAGATCACCGCCAGCAGCAGCGCCGACAGGGCATAGCCTGCCGATTCGTTCATGCTCTTGGTGGAGCCGCCGATCTTGTAGCGGTAACCGGGCGGCAGGCTGACGGCGTCGAGCATCTTCTTGATATCGGCACTGGCCTGGCCGGAGGAGCGGCCGACCACGTTGGCCGAGAGCTCGACCTCGCGGTTCAGGTCGCGCCGGTTGATCTGGTTGGCGCCGAAGGCCGGGGTGATGGTGGCAACCTGGCGCAGCGGTACCATCTTCGGCGAGCCGTCGGCGTTGAGCTGGTTTGACGACAGCATCAGGCGCGAGAGATCCTCGACATTGTTACGGTCGCCCGGCGCCAGGCGCACGTTGACATCGTAGTTCTCGTCGTCCGGACCGCGCCAGGTGCTGGCGGCTTCACCGGCCAGGAGCGGCCGCAGCGCGTCGCCGATCTGCTGCACACCGATACCCAGATCGGCGCCCAGGTCGCGCTTGGGGGTGACCGAGATGGTCGGCTTCTGCGCCTTGAGGCTCGAATCGATATCGACCACGCCGGCGATGGCGCGCATTTTTCCCTGCACTTCCAGGGACAGCCGGGCCAGTTGCTTCAGGTCCGCCCCGAGCAGTGAAAAACGGATCTGCTTGGAGTCGCCGCCCACGCCGTCAAGAGTGCCGATATGGGTCACCGTGATGCCGGCGATCCGGGTCAGGCGCTCGCGCATCGGAATGCTCATCTGGACCGTGCTGCGGAGGCGCTCATCGCGTGGCACCAGTCGGATGAAAGACGTGGCGTAACTCTTGCCGGCAGCGTTGCCGGTATTGACGGTGCTGTAGATGTCGCGCACTTCCGGGAAGTCCCGCAGTACTGCTTCGACCTGGCGCACCTTGGCTTCGGTAAATTCAATCGAGGAACCGACCGGCGTATAGAAGGTGACTCCCGTCTCGGAGTAATCGGCCTGGGGCACGAATTCGCTGCCGATCAATCCCGATACCGGCAATGCCAGGCCGATGGCAAAGCTGCCCACGGCAATGGCCAGCGTCGCCTTGCGATGCGCCAGCGACCATTTCAGCAGACGCTGGTACACGGCCGACAGCCGGTCGACCTGGTGCGAAAACTGTTCCAGCACGCGCCCGATCGAGCGGCCGTACCAGCTGCGCCAGCCGCGCTGCGGCGTTGTGCCAGTCTTGCCGTGCACGTCCGGGTCTGGCCAGATCGACGAGAGCATCGGATCGAGCGTGAACGAGACGAACATCGAGATCAACACGGCGGCGGTCACCGTCACGCCGAACTGGTGAAAGAAGCGGCCGATGATGCCGCCCATGAATCCCACCGGCAGGAACACGGCCACAATCGAGAAGGTCGTCGCCAGCACGGCGAGGCCGATCTCGGCGGTGCCTTCGAGGGCGGCATTGCGGTGCGTCTTGAAGCGGCCGTTGACCTTCATGCCGGCGTGGCGGACGATGTTCTCCCGCACCACGATGGCGTCATCGATCAGCAGACCCACGCACAGCGACAGCGCCATCAGGGTAATCGTGTTGATGGTAAAGCCGAACATGTACATGAACAGAAAGGTGCCGATCAGCGCCACCGGCAACGTCAGCCCGGTGATGACGGTCGAGCGCCACGAGTTCAGGAACAGGAACACGATCAGCACCGTCAGGACCGCGCCTTCGATCAGGGTCTTGCGCACGTTCTTGACGCCGACCCGGATCTGGCGCGCACCGTCCTTGATGACCTCGATCTTCACGCCGGGGTAGAGCGCCTTCATGGTCGGCGTCAGATCGGTCAGCGCCGCCGCCAGGGCGTCGGCCACCTCGATCGTGTTCTGGCCTTGCGCCTTCAGGACGTTCAGTGCCAGGGTGCGCTGGCCGTTGTACAGGGCCAGGCTTTCCTGTTCTTCCTGGCCGTCGACGACGGTTGCGACCTGCGCCAGCGTAACCGGCTCACCACCGCGGCGGGCGACGATTATGCGGCCGAAGTCCTCGGGATTCTTGATCCGGCCCTGGATCTGGACGACTTTTTCGCTGGACTGCGAGCGGATCGCGCCGGTCGGCAATTCCTGGTTCTCGCTTCTGACGGACTTGATGACCTGATCGACGCCGATGCCCAGCGCTTCCATCTCGTTCGGCTTGACGTAGATGTCGATTTCACGCTTGACGCCGCCGACCAGCGCCACCGAGCCGACGCCGCGCGCATTTTCCAGGCGCTTCTTCACCACTTGGTCGGCGATCGTGGTCAGTTCGCGCAGCGGCCGTTGCCGTGCGCCCGGTTCGTTGGCCACCGAAATCGAAAAAATTGGCAGATCGGCCGGATCGTAGCGGGTCACGCGCGGTTCCTTGACCTCCTTGCGGAAGGTCGATTTCACCAGAGCGACTTTTTCACGTACGTCCTGCGCCGCCTGGGCCGGATCGATGGTCAGGTCGAATTCGATGATGACCACCGACGAGCCTTCGTAAGAGCGCGAGGTCAGGGCATTGATGCCGGAAATCGTGTTGACGGCTTCCTCGACCTTGCGGGTCAGGTCGGACTCGACGGTCTCCGGCGCGGCGCCGGGATAGTCGGTCTGCACTACCACCACCGGGAAGGTGACGTCCGGGAACTGATCGACCCGCAGGCGCTGGTACGAAAACAGTCCGAGCACCACGAAGGCCACCATCATCATGGTCGCGAGAACCGGATTGCCGATACTGATACGGGTAAACCACATGGCGGGGTGTCCTTCGGGTCAGCGGGGTGCGGTAGGGGCGGCGGCGGATGGCACGACGGCAGCGGCCTTCGGCACCGAACTTGCGGTGGCAGTTGCTGCAAATACCACCGGCGTACCCGGCAGCAGCGTGCCGAGGTTGTTGCGCACGATGCGCGCGCCTTCGACCAGGCCGGCGGTGACTTCGACCGCGCCGCCCTCGCCATCGTCGCCGGTGATGCCCAGGGTCAGCGGCTTTTGCACCAGCACGCCGTTTTCGATCGCATAAGCGAACGCAGCGCCGCCCACGGTCTGGATCGCCGAGGTCGGCAAGCTCAGCACGGCGCTGCGTTTGACCAAGGTGAGCTGGGCCTCACCGAACATGCCGACCCGCAGCAGGCCGTCCGGGTTGTCGATTGTCACATAGACGATGATCGAGCGCGAACCGGCCTGGGTCGACGGGTTGATCCGGGCGACCTTGCCGATGATGGGTTTGGTCAGGCCTTCGATGCGTACCTGGACTTCCTGTCCGAGCGCCACGCGCTGAATGTCGCCGGTGGGAACGGCGGCTTCCATTTCCATACGACGCAGGTCCACCACGTCGAGCAGGTGAAAGTCGATCGAGACTTTTTCGCCGGGCTGGACGGTCCGGTTGCTGACCAGGCCGGCCAGCGGGGCCCGCACCACCGTGTCGGACAGCGATTTCTGGGTGACGTCGAGTGCTGCCTTGGCCGAGTCGACGTTGGCCTGGGCGATTTCATACTGGCTCGCGGCATTGTCGAAGGCATTTTGGGAAATGAATCCCTTGCCCAGCAGCGCACGGTTGTTGTCCCGCGCCTTCGTGGCGATGTCGAGCTGACCGCGCGCGGCCAGCAGCGCCCCCTTGGTTTGGGCTGAACGCGCCAGGTACTCTGTGCCGTCCATCCTGGCCAGGATCTGACCCTGCGTCACGGCTTCGCCTTCGCGTACCAGCACCTCGCGCACCTCGCCTGCGACCCGTGCCTTGACGGCGGCTTGGTTGACAGCGCGCAGCGCACCCGATAGCGGCAGCACCTGGCGCAGATCGCGGCTGCGCACCGTGGTCACATCGCTTTGCAGCAGTTCGATCGCCATCGGCCCGCTTCTGGTCGCTGCCGGCACCACGGTCGCGGCCGGCCGGCGCAGCACGGTGGCGCCGACCCCGGCGGCGATCACGACAATCACGACGATAACGAGAATGATCCAGAATTTGCGGGAAAGGCGCATGGTGAAGGCTTCGATTTCTTAAGGGACAGGTTGGGTAAAACGGGTCGCCAGCCCGTTCAGGAGCAGATCGATGACGCTCTGCACGTACGAGTGTGGCGAAAAAGTGTCCGGGCTGCAGACCTGGAAAGTGTGCTTCCACATCATGAGGACCAGCATTGGCGCCATGACGATCTGGGTCGCCTGCGCGGCGTCGAGAGCGCGGAATTCACCGCGCGCCATGCCGCGCTCGAGCATGCGCACGATCATCCGCTGTGCCCGACTCATGACTTCTTCGTGATAGAAGCGCGCGACTTCCGGGAAATTGCCCGACTCCGCCATGATCAGCTTGCTGATCCCGGAGAGCTTGGTGTCGCCGATCCGTTGCCACCAGCCAAGCATGATGTCGCGGAAGAGATCGATGCTCGGCCCCTGGAAACTGTCGATTACGCTTTCGGCCTCGCCGATGACCGGCACGACGTTTTCCCGCACCACGGCTTTGAACAGTTCTTCCTTGTTGGCAAAGTACAGGTACAACGTACCCTTGGACACACCGGCCAGCGCGGCGACATCCTCGAGGCGGGTCGCAGCAAAGCCGCGCTCGACGAACAGATCGAGCGCAGCGGCCAGCAATTCCTGCGGGCGCGCGGTCTTGCGGCGCGCCCAGCGCGGCTTGGCGTTCTTGAAGGGACAGTCGGGCATGAGAAAATTACTTACTGACGAGTCAGTAATGTATGCGCCAGCGCTCTCGTCGTCAAGATAGTTGCATGGGAAACCTAGTCTGCCGCCGACACCCGGCCGTTTGTAAAAACACAATTTACTGGTTGGCGATAACGGTAGAATGCGCTGCTGCCTCGCCTGGCGATGCCATCGTCAATGTCGGATGGACCGGACGCCAGGATTGCATCATGGAAAAATAGATGAACTGTCGAGAAAATTGCGGTGCGTGCTGCATTGCCCCTTCCATTTCCAGTCCCATACCCGGGATGCCCGAGGGTAAGCCTGCCGGTGTCAGGTGCATTCAGCTGGCGCAGGACAATCGCTGCCTGATCTTCGGCAGTCCGCTGCGTCCGGCGTGCTGCTCAGGACTTCAGCCTGCCGCAGACATGTGCGGTACAGCGCGCGACCACGCGATCGGCTGGCTGGGACGATTGGAACAGGCAACGGCGCCGGCAGCGTAAAGCAGGTCACGAGTCGGGCTGGATTTTTCCACACTTCAGAAGGTTTGCAATGAATCAACTTCGGCCGATCGTCTCTTTCCGTCTCATGGCCCTTTGGCTGAGCCTGGCGCTGGCTGGCTGCGCGGCCATCGTCGGTCCGCGCGAGGTCGTGTTGCCTGTCGAAAAGCTTCAGCAGACGCTGGCAGGCAAGTTGCCGGCCAACACGCGCTATCTCGAGCTGATCGACGTCGGCGTCACCAATCCGCGGCTGCAGTTGAATGCGCAGAGCAACCGCGTCGCAGTGACCGTCGATGCCGCCGTGACACCGGTGTTCGGCCGGCGCGTGCTGCGCGGCAGCTTCCGCATGTCGGGCGTGCTGGCGATCGATGCGGCGCGCCAGGCCGTGGTGCTCAAGGACCCACGCATGGAGGAACTGACGATCGACGGCATGGATGCCACCGTGACGGAGCAACTGGCAAAAATCGGTGGACTGCTGGCGCTGCGCCTGCTCAAGGATGCGCCGCTTCATACCTTCACGGCGGAGCAGTTCCGGTACGGCGGCGCCCAGTATTTTCCGACTCGAATCAGCACTACACCGCAGGCCCTCGTGGTAACCTTCGAGCCAGCGAAATAGCGCGTTCTGCACGCATGTACTCGCCGTTTGCCGACTCTCTGCTCGCTTACCCGCACCGCTACTGCATGGACCCCGAATGGATTTGATTCTCGCTCTAAAAGCCCTGATCATGGGCATCGTCGAAGGCTTGACGGAATTTCTGCCGATTTCCTCGACCGGCCACCTGATCCTGGCCGGCAGCCTGCTCGATTTCACCGGCGAAAAAGTCAAGGTCTTCGAGATCGTCATCCAGACCGGCGCCATCTTCGCGGTCTGCTGGGAATACCGGGCGCGGATCGCCAGCGTCATCGGGGGGCTGGGTAGTGACCGCCGCGCCCAGAAATTCGCAATCAATCTGATCATCGCCTTCCTGCCTGCCGCGGCGCTAGGCTTACTGTTTGCTTCCAAAATCAAGGAAAAGCTGTTTTCCGCCGTGCCGGTGGCGCTGGCCTTCATCATCGGCGGCCTGATCATTCTGTGGGTCGAACGGCGCCACGGTATCAATCCAGACGGCAACGGCATCGACCGTCCGGTGCGTATCAACAGCGTCGACGACATGACCGCGCTCGATGCGCTGAAGATCGGTTGCGCCCAAGCGTTGGCCCTGGTCCCCGGCACCAGCCGCTCCGGCGCCACCATCATCGGCGGCATGCTGTTCGGTCTGTCGCGCACGGCCGCCACCGAGTTTTCTTTTTTCCTGGCGATCCCGACCCTGCTGGCGGCAACCGTCTATTCGCTCTACAAGGCGCGGGCCTTGCTGTCGGTGGCCGATGTGCCGCTCTTTACTGTCGGTACCGTCGCGGCGTTCATCTCGGCGTTTTTCTGTGTGCGCTGGCTGCTGCGCTACATCAGCACCCACGACTTCACGTTCTTTGCCTGGTACCGTATTGCGTTCGGCCTGGTGATCCTGGCATCGGCCTACAGCGGCCTGGTGGTGTGGGCCGATTGATGCCAGCGAACCAAAGCCATCCTGCGGCGGTCGATCCCCGGTGAGCGCTGCCTTGACCTCTGCTGCGGAATCCGCCCGGCGCGCCGGCGTCACGCCGGCTGCCGGCGGCACCACTGAAGCCGGTGCGCTCAAGATTCTGCAGGACGTGTTCGGCTATCCGGTCTTTCGCGGGCAACAGGCCGAGATCATCGACGTCATCGGGCAGGGCGGCGATGCGCTGGTGCTGATGCCGACCGGCGGCGGCAAGTCGCTTTGTTACCAGATTCCGGCCCTCTTGCGCGACGGC
>JACMRD010000150.1 GCA_014376645.1 Herminiimonas sp. | reverse complement strand
CGTCCCTTCAGACCGGCGAACGACTGGAGTGATGTTACCGCTTGGACACTAGCTTCGGGCTTCGGTTCATTCCCCGTGAGAACTTTTGGGTTTGCGGGAACCAGTGGCTCGTCGGCATCGATCGCATCGGCCCTGTTGATTTGAGCACGGGGCGGGCGGGATGTCGGCGGATTCGGTTGCGCGACGATGGCGCCCCTGGCTTCCCGGCGCACAAGGGCGGCTTGCTGACGGCGCTTGTCGGCAGCGGCCTGTTCCGCCTTGGCCTCGCGCTCCGCCCTGGCTGCGCGGTCGGCCTTGGCCACGCGTTCGGCTTTGGCTTCGCGCTCCGCCTTGGCGGCTTGTTCCGCTTTCTGTTGTGCTTCGATCAACTTACCGAGCTGCTCGACCAGGCCGCCGAGCCGCGACTCGTCTTTTTGCAGGCGTCCGACTTCGGCACGCTGGCTTGTCAGCCGAGTCGCGTACTGCGCCAGCAATTGCGTGCGCTGGTTTTTTTGCTGCTCCAGCACGCGCTTCTGTTCCAGCGATTCGGCGGCGATGTCGTTGAGGTCCGCGCTCGCTTCGGTCGCTTCCGTCTGATTCTGCTCGATGGCCTTGATGCTGGCGCGCAGACCGTCGATCAGCTTGCCTTGCGCTTTTGAAACATAGCCCATGTAGCGCAGTGCGCGGTTGATGCGGCTCGGATCATCACCTGATAACAGCAGCTTGGTGCGGTCTTCGTTGCCGGAAACGTATTGTTCGCGCAGCACGGCTGATAATTGCTTCTGGCGCAGGGCCAGCGTCGCCTTCAGTTCGCGTTGCTGGCGTATCAGGAGCGCCAGGCGTTGTTCGGTCTGCGCCTGTTCCGCCGCCAGATCGGCGAGGGTGCGATTGGCTTCGGAAATCGCGGCTTCAGAGAGCGCCAGGGCATCGGCTGCGCGCCGTTTCTCGCTTTCGTTGCGGTCGATCGATTGCTTGAGCGATGTCAGCTTTTGCTGCAACTGGGCGCGTTGTTCTTCGGCGCCGCGTTTCTGCCGGTTGCGCTCGCTGTCGCGTTCGGCCGAGTGCGTCGCACCGGCCAGACACGCCATCGTTCCCAAAAGAAGCGCGTGGACCAGCCAGCGTCCCGATGTGTGCCCGCGCGGCAGGTCGGTGGCCTGCGCCGCGGATGGTTGCGCTGCGCATCTTGGCACCGCGCATTTCGGCACCGCGCATATCGGCACCATTGTCTGATCGAGATCGATTACTTGGCCTTGCCCTGGCTTGCCACGGCGTGCAGCGCGGCTTCGATCGCGCTGGCGTCGCCGAGGTAGTAATGGCGAATCGGCCTGAGATCGGCGTCGAGCTCATAGACCAGGGGTTGCCCATTTGGAATATTGAGGCCGACGATGTCGGCGTCACTGATGCCGTCGAGCGACTTGATGAGCGCCCGCAAGCTGTTACCGTGCGCGGAAATGATGATGCGCTTGCCAGCCCGGATGGCTGGCGCGATCGCGTCTTCCCAAGCCGGCATGACGCGCTCGACGGTGTCCTTGAGGCATTCCGTCAGCGGAATCCGCGCTGGCTCCAAGTGTGCGTAGCGCGGATCGTTGGAGGCCGCGCGCGGGTCGCTGGCCTCGAGCGGGTTCGGCGGCGTATCGTAGCTGCGGCGCCAGACCAGCACCTGGGCATCGCCGTAGAGCGCGGCCGTTTCCGACTTGTTGAGTCCCTGCAGGGCGCCATAGTGCCGCTCGTTCAGGCGCCAGTCGTGTTCGATCGGCAACCACATCAGGTCCATCTCGTCGGGCGTGATCCAGAGCGTGCGGATGGCGCGCTTGAGCACCGAGGTAAAGGCCATGTCGAAGGAAAAACCTGCATCCTTGAGTAACTGACCGGCGTGCCGTGCTTCGGCGCGACCCTTTTCGGTCAGGTCGACATCGGTCCAGCCGGTGAAGCGGTTATCGAGGTTCCAGGTGGATTCGCCGTGGCGCATCAGAACGATTTTGTACATGAGTGGGAGATGATGAAATGGTGGAAAAATTGATTTGGCGTTCGAGTTTGTCTTCTATTTTATAATGTCGCGATTGTGTAAAACCATTGGGCCTCCGTGAAATTCTTCGTTGACAACATTTATAACCTGGTTCTGCTGGTCCTCGTGATCGGTTCCGGCGCCGCGCTGCTGATTCCCACGCTCATGCGGCGCGGCGACAAAGTCACCACCTTGCAGGCCACGCAATTGATCAATCAGGGCAAGACGCTGTTGCTCGACGTGCGCGATCCGGCCGAGTTTGCGGCAGGTCACATGCGCGACGCACGCAACATTCCACTCAAGGAATTAAGCAAGCGCATCGCCGAGCTCGACAAGTTCAAGGCCCGCACCGTGATCGTGGTGTGCTCGTCAGGCATGCAGTCCTCGCGCGCTACCGGGGTCCTGCGCACTGCCGGCTTCTCCAGCGTCGTTAGCCTGTCCGGTGGCCTGAACGCATGGCAGGCGCAAGGCTTGCCGGTCGCACGCTGACTCGAATCCGTCCTAGTCGAATCAACCCTAATCACATCAACCAAAGCGCCAAGAACAGCATCAAGAAAGCGTGGAAAACAACATGACCGCACATGTCCTCATGTACAGTTCGGGCGTCTGCCCATATTGCACCATGGCCGAACGGCTGCTCAAGAACAAGGGTGTCGAGACGATCGAAAAAATCCGTATCGACCTCGACCCGCAACAACGCATGGCCATGATGGAAAAGACCGGGCGTCGCACCGTGCCGCAGATATACATCGGCGAAACCCATGTGGGCGGCTTCGACGATCTGAGCGCGCTCGACAAGCTCGGCAAGCTCGATGCCTTGTTGAGCGGCGCTTGATCTTGTCCTGAATTTCAACGACATTCACGCACCGATTTCATGATTCATCATCGAATGGCATAGTGCCTGTCCTCCCTCACCCTCATTTAATCCACTGAAAGTGCCACATGGCTGACGAAACCCTGCAACCTGTATTCCAGATCCAACGCGTCTATCTGAAGGATCTCTCGCTCGAGCAACCGAACTCGCCTGCGATCTTTCTCGAGCAGGACTCGCCGACCATCGAAGTCGCCGTCGACGTCGGCGCCGAGTCGCTGGCCGAAGGCATCTTCGAGTCGACCGTGACCGTCACCGTCACCGCCAAGATCAACGACAAGGTCGCATTCCTGGTCGAAGGCAAGCAAGCCGGTATTTTTGAAGCGCGCAACATTCCTGCAGAGCAGCTCGATCCTTTGCTCGGCATCGGTTGCCCGAACATCGTCTATCCGTATCTGCGCGCCAATCTGGCCGACGCCATCACCCGCGCCGGCTTCCCGCCCGTGCATCTGGCGGAAATCAATTTCGAAGTGTTCTACCAGCAGCGCCTGCAGGCTCTGGCGGAACAGCAGAAAGCCGGCGGACTGGTCATGCCGGACGGCTCCAGCGCCACATTGAATTGATCTGCGAGCTGTCATGAACGCGTTCTCCCGGCGCTTGCGCCTGTTGCCGATGCTGGCCTGCCTGGCAGCCGTCGGCAGCGCCCATGCGGTCGATTTTCGTTCCGTCGGTACTTCGCCGGCCATCATGTACGACGCGCCGTCCGAAAAAGGCCGCAAGGTTTTCGTCGCGCCGCGCGGCATGCCGGTCGAAGTGGTGCTGGCGTACGGCGAGTGGATCAAGGTGCGGGATGCCGGCGGCGATCTGGCCTGGGTCGAATCGCGCACGTTGGTTCCCAAGCGCATGTTGGTGGTGACGGCTGCCAGCGGCAAGGTCCGCGCTGTTGCCGATGAGTCGGCGCCGCTGGTGCTCA
This sequence comes from Herminiimonas sp., assembly GCA_014376645.1. Lineage (GTDB taxonomy): Bacteria > Pseudomonadota > Gammaproteobacteria > Burkholderiales > Burkholderiaceae_D > JANXSS01. The sequence continues at coordinate 3,162 of JACMRD010000150.1, read as the reverse complement.
GTGCCGAGCGCGGGGTGTTGCTGGAACTCGCGGAACCGGTCGCCTCCGGCTGGGTCAAGGTGCGCCATCGCGACGGCATCGGGGGCTTCATCAAGGCCACCGACGTCTGGGGCGATTGAATCGCATGTTGATTTGCATGCCTGACATCGGCGCGGCGTTCGCATGAAGATCGCAATCCTGGGCGCCGGCGCCTGGGGCACGGCACTCGCGCTCGGGCTGGCCGAACGGCACCCGGTACTGCTGTGGGGGCGCGACCCCGAAAGTATCCAGGCGCTGGGCAGCCAGCGCGAAAACCAGCGTTATCTGCCCGGCTTTCCCTTTCCTGACAATCTGACGGTGACCGCCGATCTCGGCACGGCACTGTTGCATTTGCAATCGCTGCCGGCGCAGGCGTGCGAGGTCGCGCCATCCGGTCTGCTGATCGCTGCAACGTCGGTGGCCGGCCTGCGCCCGCTGTGCGAGCGCCTGAAAGTCCTGCGGGATGCGGGGCATGCGCTGCCTGGCATCGTCTGGCTCTGCAAGGGTTTCGAACAGGACACAGGATTGTTGCCGCATCAGGTCGTGCGCGCCGTCCTGGGGTCGGCGATCGCTGCCGGCGTGCTGTCGGGGCCCTCGTTCGCGCAGGAAGTTGCGCGCGGCTTGCCGTGCGCCCTGACCATTGCCTCCGACAACGCCGCACTGTGCGAGCAGGTGGTGGCGGCAGTCCATTCGCGTAGCGTGCGCATCTATTCGACCGACGACGTGATCGGCGTCGAGGTCGGCGGCGCCGTCAAGAACATCATGGCGATCGCCACCGGTGTGATCGACGGCATGGCATTCGGCGCCAACGCGCGCGCCGCGCTGATCACCCGCGGCCTCGCCGAGATCACCCGGCTCGGCGTGGCGCTCGGCGGGCGCAGCGAAACCTTCATGGGGCTAACCGGCCTCGGTGATCTTTTGCTGACCTGCACCGGCGACCTCTCTCGCAACCGGCGCGTGGGCCTCGGCCTGGCACAAGGCAAGCCGCTGGCGGTGATCGTGGGCGAACTCGGTCACGTGGCCGAGGGGGTGCGCTGTGCGCAGGCGGTGCGCGATCTGGCGCGGCGCATGGGGATCGACATGCCGATTTCGGATGCGGTTGCTGGCGTTCTCTTCGATGGCGATGCCGCCAGTGCGATGGTCACGCGCTTGCTTTCGCGCGACCCGCGCAGCGAAGCCTTTTGACCTGCCGCAGATCATCTGCGGGCACTTTCAAGGGCAACGATCGTCTTATAAATTGTCCATCTTCAACTCCGGTGAGGAGGAGCGGTGCGTGTCGTACGGAAATGACGGTTTCCGCTTTATACTTGGCTTTTATTGCCGTCCTTCTATCCCATACAACGACCCAAATCACTATGCAAAGACCGACCCTCATCGCCTCCGCCCGCTCGCGCTCAACCTGGGTGCAGCATGGTTTCACGCTCATCGAAATCATGGTGGTCGTGGTCATCATGGGTATTCTTGCAGCGCTCGTGGTGCCCAAGCTGATGGGCCGCACGGACGATGCCCGCATCGTCGCCGCCCGCCAGGACATCGCCACCGTCATGCAGGCCCTCAAGCTGTACCGGCTCGACAACCAGCGCTATCCGACCACGGAGCAGGGCTTGCAGGCACTGATGACCAAGCCTGGCGCCGGTCCTGCGTCCGACGGCTGGAAAGCCGGTGGCTACATCGACAAGTTGCCCAAGGACCCATGGGGCAATCCTTACCAGTACCTCTCGCCCGGCATCAAGGGTGAGATCGATGTCTTCTCTTACGGCGCCGACGGCCAGCCTGGCGGCACCGGCAACGACGCCGACATCGGTTCGTGGGAATTGTAATTTCCAGGCGACCGGTACGGGTGGCGGCGGGATTCACGCTGCTCGAATTACTGGTGGTCATGGTCATCGCCGGCATCACGCTCGGCATGGTGAGCTTCAATGCCATGCCGAGCGACCGCCAGGCATTGCAAAAGGAATCCCAGCGCATCGCCTTGCTGTTGCAGCTCGCGCGGGATGAAGCGATCGTGCGCAACCGGCCGATCGCCTTCGAAGTCAATGCCGAGGGCTATCATTTCCTGATTCGTGAAGACAATGTCTGGCAAGCGATGGCGCAGGACGATCTGCTGCGCGACCGCGCCTTCCAGCGCCCGCCGGTCGCAGTCTCGATCACGCCGCCGCTGCCGCCGCAGGCTGCGCTGCGGGTGGTGTTCGGCCGCGAGCCGGTCGACAAACCCTTCGTGCTGACCCTGGCTTCGGGTGAGAGCACGGTGGCCATCAATGCCGATGGCATCGGTCACTTCGTGGTGCAGTAGATGAGTGCGCCGACAGACGCGGTGTCCGCCATGGCCATGACACGTGGTGGCTGTCGCCGCATTCGGCCGGCGGCCGGCTTCACGTTGCTCGAGGTGCTGGTCGCGCTGGTGGTCGTCGGTACGGCGCTAGGCGCCAGCTTGCGCGCCGTTGGTAGCTTGACGCAAAACAGCGATGGCCTGCGGGCCTCCATGATGGCGACCTGGTCGGCCGAGAACCGGCTTTCGCAAATTCGCCTGGCGCATGAATTCCCGCCGATTGGCAAGCGCCAATTCGATTGTTCGCAGGACGAATTGCCGCTGACCTGCGAAGAAGAAATCCTTTCCACGCCCAATCCGAGTTTTCGCCGGGTCGAAGTCAGCGTGTACGACACCCGCCAGCCGGAGCGGCGCATCATCAAGCTGGCGCAGGTGGTGCCGAATGCCTGAGCGCCCCCACCATCGGCCGGTGCGTGCCGGTTTTATGCTGACCGGGTTCACGCTGATCGAACTGCTGGTCGCCATCAGCATCCTTGCCATCGTCGCCGTGCTCGGCTGGCGCGGCCTCGACGGCATCGTACGCGCCCGCATCGCCCTGACCGCCAACCTCGACCAGACCCGCGCCATGCAGCTGACCTTTGCCCAGATGCAGAGCGATTGCGCCAAGATCGACAGCACCGTGGTACTCGGGCACGCGCCGCTGGTGGCCGATCAGACCCGGCTGATGATGGTGCGCGCCGTCTATGCCGAAGACCAGCCATCGCGCCTGCAGGTCGTCACCTACCGGGTGCGCAACGGCAACCTGACCCGGCGCGAGTCGCTGGCTACGCGGGACCTCGGCGAGCTGGCCGGCGCCTGGCAAGCGGCGGCGGCCG
>JACMRD010000149.1 GCA_014376645.1 Herminiimonas sp. | reverse complement strand
TACGCGACCTTTGGCGGAACGATCAACCTGTATTCCAAAAAGCCTGCGGAGCAGCAGGGCTTCGGTTTCGTGACCTCCTTCGGTACCTGGAACACCCGTCTGTACGGCGCCAATTTCGAGAGTGGCCGCATTGCCGACCTCGGCGACGCAACCATTCAGCTCAACTACAACCACCTGCAATCGGACGGCTATTTAACTGGCAACAACATTCGCAGCGAAAACTATACGGTCAAGGTTCAGCGTCCGATCGGTGATGCGTCGCTGCTGACGATGTTCGCGTCGGTCAACGAAATCAAGTACACCCAGAACGATAATGGCAATGGCCCGACGCTGGCCCAGTCTGCAAAGTCTGGCAAGAATTACAGCCTGAATTACGATCCAACCAGCTTCAATTTCGTCGGTTACAACTTCACCACCAAGAAGACCGATTTCGAGTACATCCGGCTGCAAAGCGATTTTGGCAGCGGCTGGGCAACCGACAACACGCTCTACACCTATTTTTATAACAACCAGACGATCTCGTCGACCGATCCGACCGGCGCGACGGCGCCTGGCACCAAGATCGGTCCGGTCGGCAACAAGGATATTCCCGGGATCGACAAGCAGAACCGCTACCGCGTGGTCGGCGACATCTTCAAGGCGACCAGGAAAATCGACACTGGCCTGGCGCGCGTGGGTATCTGGCTGGAGCGTTCGGACTCTGAGCGGCATACGTACGACCTCGACCTGAGCCTGGGCAGAATCCGGGATCCGCGCGAGACCAAGCCGACGCCGCTGCAACTGCCAAGCGTCTTTTACGACCAGCTATCCAAAATCACGACCTCGCAGCCGTTTGCCGAGTTCGAATGGGCCGCCGGTCCAGGGCTGAGCGTCACCCCGGGTGTCAAATTCGTCGCGATCACGCGTTCGGTCGATGCCATCATCAACGCGACCACACGCTTGCCGCAAAAGGCTGCCGCCGACTATCGCACCACGCTGCCATTCCTGACCGTCAACCAGCAACTGACGCCAGTCATGTCGGTCTATGCACAGTATGCGAAAGGCTTCCAGATCCCGGACCTGAAATCGTTCTACATCGCCGACCCGACGAAGAATAGTTCGGACCCGCAGAAATCGACGAACTATCAATTGGGCGTGGTCGGCAAAAGCGATCGCTTCACTTGGGACGCCGACTTGTATCAGATCGATTTCAAGAACAAGTACGTCTCGAATAACCTGAGCGGCGCCGACGCGGCCTTCGTCAATCTCGGTGGCGTCCGCTACAAGGGCATCGAGGCCGAAGCCACCTATGTGGTCGGCGCCGGTGTCTCGCTGTATGCCAACGCATCGCTCAATCGCGCCGCCTCCAACGAGACCGGCAAAACGATCGCGAATGCGCCGGCGAAGACCGCCGCATTGGGGACACTGTACGGCGCCGGTCCGTGGGCCGCATCGCTGATCTACAAGATCACCGGAGAATCGCGCATGGCCGAATTCGACGGCACCAAGCCGGCCGACTACGACTATTACAAAGTTGCCTCGTATGCGAATGCCGATCTCAGCCTGTCCTACACGATGCGTAACGCCTTCATCGGCTCGAAAGGGTTGAAGCTGCAGCTGAATGTCTTCAACCTGTTGAACCGTCAGGACGTGACGTCGATCACGCCAGGCAAGACGCGTCCGTTCGATCAGTATCTGTACCAGGCCGAACGCAGCTTCCAGTTATCGGCAAAAGCGGATTTCTAAAGGTACGCGCCCATCATGAGCATGAATGCAAGTATGGAAATCAGTGCCATGCGACCCAGTGGAATCGATTGCTACGACGCGCGTGCACCGTTCCGCTGGCAAGGATTCATGCTGGCCTTGCTGGTGGAGGTGGTCCTGGTCGGGGGCGCGCTGGTTGGTTTGCGGCGTGAGGTGTTACCACCGTTACCGGAGATTTTGTCGGTGGCGATTGCGCCGCTGACGCCGCCGCCAGTCGTCAGGACGGTGACGCCGGGGCTCGCCAAGCCGCTGCCGGTCAAACCGTCCCTGCGGGTGGTGCCGCTGCCGGTTGCCGTATCCATGCCCGTACCGGCGCCGGAGATCGTGCCGCAGGTGAAGCCTGCCGCGGCGGCACCGGTAGCAGAGCTGCCGGCGCCTGTCTTCCTGGCGCCGGTGACGGTAGTAGTGGCTCCCGCGACGTCACCGGTTGCGCCGAGTCATCCCGCCGTTCTGCCGCCGGATTATATTGCCCGGGTCAAGGCAGCCGTGCAGGCGGGTATAGTCTATCCTCCGGCTGCGCTGGCATTGAATTTTCGGGGCCGCGCGCGGGTCGAGTTTCGATTGCGCGACGGCGTTGCCTCGCAGCTGCGCATACTGACCAGTAGTGGCATGGGCATGGTGGATCGGGCAGCGTTGCAGGCACTCCAGGTTGCGACCTATCCTCCTGCACCGGCTAATTTTGCGGGCAAGGAAGAGACTTTCCAGGTCTGGGTCGAATTCAATTTCTGAAAGTCGTTAGCGTGTCTCTTGAATCAATGTGTTTGCCGCGCATCGCAACTACGATGATCCTGTTTGGTGTCGTCCTGCTCGGCAGCGGGTGTGCCCATACTGAATTGTCGCCGTCCGGATCTGCGGCAGACGCCGATGCGATCCGCACTGCCTTCGTGGTGCGTGGGGAAGGCAACCGTGCCATTGCACGAGTCATCACCGATGCCCCCGCCTGCCCGGCACTCCTGATCGACGGCACGCCGCGCGGCATGGTCGAGCGCGTGTCACCTGCGACCTATCCTGCACGGTCCGGCAATGGGCTCGACGGTAAAGAGGTGGCATTCCCGGTTCGTACCTGCGAGCGGACGTTGCCCTCGACCGTGACGACGTTACGCGTCGGTGCCATCGACCTGCCCGTACCCAAAGCCGCCATCCAGCGGATCGTCATCGTGGCGGATACCGGTTGCCGGCTGAAGCAATCGGAGAGCGCCTATCAGGATTGCAACGATGCGCGGAAGTGGCCGTTCGCGCGGATCGCGGATCAGGCTGCAGCACTCCATCCGGATCTGGTCATCCATATCGGTGATCTGCATTACCGGGAAAGTCCCTGCCCGGCGACGCATCCCGGGTGCGCGGCAAGTCCATGGGGCTACGGTTTCGATACATGGAAAGCGGATTTTTTTGACCCTGCCAAGACCTTGCTGACGGCGGCGCCCTGGGTTTTCGTGCGAGGGAACCATGAATCCTGCTGGCGGGCAGGGCAGGGCTGGTTCCGCTTTTTCGATGCACGGCCCTGGTCGGCCGCCCGATCGTGCAATCAGCCGGCATTCGATACCGATGCCGACTACAGCGAGCCGTATGCAGTCAAGCTGACACCGGCAACCCAGCTCATCGTCTTCGATTCATCGCGCAGCGGCAGCAAGGCCAATCGTCCCGATGAATTGATTTTCCAGAAATACCTGCAGCAGTTACGACAGGTCGCGGAACTGGCGACACAGGCGCCACATAACTTCTTCGTCAATCACCACCCTGTACTTGGTCTGGGTGGCAGCCGTGACGGGCTCACCGCCAAGCCAGGCTCCGAGGGTTTGCAATCGGTCATGCAGGTCGCCCATCCCGGGCGCCTCTTCGCACCGCAAGTCGATCTTGCCCTGCACGGCCACGTTCATCTGTTTGAAGCGCTCGGCTTCAGCAGCGATCATCCGGCCACGCTGGTGCTGGGTAACTCCGGGTCGGCAATGGAGGGACGTCTGCCGGCATCGCTTCCACCGGATACTTTTCCGGCTCCAGGCGCTGCCGTCAACACATTCGCTACCCAGGATGATTTCGGTTTCGCCAGTCTTGACCGTAACGGCGACGACTGGACGCTAAGCGAATGGAATGTCGACGGACAGCTCGTGATTCGCTGCGAACTGCATGGCCCTGCACTGAGCTGCCCGGCGCGTTGACTGCCGCAGCTGGCCAGGTAGCGTCGTTCCAGGCCACATCTCATCATGCAAAAATTACACGCGGCGCAGCGGTAACGACTGGTCGACATGACCCCACGATGGCAGCAGGCATACCGCCATCGAAGGCGGTGTCGATGCAGATTAAGATCGGCAAGCCAGCATCATCGTGCGTGCATGACGTTGGACCTACGGTGATAGAGTGCTTTTACATGAATACTCCGAACGAACAAATGATTTTGATCCAGTCCCTGATGCAGGCGCTGGCCGCCGCCGGAGCGCATGGGATGGTCGGGAACCCGAACGTGCGCTGCTTCGAAACGCATCTGTCCTGGGTGCTGGTCGCCGGCGACTTCGCTTATAAATTAAAGAAGGCGGTCCGTTTGCCGTTCGTCGATTTTTCGACACTGGCGGCACGGCGCTTCTACTGCGACGCGGAGCTGCGGCTCAATCGACGCCTGGCGCCCGACCTCTACCTTGCCGTCGAGCCGATCACCGGCAGCGCGACGCATCCCCGGATCGGTGGCAGCGGCGAGGCAATCGAGTATGTCCTCGAGATGCGGGCATTCGACCAGTCCGGCCTTTGGAGCGAACGGATTGCCAATCGATCGCTATCACCTGCCGAGATCGATTCCTTGGCAAATCAGCTTGCCCGTTTCCACGACGCCACGGACCGGTCAGCGCCGGCCAGCGCATGGGGCAGCGTCGCCACCGTGCAGCAGACCGCGGACGACAATCTCGAACAATTGCAGTTGCTTCTGGACGAGGACGGGGAGGGCGGTATCCTGAGCCAATTGTGGACCTGGCAGCGCGATCAACACGCCGTGCTCGCCGGGGTATTCGATCGCCGCAAGCAGGACGGATTTGTCCGGGAGTGCCATGGCGACCTCCACGCCGGTAACGTCGTGACCATCGGTGACCGGGTGGCGGCTTTCGATTGCATCGAATTCAGCGAGGCTTTTCGATGGATCGACGTGATGAGCGATATTGCCTTCATCGACATGGATCTACGATGCCGGGGCGTGCCAGCGATGGCGGCACGGTTGCTGGACCGCTACCTGGCGCAGACGGGCGATTACGCGGGGTTGCCGGTGTATCGCTATTACCGGGCGCAGCGTGCACTCGTGCGCGCCAAGATCGGTTTCATTCGCAACGCGCAGCATCGGGCCACGGCAGAAGGCGCTGTCAGCGGCCTCCCTGAGGTCGAGGAGGCAGCGCATTACCTGGCGTATGCGGTGCATGCCGTGAAGCCACCGACGGTTGCAATCATGATCACCCATGGCTTCTCGGGAAGCGGGAAGTCGACCTTCTCGCAATCCTTGCTCGAATTGACGGGTGCCATCCGCCTGCGTTCGGATGTAGAGCGAAAGCGCCTTCACGCATTAGCGGCCACGACCAGACATGTCGCACAGGTCGGTGCAGGCATGTACTGCGCGGTGTCGAATGAAGCGACCTATCTGAAATTGCAGATGCTGGCGCGCTGGACGATTGCAGCCGGCTTTGCGGTCATCGTCGATGCAGCGTTTCTCGAAAAAAAGCAGCGCAGCACGTTTCGTGCGCTGGCAGGGGAGCTTGGTGTGCCGTTTTTTCAATTCGACCTGCGGGCTTCGCACGATACCCTGCGGCGGCGTATCACCGCCCGCTCGGCCTCGCAGGACGAACCATCCGACGCCAACCTCGCCGTGCTCGCGCACCAGTTGCGTGACCACGAGCCCTTGGCGGACGACGAGGCAGCTGGCACGATCGTCATCGATGCAGAAGCCCGGCTTGACCAGGATGCCGTAGCGCAAGCTTGCAAGGCGGTGCTGCTGGCATTGGAGGTTGGTGGCGACAAGCCCGGGAAAACAGCGCGGTGAGCCGGTTCAGTGAGGGCGCAGCGTCACTGACGGCTCCCACCGACGCGATCGTGTGCATCTTGCGTTCGGGATGATGATTATGATCGCCGCAATTTCGCGTTACATCGGCATTCGAAAAATGCTCAGGATCGAGCTGTTCGACATTTTCAGAGGCTGAGGCGCATCATGCGGCGATGAGCTTGAAGCGGCCGACCGAGGCGATCATCTGTTGTGCCTGGTCGCTCAGGCCCTGCGCGGCGGCGGCGGATTGCTCGACCATGGCGGCGTTCTGCTGGGTCATCTGGTCGAGTTCGTTGATGGCGCTGTTGATCTGCGCGATGCCGTTGCTCTGCTCGGCTGTCGAACTGGCGATATCGTGGATCAGGGTGTTGACTTCCTGAACCGAGGCGACCAGCTTGCCCATGACCTGGCCAGTTTCCTGCACCAGCTTTTCGCCGGTTCTGGTCTGCGTGACGGAGTCATCGATCAAGCCCTTGATTTCCTTGGCTGCCGCCGCCGAACGGTGGGCCAGCGTCCGGACCTCCGCTGCGACCACGGCAAAGCCTCGTCCCTGCTCACCGGCGCGCGCCGCTTCGACCGCAGCGTTGAGCGCCAGGATGTTGGTCTGAAAAGCGATGCCGTCGATCAGTCCGATGATTTCTGAAATGCGCACCGATGCCGTACTGATGCCGGCCATCGTCACCACGACGCTCGCTACGAGTTGGCCACCTTCGACTGCAACGTTGCTGGCTGCGGTGACGTGTTTCTGCGCCAGGACGGTTGTTTCAGCGTTCTGACGCACGGTGTTCATCAGCTCGCCCATCGTGGCGGCGGTCTCTTCCAGGCTGGCGGCCGTGTTCTCGGTGCGCCCGCTGAGATCGAGACTGACCGAGGCGATTTCATCGCTCGACTGTGACAGGTTGATGGCAGCGTCATGGACCTCGCCCATGATGCCGTTGAGCTGTTCCGACATCGTCTTCATCTCCCCGATGAGGTCGCCGATTTCATCTCCGCCAATCAGGTGAATCTGTTGACTGACGTCGCCGCTGGTAATTGCACGCGCCACCCTGGCCGCCTTGTCGAGGCCGCGCACGATCGACTGATAGACCAACTGGAGCATGATCAGGCTGGCCACCAGGCCGCCCACGATGAAGCCGGCGTCGCGCAATGCTCCGGCGATGAAGTCGGAACGCAGATCATCCATGTACATGCCTGAGCCGATCAACCAGCCCCAGGGCGCAAAGCCGGCGACATACGAGATTTTTTCGACTGGTTTTTCCTGTCCCGGCTTGGGCCACAGGTAGCGGTGATACCCGGCACCTTCCCGCTTGACCAGTTCGACGAAGCGCACGAACAGCGCATTGCCCTCCGGATCCTTGATTCCACTGACGTCCTTGCCATTGAGGTCCGGGCGAAACGGATGCGTAATCAACTTGACGGTCATGTCGTTGATCCAGAAATATTCCTTGCCGCTATAGCGCGCGGCGTTGACCACGCCGATCGCCAAGGCTTGCGCCTGCTCACGGGTCATGGCGCCGCTGACCTCACGCTGGTACAGCGCATCGACGGTCGATGTCATGACCTGGACCGCCTGTTGGATGGCAACCCGTCGGTCCGTGACCGTGCTCTGGTATTTATCCCACACCAGATAGCCTGAGACGCTGATGAGTACGATGGCGCTGAAAGCGGCCAGGACCAGTAACTTGCGATGGATCGACACCTGGTTCAGGTGGCGGTGGATTGGGTGGGGTGTGAATGCAACGGTCATGGCGAGAAGTACCTTGTCAGAGGTGCCGTTCTTGGCGTCGATGGAAGCGGAAACGGTCGGTAAAAGTTCCTGCAAGAAACTATAGCATCAAATATCGCGTAACTAAAGCGACTCGCGATAGTGGACTGGGCATTACTGGCAGTTTCGGTTTCGATCGCGCCAAAGTCTTGCTTCCAGGAGTTTTTAACGAAAGGGTATGCGTCGCCGGTTTTTCACCCGGTAAGCATCTTCAAGAAACCACCATTTCTGGAACTTGAACGATCTGTGCGACGTGGCGCACGCTGGCACCGTGCCAGACACGGCAGATGTCGGCCGGCTCGTTACCCGAGGGATCGATTGATCGTCGTGATGGCTGCACCAACTTTGTCGCCCGGCATGCTTGCTGCATGGTTCGCGATGCGCAGCATCCACGTCCGTTGAACGAAGCGGTCGCTACTGCCCGCGCCGTTGCCAGTGATGCCCTCCACACTGGCGATGATCGCCCGCAATGCCGATGAAACCGGACGGCTCGCCGAAACGCGGGGACAGATCGTTGGATTACTGCGCTCTGCCGAGCGCAACCCGGTACGCTTCCAGCTTTGTTTCATAATCGTCGGCTTCGCCGTACTCAAGGAAATGCTGGTAGCGCGCGTGTGTACCGATCATCTTGCGCGCATGTTTGATCGGGCAGAAATATTGTTCGGTACGCGCAATGATTTCTGCGATGTAGGCGATCAGCCCGGTGCCGTAAGCACAGTATGTGCAGTGGAACTTCTCGATGATATTCAGATAGCCGAGGTGCTGGCGGTCGATCACGATGTAATCGCTACGTCGTACTGTTGAGATCCCGTAGATCGGGAAACACGATGCCTGGTAGACGGTGATGCACAGGTCAAAAAACAGCAGCGGGATGATCATTGCGTAGATGACCGGGCCGGTGAGCAGGTTCTGCGGTCGATACGTAACGAGCCAGTGGAAGAGGCCGCTCTTGAGCTTGCGATGCGCGTCCTTAACCGTTCTTTCAAAGACGACGCGCTTGCCGTTTATCTCGAAAAACATTTTCGTTTCTTGCTGGTGCAGCGCGGAGGCAAGCTCATTCTCAAGGTCGGACATCTGTGCAAGAAGTCGGCTGATATTGTCGTTCATGAAATCACTCTCATTGTTGGATCGATCTCGGATCCGGCAGTGCGGAAGTCTGGTCTACGTAACAGGTTGGTCGGTCGTGCCGGGATTGGCCGCAGGCTTCGCAACCGAATCGTGGTCATGGTCGGGGCGCTGCCAGGGATCGACATGTGCCATCAGGTCCAGCACGCGGTGACGCGCCAGGACCCGCTGCCTTGCGGCGACGGCGATGTCATGTCCGGCCTCGACGGTGAGCGTGCCATCGATCTCGATATGCGCATCGACCACCACCATGTCCCCCATTTTTCGGGTACGCACGTCGTGCACGCCGGAGACGCCGGGCGTCTCGCACAGGGTGCGGCGAATCGACTCGACCTCCTGTTCGTCGACTGAACGATCCATCAGGTCGTGCAACGCGTCCCAGCCGAATCCCCACCCCATTTTCAACACCATGAATCCGACGATGAGCGCGGCGATCGGGTCCAGGATCGGATAACCCGCCAAGTTACCGATGATGCCGACGCCAACCACCAGCGACGACGCAGCGTCCGAGCGGGCATGCCAGGCATTGGCGACCAGCATGCTGGACTTGACTCGCTTTGCCACCGTCAGCATGTAGCGAAACAGCGACTCCTTGGCGACCAGGGCGATGCCGGCAACCCAGAGTGCCACCACATGCACCTGCGGCACCGTCTCGGGCGATTGCAACTTGAGGATTGCCGACCACAGCATGCCCGCGCCCACGCCCAGCAGCAGCAGGCCCAACACCAGTGAGGCAGCGGTCTCGAAGCGCTGGTGACCGTAGGGATGTTCTACATCGGCATCCTTCTTGCCGTGATGGCTGGCAAGCAGCACCACGAAATCGGCGACCAGATCCGACAGCGAATGCACGCCGTCGGCGACCAAGGCCTGCGATTTTGCCAGCACGCCGACCACGATCTGAACCATCGTCAGCACCAGATTGACGCCAACGCTGACCCAGGTACTGCGCGAGGCAGCCGCCGCCCGTTCAGCAGGACTATGGAGCAGATCTTCGGAATCGTCAGCAGGTTCGTCCAGGTTCATTGGTGCAAAGTCCACGGTAGGCAAGAAGGCAAGCGCGAAGGCTAGCAGGGTTTTCAGGAAATATACAACGGCGGGGCACAAGCTGGTTAAAGGGCTTGGCACGCCTGTCTGGAAACTGCGTTGTAGAAGATCCTATTTTTTACATAATGTTTATTATGCGAAAAGTTACTATAAAACAATTATAATAATATAATTTTTATGGATTCAAGCCGATCGAGCGGCCGCTAAAGGGGTGTTGGTGCACCGTGATCACGCGCTATTGCCGAAGCCTCAACTCCATGAACACGCTGTGCGGATCATCGCAGTACCCCCCAAACGGCCCGCACTGCACGAACCCGACGCTTCGGTAGAGTGTCTCTGCGGGCCCGAAAGCGGGTGCGGAGCCAGTCTCGAGCCGGAGAAATTGGTAGGAACGCCCGCGCCGAAACGATGATCGGGGGTCGCCGTTGGGGCGCAGGATCTCGACGGATGCGGTGGAAGGTGCGATGTTTCTGCCGTGTACAAGTCTGCGATAAACTGGGGGCGACGCCATTCGTGAAAACAATCTCCTATTCCGACTCGATTGAGAGCCTATCCCATGTCCAGCAACTGTGCCCATTCCCATACCATCCACCACCATCAGAGCCACCTCGGCTGGGACAATGCCAATGCGCCAGTCGTGCGGATCGCGCCCGGCGAGAGCATCGAGTTCCATCCGAGTGATGCATCCGGCGGCCAGCTGACGCCAGCCTCGACCGTCGCCGACATCACCAGTCTGGATTTTTCAAAGATCAATCCGGTCTGCGGCCCGGTCTGGATCGATGGCGCCGAGCCGGGTGATGCGCTGAAGATCACCCTGCTGTCCTTCGATACATCAGGCTGGGGCTGGACCGCCAACATTCCGGGCTTTGGCCTCCTGGCCGACCAGTTCACGGAGCCGGCCTTGCACATCTGGAAATACGACAAGACCACCATGGTGCCGGCGATGTTCGGCCCGGGTGGCCGGGTGCCGCTCAAACCATTCTGCGGCACCATCGGCGTGGCACCCGCCGCGCCAGGTCTGCACAGCATCGTGCCGCCACGTCGGGTGGGTGGCAACATGGACATTCGCGATCTGGCGGCGGGGTGTGAGCTGTATCTGCCGGTGGAAGTGGCGGGCGCGCTGTTTTCCATCGGCGACCCGCATGCAGCGCAGGGCGATGGCGAAGTCTGCGGCACCGCCATCGAGAGCCAGGCATCGGTGGCGGCGAAGTTCGAGTTGATCAAGGGCGGTGCGCCACCGTTCCCGCGTTTTACGACCGCCGGGCCGGTGACCAATCACCTGGATGCAAAGGGCTATGAAGTCACCACCGGCATCGGTGCGGACCTGATGTCAGGCGCGCGGGCGGCCGTCAGCGGCATGATCGACCTGCTCTCGGCACGCTACAACATGAATCCGGTCGATGCCTACATGCTGTGCAGCGTCTGCGCGGACCTGCGCATCAGCGAAATCGTCGATCAGCCGAACTGGATCGTCTCGCTGTATTTTCCGAGGGCGGTGTTCGAATGAGGCAGCAGTTCGCCGTGCGCAGGTCTTAACGCCACATGCGCTGAAAGACGCCGTCGCGATCGATCAGCAGATGCTTCAAGGCGCCGGCGACATGCAGTGCCACCAGGCCGACCAGTATCCAGGCGGTTACGCCATGAACTGAAAAGAACAGTTCTGCCAAATCGTGGTTCGGCACTGCAGTCGGCAATGCCACGCCAAAGAGGGCGATGCCATCCTTGCTGTAACGCGCTCCGATGAAACCGGCTACCGGCAGAACGATCATGCAGGTGTAGAGCAGCATCTGCGTCACGCTCGAGAGCTTGATCTGCCAGGCGGGAACGAATGACGGCAGCGGCTCGGGGCGATGGGTCAGGCGCCAGACGATCCGCAGCAGCACCAGCAGGAAGATCGAGATGCCGATCGACTTGTGCAGGTTGAAGTACCAGTCACTGCCGGGATCATCCTCGATCGATATCATGAACCATCCCAGCGCCACCATGCCGGTGAGGGAGACGGCAAGAATCCAGTGCAATGCGAGGGCAGGTCTGGCGTAAGTCCAGGTGCCTGTGGCGTTGCCGGTTTGCTTTGATGTGGACATCGTTTCCTTGTCGTTAATCTGCATGTTTGTCGAAATTCTTCATTGGCTCAAGTGGCCACGCCGAACAATGCGCCGACACCGGCGGTCACGCCCATTGCCAGCGCACTCCAGAATGTTACCCGCATGACGCCGGTCCAGATCCGGGCGCCGCCGGTCTTGGCAGCCAGGCCCCCGAGAATGGCCAGAGACACCAGCGCTGCCCCTGCGACCCAGGCAATCAGTTGCGCCTCCGGAGCGAATGCAGCCACGGCCAAGGGTAATATGGCGCCAATTGCGAAGCTGCATGCCGACGCCAGCGCCGCCTGCAACGGGCGCGCGCTGGTCCGGGTGGAAATGCCGAGTTCGTCCCTGGTGTGCGCAGCCAGCGCATCGTGCTCCATGAGCTTCTGGGCAACCTGGTTAGCCAGCGGAAGATCGAGTCCGCGTCCGACGTAGATTGCCGCCAATTCATTTTGCTCGCTGTGATAATCCGCATCGAGTTCCTGCCGTTCTTCTGCGATCGCCGCTTTTTCCGTATCGGATTGCGAGTGCACCGACACGTATTCTCCGGTGGCCATCGACATGGCGCCGGCGGTCAGACCTGCGATTCCGGTCAGCATGATGCTGTTATGCGCCGCATGGGCCGATGCCACGCCCAGCAGCAGGCTCGCGGTCGAGACGATTCCGTCGTTCGCGCCCAGCACTGCTGCGCGAAGCCAGCCGACCTTGTCGATATTATGTCGTTCGAGGTGGCGTCGTTTCATCGGTGTGGGGGTGCCTTGAGTGGTGAAAAATACGCGAATGATCTGGTACCGGCGCAGAGACGAACGCAGCCCCAACATTCTACTGATCATTCCAATCTGACACCATCGGAGGTGTCACGAATCAAATTGCGAACGATGTCGATTCGCTGCGCGCAACGGCGCGGATCGCGCCGCCAGAACCCTGCACGTGCCGCATCTGCAGACGTCGCCGGCGAATGTTAGGATGACGCCCGGTATCGGCTTGCGGAGCGTTGCTTCCTCCGACCGATCAACACCCCTCGCCACTTGCCAGTCATGACCGATCCTGCCGCGCCCCGATTTTCCGCTGCCGAAACGCGCTCCATCGTCTTTGGCCTGATGCTGATCATCCTCCTGGGTGCGCTCGACCAGACCATCGTGTCAGTCTCGCTGCCCCAGATGGCGCACGACCTGGGCGACGTATCGATGCTGGCCTGGGTCGTGGCCGGCTATTTGGTGGCGGCGACGGTCTCGACACCGGTCTACGGCAAGCTGGGCGACCTGTACGGCCGGCGCATGTTGCTGTCGGTCGCAGTGACCCTGTTCCTGCTGGCCTCGGTGGCGTGCGCACTGGCGCAGACGATGCCGATGCTGATCGCAGCGCGCATCCTGCAAGGCATTGGCGGCGGCGGCTTGATCTCGACTGCACAGGCGATCGTCGGCGATGTGGTGCCCTTGCGTGAGCGCGGCCGGTACCAGGGATACATTTCGGTCGTCTATGCGGTGGCCAGCGTCGGCGGCCCGGTACTGGGCGGCTATCTGACCCACCTGCTGTCGTGGCGCTGGGTGTTCTGGATCAATCTGCCACTGGGTGCCGTCGCGCTCTGGGCTGCGCGCCGCGCGCTCAAGCGGCTACCGGTGCCGGGTGTCCGGCGTCCGATCGACTACGTGGGCGCGATCCTGCTAAGCGCCGGCCTGAGCCTGCTGCTCATTGCCATCACGCGCATCGGTCAGGGCGTGGCGCTGCTGGCGCCGGAAACCTTGCTACTGGCGACCGTCTCCATCCTCCTGCTCGCGATCTTCGGCTGGCACGAGCACCGCACGCCGGAGCCGCTGGTGCCGCCGGCGATCCTGCGCATCCCCACTGTCTGGATCGGCTGCGCCATCCTGTTCATCAGTTTTTTCGAAGTCGTGTCGCTGTCGGTATTGGTGCCGTTCGGCATGCAGACCCTCGATGGCATTCGCCCCGACGAGGCGGCATTGCAGCTGATCGCTTTTTCCCTGGCGGTGCCGGCTGGTGCGTTTCTGAGCGGACGCTGGATGCTGCACACCGGTCGCTACAAGCCGATGCAGATCGCCGGTACCGGGTTACTGCCGATCGCGATGCTGCTGCTGGCCTACCTGGGGCCGCACCCTACCCTGATCACCGGCATCGCCTTGGCACTGGCCGGCGTGGCGACCGGGATGACGATGCCGACTTCCCTGGTGGCCGCGCAGAATTCCGTTCCGCACAAGGACATCGGTGTCGCCACCGCGATCGTGGCCTTGTGTCGCAGCATGGGCGGCGCGATCGGCGTGGCGGTGCTCAGCTCGATCCTGTTCGCTCTGATGCAAGCTGGGAACAGCGCTGCACTCGAAGGCGGTTCTGCAGCGATCCGCATGCCTGCGGGCGGCAATGCGGAGTTTGCTTTCCGCATGACGTTTTTCTGTGGCGCGCTGGTCTCGGTGGTCGCGCATCTGCTGGCCTGGCGCATCCCCGAGACCGCATTGCGCGGCAGCAGCGCGCCGGCGGCCGGCAAGGCTCCGACCTGATCGCAGCCGAAGCGCGCAGCGGTTCTGCTTTTGGATCTCAAAGGTTTCTCCTGAAATATTTTTCCGTGCCGAGTGCTACACTCAAACGCGATCCTGGCTCGTGACCAGAGGACAAAAACAATTCAGGAGACCCGCATGACCACGTTAAAAACCCTGGCCGCTGCATTGCTGTCACTGGCCACCGGCACTGCCCTCGCGCACACCCCTGCCGACGCACCGCATCAAACCTATGCCGAAGGCGATCTGAAGCTGGAAAGCGGCGAAGCGATCCGTGATTTTTCGATTTCCTATGTCACGATGGGCACCCTCAACGCCGACAAGTCGAACGCCATTCTGGTGGCCACCGCCATTGGCGGCAACCATCACCGGCTGGACTATCTGATCGGACCCGGTAAGGCGCTGGACCCGGCCAAGTACTTCATCATTTCGACCGATGCGATCGGCAACGGCCTGAGCACCTCGCCATCGAACAGTGCCCTGCAGCCGCGCATGCAGTTCCCGCGCTTCAGCATCCGCGACATGGTGCAGTCCCAGTACCGGCTGGTGACGGAAAAGCTCGGCATCCGTCGTCTGCACTCGGTCGTCGGCGCGTCGATGGGCGGCATGCAAGCGCTGCAGTGGGCAGTCAGTTATCCGGACGCAGTGCAGTCGATCGTGCCGATCGTGCCGCTGGCGCGCACTCCGGCCTGGACCACGGCGGTACTGGAAATGCTGCGCCAGTCGATCATGGCCGATCCGAAGTGGCAAGGCGGGAACTATGCCGCCAGCAGCCCGCCGGAAGCCGGCATGCGCTTGTGGGCCGGCTGGCTCAGCGGCGTGATCGTACGCACGCCCGCCGCGCACAAGAATCAGTTCCCCAATCATATGGACGTGATTCCCTTCCTGAAGACGGTCGAGGATGGCGGCTGGAAGCGCATGGATGCAACCGACTGGGTCTACCAGAGCTGGGCCTATGACCAGCATGACGTCGGCACCACGCCCGGCGTGACCGGCGGGTACGAAGCAGCCCTGAAATCGATCAAGGCGAAGACCCTGATCCTGGCCGGTGTGGGCGATCTGTTGAACCCAGAGCCGGAGGCAGCCGAGGCCGCCAAGGCAATTCCCGGCGCGGTGTTCTCCAGCATCAATCCACCCAACGTGTTCGGTCATGCCTCTGCGGCCGGCATCACGCCGAGTGAAAACACAGACCAGAATCAGCGCATCACAAGTTTTCTGAACGGGCTGAAATAGCCATTGTTTCGAGAATGAAGGCAGCCGTCAGTTCCGGCTGCACTACCGGTAACATGTGACCGCCGTCGACCAGCACCAACTCGGCGCCGGTCACTTTGTCGACAAATGTCTGGCCGTTGGCCTTCCAGTCGAGGATGCGGTCGTCGCGACCGAACAGCACGCGCACCGGCATGCTCAGTTCACCGTAGCGCGCGCTGATCGGCGGCATGCTGGCTTGAACCGCCTGCAGGTCCCGCGAGGCGCTGATGAACTGGCTCGGCAGGAGACTCAGCAGCCCACCACCTCGCGTCGGGAAGTCACGCGGCACGGCGTCCGGTCCGAACACCTGGTCGAGCACGGCGCGTCGCCCGGCAATCGAGGCCGGCACCGCCAGCGTCCACGCCACCAGCGTGCGAATCCATGCGGTCGAGATCGTCAACGCGCGGAATGCGGCAGCGGGCTTGCCGTCCGCCGGCAGGTGCGTCAGCGGCGCGAGCAGCGCCAGACCGGTCACGCGGTGCGGATGTTCGACCGCCAGGCACAGGGCAATTGCGCCACCCAGGGAATGGCCGACCACGAAGACCGGACCCAGCTTCAGCGTGTCCATCAAACTGGCGATGGTGGCCGCCTGGGTCGAGAGATTGGCCGGGGTCGCGGCAGAGCGCACGGAGTAGCCTGAACCCGGCCGGTCGATCGTGATGACCCGGTACTGACGCGCCAGGCGTTCTGCGACGCCGTAGGTGTAATGCCGCATCTGTCCGCCCAGCCCGTGGATCAGCAGCAAGGAGGGCCCCGTGCCTTGCTCCAGCACATGCAGGGACTCGGCGCCGATCTGGATGAACCGACCTTGCGGCGGCAGCGCTGCCCTGACCTTGCCGGCCGTGTGCCAGGTGAAGAAAGCGAGGCCGCACGTTGTCAGCAGACTCACTAGCAGGATCAGAACGAGCAGGCCGTTCAGTGCGGAGGCAAGCGTCATGGAAGAACCCCTTTTGGACCGAAGTGCATGACACCATCGGCGATACGTCCGAAGCGCATGGCAGACATGTCCTTGAAATAGTTTTGGTGTACCTGCCACGGCGCCCGCGAACCCTGCCGTGGCAGGATGTCCTTGGCACGCTGCACGTACCCGGAGGTGAAGCTGAGAAATGGCTGTGGCTGCACGTCGGCCTGCCGGCGTGGCACAGCGATGGCCTTGCCGTGCCGGTCCATGTGGCGCAGCAAGCGGCAGACATAGGCCGCGGTCAGGTCGGCCTTCAAGGTCCAGGACGCATTGGTGTAGCCAAACGCCATGGCCAGGTTCGGCACATCGCTGAGCATCATGCCCTTGTAGGACATCGCTTCGTTGGCATGGACGGGTTGACCGTCGACCGTCAGCGTGATGCCGCCCAGGATCTTGAGTTTCAGGCCCGTTGCCAGCACGACCAGGTCCGCCGCCAGTTCCTGTCCCGAGGCGAGCCGGATACCGCCAGGCACGAAGCGCTCGATGGTATCGGTCACGACCGCGGCGCGGCCACTGCGGATCGTATCGAACAGATCGCCGTCAGGCACCACGCACATGCGCTGGTCCCACGGTTGGTAGTTCGGCGTGAAGTGGCTGCCGACATCGTAGCCGCTGCCCAGCTCCTGCGCGACCATGCCGACGATGCGCTTCTTGACGGGTTCCGGATACTTGCGTGCGAGCCGGTAGAAGTACATGCCGAGCAGGACATTTTTCCAGCGCGTCAGGCGATACGCGAGTTGCGCCGGGAGACGCCGCCGCAGCCAGGTCGCGATGCGGTCCTCCGACGGCCGGGCCACGATATACGACGGCGAACGCTGCAGCATCGTCACGTGCGCCGCCGAGGCGGCCAGCGACGGCACCAGCGTGACGGCGGTGGCGCCGCTGCCCACCACCACGATCCGTTTGCCGGCATGATCCAGCCCCTCCGGCCAGAACTGCGGCAGCACGATCGTGCCACCGAAATCCGCCTCGCCTGCGAAGTCGGGGCGATAGGCTTCGTCGAAACTGTAATAGCCGCTGCAGCCGTACAGGAAGCGTGCGCGAATCGTGGTGCGCGCGGCGGACACGGTGTCCTCGACGACCACGCGCCACAAAGCATCCGCGCTCGACCACGCAGCGCTGATCACCTTGCGGTTCAAGCGAATATGGCGGGTGATGCCGGCCTCTTCTGCGGTCTCGCGCACGTAGGCGAGGATGGCGGGACCGTCGGCGATCGCCTTGGGATTGGTCCACGGCTTGAACCGGTAGCCCAGCGTGTACATGTCCGAATCGGAGCGGATGCCGGGATAGCGGAACAGGTCCCACGTGCCACCGGTGGTGCTGCGGGCTTCGACGATCGCGTAACGCTTGCCGGGACAGTGGCGCTGCAGATGGAATGCCGCGCCGATGCCGGACAGACCGGCGCCGACGATCAGGACATCGAGCAGGGAATCGTCGGGCAGATTGGAGTCTTGAGGCATGGGCGGTCGATGAATCGAAAAAATCAAAGACCCGAATGTACCTTGTCGGCACGCGCTTGCCAACGATTCAACGCGTGAGGTCCAGCGCGGCGCCGCGACTCGCAATGAGGCGATCGGAAAGAATGCTACGATCAGCGACCATGCAGTCAGACATGGAAAATAACAATATCCCCTATCGGAGACCACATGTCTTCACGCAGAAATTTTCTCAAGCAGGCCGGCTCGGTCGGACTCGGCGCGGGCGTCGCTGCCGCCACGATCACGACCAACGCATCCGCCGCCGCACACACCACCAAGGGAATGCACAAGATGCCGCGTAACGTCAAACTGGTCTCGATCCGACACGCTGATGGCGTCGACGCACTCGGCGCCGTCACCGATGGCGGCGTGATCGATATTCGCGCCACGGCGAAGAAGCTTGGTATCGCAGCGCCGCTGACCCTCGACGACCTGCTACAGGAAGGCCAGTCCGATGCGCTCGACAAGGTCATCGCCGGCGCCGGTAAATCGGGCGTGCCACTCCTCGCCGAAGCCAAGATCGCCCACGGCAAGCTGTTCGCCCATCCCGGCAAGATCGTCTGTGTCGGCCTGAACTACCGGCAGCATGCCAAGGAAGTCGGGATGCAAGAGCCGCGGGTGCCGCCGCTGTTCAACAAGTTCGACAACTCGCTGGCCGGGCAGAACTGCGTCATCACGCTGCCGCCGAAAGAAGTGTCGGTCAAGTTCGACTATGAAACCGAACTCCTGATCGTCATCGGCAAGGAAGCCCGCAACGTCGCCGAAGCCGACGCGCTCAATTACGTCGCCGGCTACTGCACCTCGAACGATTTTTCCTCGCGCGACCTGCAGCTCGAACTGCCGTCCGGCCAGTGGATGATCGGCAAGACGCTCGACAATTACGCGCCCATTGGCCCGTATTTCGTCTCGGCTGACCAGGTCGGCAATCCCAACAACCTGACCATCCAGACCCATGTAAACGGCGAACTGCGGCAATCGTCGAGCACGGCCGACTTCATCTTCAACACGCAGCAGATGATCTCCTATATCAGCAAGCACTTCACGCTGATGCCGGGCGATATCATCTTTACCGGTACGCCGCAGGGTGTCATCGCCGGCATGCCGAAGGATAAACAGGTGTGGCTGAAGGCCGGCGACAAGATCACGTCGACGATCGAAAAACTCGGTACCCTGTCGTTCAGCCTGGCCTGAATTTCGCGCGAACTGCACTGCTGCGGGAGCGTCTTGCAGGTGCGCCCAGGCGGTCCGACAGCAAGCCGGCTACTTGCGGACGCAGGTGGCTGTTTCAGTCACTGCATGTCCACGTCATTGAAACGTTCTCCACGCCCATGAGCCCTCCTCTCCAGCTGGAATGCTTTGTCGATTCCGATCGTTACCGCCTCGCGGTGGACGGCTATCTGCGCGCCGATCTCGGCGCCAACAACCAGCTTTTTACCATCGTCCAAGGCATGACGCCGGAGTCGATCCGGCAGCGCGGCAGCTGGCTCGCGCGGTTGCATCGCGATGGCGTCACCTGTGGCATCGCGATGCTCCATTCGATGCCGCCGCTGCGCTCGCTCATCCTGTCCGGCATGGACGCCGAAGGCGCGCAGCAGATCGCACGGGCCCTCGCTCTGGCCGGCATCGAACCGAGCGATGTCACCGGGCCGCGCGACTGCGTCGCCGCCCTGGTCGGCGCCATGCATCCCGCGCCACTGACCCGTCTGCGCGCCGAGCTTGGCAATCATGTCCTCGACACGCTGCCGGTCGTCCCGGCCTGCCGTGGATCGTGGCGGGTTGCCGGCACCGGCGATACGGCGCTGCTCACGGGATGGGAGCGCGGCTTCATGCTCGAGTGCGGCTTTCCGGTAATCGAAGGCCAGCTTCAGGGCGTGGTCGAGCAGCGTCTCGGCGCGCCCTCGACCCAGTACTGGATATGGGAAATCGACGGTGTACCCGCGGCGATGGCGGTCGGGCGCTTGCTGCCACCGACGGCGCGCGTCGGTCCGGTATATACCGATCCAGCGTATCGCGGGCGCGGCTGTGCCGCAGCGCTGGTCGCCCATCTGAGTCGGGAGTTGATCGCGCGTGGCGCGACTGCCGTATCACTGTTCACCGACCTGGCCAACCCGGTCAGCAATGGCGTGTACCGGCGTCTCGGGTACCGGATGATCGGCCAATTGATCCACATCGATCTGGAGCGGTCGCCTGCGTCCGCCACGCCATCAGCTTGACCATCCCGGCGTCGAGATCGGCCTTGGCTTCGAATTCGATGCCCGGCAACTCCGGTAACAGGATGTGGCTGTTTCCCACCTTGATGCCATCGGAAAATCCGCCGTACGGCTGAAACAGGTCGGGTTAGAATTCGTTGCCGCCCAGGCCGAGACCGGCCGCGATGTGGCCCGAACTATCGCAGATCACCCCGGAAGTGTGGTGCAACCCGCTCCCCGGAGCACTTATCTTACGGAAGAGCTACCAAAATGGAGCAAATCCGTTAGACTCAGCCCGCCCGGATCGTCCGGACGCGCGTACATTGGACGATGAACGACCTTTCGGTATTAATCACTCAGGAGATTTTGATGGCAACAACAGCAAAGACAGTCAAGGCAGTCAAGGCAGTCAAGGCAGTCAAG
>JACMRD010000024.1 GCA_014376645.1 Herminiimonas sp. | reverse complement strand
CGAAACCGGATTATCATGGCCGAACGCCGCGCCACCGATCGCTTTGCCGGAGCGCCCTTTCCGACCACAAGGCTAGACGAGACCATCCCATGGACAAGACCATTCTGCATGCCACACTGGCTTGCCTGTGCATCGCGCTCGCAAGCGGTTGCGCGGCAGTAGCCGATACGCCCGCCAGAATCGCACTCTACGGCGATCCGGCGCCTGTAACTGCGGCGACCAGCACCATCGTCATCACGCCCCAGACCCGCTACGTCAATGTTACCGGTGGCGACATCACCCGCTTCATCGTCGGCGATAAGGCCTTTGCCTGGAGCTTCAACGGGTCGACCACGATCTCGTCGTTCGATCTGCGCACCACGGCGCCGCCGGGCGTGCTGGACCACTCGGTCATCGCCTACATCGCGCCCGATCCCTACAAGACTGGCGGCGATCGTGGCGGCCATAGTGGTGGTGGGCGCCACCACTGATCAGCGCCCAAACCTATCCAAGCGCACATGGCCTGACCGGGGTCTCAGGGCTGTGCAGCGGGAGCGGTGGCGTCCCAGCGCGCCAGGATCACCGGCGCGGACCAGACCTGCAAGTGCAGCCGCGACAGCAGCGCGCCATCGTTGAGCAAAACGGTTTTTTGCGCCTCGCTAAGTGAAGACGGTCCGTCCTGTGCGACTGCCTGCGTCAGCGCAGCGGGCCAGCGAATCTGCGTTCCGTTGCGGCCTGCCGCGCACGCCAGTGCATTGAGTACCGGATCGACCACTGCCTGCGAAAAATCCGGTATCGGCGGCATGGCTTGCTGATGCAGTGACATGGCCTGCAACTCGACGGGTGGTGCCAGTTCTTCGGGGATGAGGAACAGGCCCGCGCGGCGGCTCGCCTGGCCAAGCCGGACCCGGCTCGACAGCACCGAGATCGGCGCCGACAGGATCAGTCCGGCGGCAATCGGCAGCAGCCACGGCAGGAAAGAGGGATTCATCGCGGCCACGCCGCCGGCCCACGCGAGGCCAAGCAACATGTCGCCGCCATGCTTGCCGAGCGCCTCGCGCCAGCCGGTCTGGGCGTCGCCGCGCGGCGGGGAACGCCAGTGCAAGGCCCAGCCCAGGAACGCTGCAGCGACGAAGCGGGTATGAAACAACATGCGCACCGGTGCCAGCAACATCGAAAACAGGATCTCCAGCAGCATGCCGGCGACCACCGGCACGACACCGCCATAGGTTCTGGCACCATCGCGACAGACCAGAATCCCGCTCAGCACCTTGGGCAGAAACAGCAGCGTCGCCGTCGCCGAAAACAGGGCGATGGCTTTTTCCGGATGCCACTGCGGCCAGATCGGGAACAGCTGGCGCGGCTGGACGAAATAGGTCGGATCGGTCAGCACCTGCTGCGCCAGCAGCCCGGTCGACACGACCAGAAAGGCAAACCACAAGGGCGCCGACAGATAAGCCATGACGCCGGTGGCGAAAACGGCGCGATGCACCCTGTGCATGCCACGCGCCGTGAACAGACGAAAATTGATCAGGTTGCCATGGCACCAGCGGCGATCGCGCTTGAGTTCTTCCAGCAGGCTCGACGGCATTTCTTCATAGCTGCCTTCGAGGTCGTAGGCAATCCAGACGGCCCAGCCGGCGCGGCGCATCAAGGCCGCTTCGACAAAATCGTGGGACAGGATTTCGCCGGCCAGCGAGCCGCGTCCCGGCAGCGCCGACAGCGCGCAATGCTCGATGAACGGCCCCATGCGGATGATGGCATTGTGCCCCCAGTAATGCGACTCGCCCAGCTGCCAGTAGTGCAACCCGGCCGTGAACAACGGTCCGTACAGCCGGCTGGAAAATTGCTGGATGCGCGAATACAGCGTGTCGCGCCCGGCCGCAACCGGCGCGGTCTGGATGATGCCGGCGCGCGGGTGGGCTTCCATCAGTCGCACCAGGTTGGCCACGCACTGTCCAGTCATGACGCTGTCGGCGTCGAGCACGATCATGTAGGCATACTGGCTGCCCCAGCGGCGGCAGAAATCGTCGAGGTTACCGCTCTTGCGCTTGACGCGCCGCTTGCGATGGCGATAAAAAATCCGGCCAAAGCCGTCGACCGCCTGGCACAGCTGCGACCAGAGCGCCAGCTCGGCGGT
>JACMRD010000148.1 GCA_014376645.1 Herminiimonas sp. | reverse complement strand
TGGTGGGCCTCCCGTGAGTCGAACACGGCACCAACGGATTATGAGTCCGCTGCTCTAACCAAGCATGAGCTAGAGGCCCGCGACTTGATTCTACCCAAAAGGCAGGAAGTAAATTTTTACTCCGCGTTAAACGATTTCAATAATTGCCAATCGGGTCTCGTTGTTCAATTCCCTTCCAAGAAGCTCTTCAGCTTGTCCGAGCGCGAAGGATGGCGCAGCTTGCGCAGCGCCTTTGCCTCTATTTGTCGAATGCGCTCGCGGGTGACGTCGAACTGCTTGCCGACTTCTTCCAGCGTGTGATCGGTCGACATTTCGATACCGAAACGCATGCGCAAGACCTTGGCTTCGCGCGGGGTCAGAGAATCGAGCACGTCCTTGACCACACCACGCATCGATGCGTGCAATGCGGCATCGGCTGGCGCCAGTGTGTTGTTGTCCTCGATGAAATCGCCCAGATGGGAATCGTCGTCGTCACCGATCGGCGTTTCCATGGAAATCGGCTCTTTGGCGATCTTCATGATCTTGCGGATCTTGTCTTCGGGCATTTCCATCTTCAGCGCCAGTGTCGCTGGATCGGGCTCGGCGCCGGTCTCCTGCAAGATCTGACGGGAGATCCGGTTCATCTTGTTGATCGTCTCGATCATGTGCACCGGAATACGAATGGTACGGGCCTGATCGGCGATTGAACGCGTGATCGCCTGACGGATCCACCAGGTCGCATAGGTCGAGAATTTATAGCCGCGACGATATTCGAACTTGTCGACCGCCTTCATCAGGCCGATGTTGCCTTCCTGGATCAAGTCAAGGAATTGCAGACCGCGGTTGGTGTATTTCTTGGCGATCGAGATCACGAGGCGCAGGTTGGCCTCGGTCATTTCACGTTTGGCCTTGCGGGCCTTCATCTCGCCGGCAGCCATCTTCTTGTTGATGTTGCGCAGGTCAGGCAACGGCAGCACGACACGCGCTTGCAGGTCGATCAGCTTTTGTTGTAATTCCTTGACGGTCGGCACGTTGCGGCCGAGGATGACACTGTACGAGTGGTTGCCGCGCACTTCGCCGTCGACCCATTCCAGGTTCGTTTCATTACCTGGGAAAACCTTGATGAAGTGGCTGCGCGCCATGCCGCACTTATTAACCGCCACGTCGAGGATCTGACGCTCGATGGTCCGTACTTCGTCGACCTGTCCACGCAGGGTGTCGCACAGCTTCTCGACCACCTTGGCCGTAAAGCGGATGCCGAGCAATTCGCTCGAAATCAGTTCCTGCGCCTTGACGTAGGGCTTGGAGTTGTAGCCCTCGCGCTCGTAGGCCTTGCGCATCTTGTCGAACTGGGTCGAGATGGTGGCGAACTTG
Source organism: Herminiimonas sp. (assembly GCA_014376645.1). Lineage (GTDB taxonomy): Bacteria > Pseudomonadota > Gammaproteobacteria > Burkholderiales > Burkholderiaceae_D > JANXSS01. The sequence goes on along the minus strand of JACMRD010000148.1, from coordinate 6,333 downwards.
TCGAGGGACTCGCGCTTCAACTGCTCGATCTGCTCGGCCGAGAATCCGGCGGCGCCCGAGGCAGTGGTTTCATCTTCTTCCTCTTCGGCTTCTTCGTCGCCCCCTTCTTCCTCATCGTCGGACGAGGCGGTGGCGACTGCGGCGATCACAGGCTCCACTGCCATCATGTCGACCAGGCCGTCGACGATTTCGTCGATCTTGGTCTCGTCGTTGCGGATACGCTCGGCCGCCGCCAGGATCTCGGCGATCGTGGTCGGGCAGGCAGAGATCGCCTGGATCATGTCCTTGAGGCCGTCTTCGATCCGTTTGGCGATCTCGATTTCGCCTTCGCGGGTCAACAGCTCGACCGATCCCATTTCGCGCATGTACATCCGCACCGGGTCCGTGGTCCGCCCGAAGTCGGAGTCAACCGTCGACAGCGCTGCTTCGGCCGCCGCTTCGGCGTCGTCATCGCTGGCGACGGTTGCCACGTTGTCTGTCAGCAGGAGGCTCTCGGCGTCCGGCGCATGCTCATAGACAGCGATGCCCATGTCATTGAAGGTGCCGATGATGCCTTCGATGGCTTCCGGATCGACGATGTTTTCCGGGAGATGGTCGTTGATCTCGGCATACGTCAGGAAGCCGCGCTCCTTGCCCAACTTGATCAGGGTCTTCAGCTTCTGGCGGCGCCGCTCGAGTTCTTCTTCACTCGCTTCGGTGTCGGAAGAGAAGGCGTCCTTGAGGAGCGCCTTTTCCTTGGCCTTGCGGTCCTTCGCCTTGGCCTTGTCGACGGCCTTGAGCTCGGCGCGCTCGACCGCGTTCAGCGCGGCGACTTCATCATTCTCAGGCTGGAATTCTTTTGGTTTGCGACCACGACGACCCGGCACCTTGATCGAAGGCAGCACATAGCTCGACGTATCGATCGCCGCCAAGGTCGCCGCATCGGTCGTCTGGCTCACGGTGGCCGAGATCATGACGTTGACGCCTGGTTTGTTCTCCGGCGGCGCTTCCGCCTTGCTCTCCAAGCGGGTCGGGCGGGCGGGTGGCACAACGGTCTTCGATTCGGATTTCTTGGTGGTCACAGTTGCTTTCAATTGTGCAGATAACGGTTCGGCTGGCGGCTTCGCGGACTCGACGGGCGCTTTCACATCGATCCGGGTGGTGGGTTTCAGTGCCGCCTTGCCGGGTACTTTGCTTGTGGTTTTCTGGGCAGCCGGCGCAGGCTTGGCACCACTTGGCTTGTCGGCTGATTTGCCAGCACCGGCTTTCCTGATCGGTGCCCCGGCTGGCGCTTTTGCTGCATTCGGCTTGTCGGTCACGGCTGTGTTTTTATCGGGAGAAAACATTGGAATACTCGCGGGTTTCTTCATCGCATTCGCCATGGAATCAACTATCAACTGAGATCGACCGGAGCCGCCCCGCGTACCTCCGGGGCTGTACGCAGGGCGACCATTCTGCCACCTTGAACCAGGCCCCATTTTGCAAACATAGGCATTTCGCCACTGCCGCGGAGGCACTTCACTGACCAAACGTAATGCTGTAAAAATTCAGGCCGTATAACAAAAACATTCCAAAAAAATTCCGGAGAAATTCCAAAAATATTACCTAAGGCGTTGAATCAAAAGCTTTCAAGTATAGCACATGGACCCTAGCTACTGAATTTCAAAGCACCTCATTCCCCTACCGACGTTCAATTTCAGCGATTGCCTGGCGCCGCAATTGTTCTTGTTGAATCGTCAAATCACGGTAGCGTTCACGCGCCGCATCCGACCCCAACCCGGTTGCCGCCAACTGGTCCAGCTCAGCCTTCAACAGTTTCATTCTGGTCTGCCGGACGGCGCCGGCAAGCTCCAGGCGCGCGGTCTCGAATTCGCTTTCCGACTCGGCCGCGATCTCGGCAATCAGCGGATCGAAATCCGATCCTTGCGTTCGCAAATGCTCGGCCAATCCCGCAAAATTCGCCTGCGGCCCCATGCTCAGGCTGGCCTCCACCAGTTGCCCGAGCATCTGCGCGCCGTCCGGTGCGAAGTGGGCGACCGCCGCCATCGCGGGCTCGTCCAGATCGCGCGCCAAGGCCGGATGGGCGACCAGCAGGCGCATGATCTGGCGCTCCAGGTCAACCGGCGCGGTGCGCTTGCCACGCGCTGGTGCCGGGCGGATGCGGGCAACCGGTTGCTTCAGGTCGAACAGCGTTTCGATCTCTGCCGCGGTCGACTGCGTCAGCTGGGCCAGACTGCGCACGATCTGCAATCGCAATCCGGACGCCGGCAGCGCCTGCAACAGGGGCTTGGCGTCGAACTGCGTGCGGGCGCGCCCTTCCGGCGTTCCCAAATCGTGGTCGGCAGCTACTTCCTTCAACAAGAACTGCGACAGCGGCATCGCATCCTGCACCTGCTGCGCAAACGCCTCGGCGCCGAGTGCACGAATATAGCTGTCCGGGTCGTGCTCGGTCGGCAGGAACAGGAACTTGACCGATTTGTCATCGCCGGCATACGGCAGGCTCGCTTCCAGCGCGCGGCGTGCAGCGCGACGGCCGGCACTGTCACCGTCGAAACTGAAGACCACGTTGTCGGTCTGACGCAACAGCTTCTGCACATGGATCGCCGTGCACGCCGTGCCGAGCGTGGCAACTACCTGCGGAAAGCCGAGCTGGGCCAGCGCCACCACGTCCATGTAGCCTTCGGTCACCAGGACGTAACCCGCTTCGCGGATCGCCTGGCGTGCTTCAAAGAGGCCGTACAATTCGCTGCCCTTTTGAAATAAGGGCGTCTCGGGCGAATTCAAGTATTTCGGCTCGCCGCTGTCGAGAATACGACCGCCGAAACCGATCACCTGCCCCTTGACGTTGCGAATTGGGAACATGACCCGGTCGCGGAAGCGATCGTAGCGCTTGCGGTTGGCGCCATCCTCGTCACTGCGGTCGATCACGAGTCCGGCCTCGACCAGTGCGCTGTCTTCATAGTCGGGGAACATCCCCCGCAGGCCATCCCAGCCATCCGGCGCGTAGCCCATGCCGAAGCGGGCGGCGATCTCACCGGTCAGCCCGCGCCCGATCAGGTATTGCTTGGCGCGTTCCGCACCGCGCAACTGCTGCCGGTAAAAGTCACAGGCCCGCGTCATCGCCTCGGACAGCGCCAGGGTCTTGGCCTGTTCCTGCGCGCGCTGTGCCGGTGGCAGCTTGTCTTCGTTTTCCGGCACGATCATGCCGACGTTCTGGGCCAGATCCTTGACGGCTTCGACAAAGCCCATGCCGGAGTACTCGATCAGAAATCCAATGGCCGTGCCATGCGCGCCGCAACCGAAGCAGTGATAGAACTGCTTGGTCGGGCTGACCGTGAAGCTGGGCGACTTTTCATTGTGGAACGGGCACAGCCCCATGAAATTGGCGCCGCCCTTTTTCAGCTGGACGTACCGACCGACGATGTCGACCACGTCGACACGGGTCAACAGATCCTGGATGAAGGATTGTGGAATCACGGCCGAAGGTCGATCAGGCCGGCGCCAGCGCTGCCTTGACCAGTACCGACACCAGGGTCATATCGGCCCTGCCCGCCAGTTTCGACTTGACGATGCCCATGACCTTGCCCATGTCCTGCGGACCGGTCGCGCCCGAGGCGGTCACCGCAGCGGCGACTTCGGCCTTTATTTCGGCCTCCGAGAGCGACGCCGGCATGTAGGTGGACAGAATCGCCAGTTCGGCTTTCTCGATATCGGCCAGGTCCAGGCGTGCACCTGCTTCGAACTGCTGGATCGAATCCTTGCGCTGCTTGATCATCTTTTCGATAATTGCCAGCACCATCGCATCGGTGACGTCGATGCGTTCATCGACTTCCTTTTGCTTGATGGCGGCCGTCAGCAAACGGATCGTGCCCAGCTTGACGGTTTCTTTCGCCCGCATCGCGGCCTTCATGTCCTCGGTAATCTGTGCTTTCAGGCTCATCATGGCTCCGGTATAAAAAGGTGGTTGGCAGGATGTATGGCAGGTGATCAATGCGACTACGGATTGACGAGCCCGGGCTGTGCCGGGTCACACGCCCATGTGTGGCAAGTCTTCGTAAATGAAACTCATGATTCTCTGAAAAGCGTAAAACCCGCTGCGGACCAACACCGGAGCGGGTATACATCTGACTTCCAGACCACCGCAGCGGGTGCGGCGCTGGGAATCAGGACTGCTTCAGAACAGCTTTTTAGGCAACTGCTGGCTGCGGATACGCTTGTAATGACGCTTGACGGCGGCGGCGAGCTTGCGCTTGCGCTCTGCGGTCGGCTTTTCGTAAAACTCGCGCGCCCGCAACTCGGTCAGCAGACCGGTTTTTTCGATCGTGCGCTTGAAGCGGCGCATTGCGACTTCGAACGGCTCGTTTTCTTTAAGACGAATAGTGGTCATGTAAACTCAAACGGTGGTTTTTCAGGGAGAACGAGAGATTAGCAGATTTACTCTGGAAAAGAAAGGCCTGCTTGCGACGAAAACGTAATCATTGGAAAAGTCGGCCCGCAAGCGACACGCGCCGGGCCGGGGCCGGGCGCGTCATGCCGCGAGCCCACAGGCCATCCCCGAGGCCCAGGCCCATTGGAAGTTGTAACCACCCAGCCAGCCGGTGACGTCGACCGCTTCGCCGACGAAATGCAGGCCCGGTACCGTACTGGCCATCATCGTCTGCTGCGAAAGCGCCCGGGTATCGACGCCACCACGCGTGACTTCGGCCTTGCGGTAGCCTTCGGAGCCGTTCGGGATCAGTTGCCATGCATTGAGCGAGGTGCCGAGCCGGCGCAGTTCGCGGTCGGGCATGTCGGCCGGGCGAGCGTCGGCCTGGAAGGCATTCGCGGCCAGCCACCCCTCGACGACGCGGATCGGCAACCATTGCGCCAGGTGGTTTCCCAAGTTCTTGCGGATGCTGCTCTTTTCCTTGATCAAGGAGGCGGCGACATCGATCTGCGGCAACAGATTCAGGGTCAGCGCCGTGTTCGGGTCCCAGAAGCTGGAAATCTGCAGGACGGCGGGACCCGACAGGCCGCGGTGGGTGAACAGCAGGTCTTCCCGGAAGTGACCACGTGTTTGCTTGCTGCCGGTCTCGACATCGACCTCCAGCGCGATGCCAGCCATCGGCACGAACGGCGCCCAGGCCTGGTCATCGAAGGTCAGCGGTACCAGCGCCGGGCGCGGCTCGACGACCTTCAGCCCGAACTGCCTGGCGATGCGATAGGCGAAGTCGGTGGCGCCGATCTTCGGGATCGACAGGCCGCCGCTGGCGATTACCAGGCTACCGGCGAGGATGGTTTCACCGCCGCCGCTGCCATCTGCGCGGAGTTCAAGGTCAAGCCTGAATCCGGCGTCATCCTTGCCGACACCCGCAACCTTGCACGGCATGCGCCACTGCACGTGACCGGTATCGCATTCGGCCTTGAGCATGGCGATCACGTCCTCGGCCGAGCGGTCGCAGAACAGCTGTCCCTTGTGCTTCTCGTGATACGCGATGCGGTGGCGTTTCATCAGTCCGAGAAAATCCTGCGGGGTATACCGCGACAGCGCGCTCTTGCAGAAATGCGGATTGTTCGACAAAAAATTGGCCGGTGCAGTATCGACATTGGTGAAGTTGCAGCGACCGCCGCCGGAAATCCGGATCTTCTCGGCAAGTTTGGTCGCATGATCGATCAGCACCACCGAGCGGCCGCGCTGGGCAGCCACGGCGGCGCACATCATGCCGGCGGCGCCAGCGCCGATCACGGCGACATCGAATTGGGTAGACATGGGACTGGCCGGTTGAAGTGAAGCGCGATTGTAATCGATCGACCGCGCCGCTGGATCAGCCCTCGATGGGATTACCCTTGGCGACCGCCGCGCAGCGATCGACCTGGGCCGCAATGGCGGGTGGCACCGGAAGCCGTCCCGCGAGGACCGCTTCGATCCAACGCGCGGTGCTCTCCGCATCCCGACCCGGCGGCATGTCGGGAACGATATCGACCACACCCTGTTTCTCCACCAGCGTCGTGCGCACGCCGGCATGGAACCAGTCGATCTGTTGCGCCCGCCGCGCATTGGCCACGGTTTCGCCTTCGGTGCCGCGCATCAGGAACGCATCGCCCCGGTCCACTGGTGCGGCAGTGGTGAAGTACTCGCCCAGCATTTCCAGGTATTCCGGATGGGTGTAGGACGACAGACGCAGGGCCGGCTGGCGAAACGGCTGCAGGATCTTGACCAGGGTATGGGTCGAGCTGCGTACGCCGAGGATGCGGCGGCACGCCAGCAAGCCGGCCATCTGCGGCGCCAGGATCTCGATCGGGATGAAAACCGGGGTCGGCCCGCCCAGTTGTGCCTGCGCTTCCTGCGCCGTGCCGGACAGCGCCCAGCCCAGC
>JACMRD010000023.1 GCA_014376645.1 Herminiimonas sp. | reverse complement strand
GCCCAGATGTCGCGCATGTCGGAGGCGATTTTCCTTTGCAAAGCGAGTTTTTCGGTCTGCGAATTAAGCACGTCGTCGGCCGCCAGGTGCAGTGCCGGAATCGGCGATTCGCCGGCAGCCTGGTAAGCGGTCCATTTTTCGACCACCTGGTGCCACAGCAGCGAGGCGAACAGGAAGCCGGGCGAAACCGGCTTGCCTTCCTTGATGCGGGCGTCGGTGCTGGCCAGCGCCAGGCGCACGAACTTTTCGCCCAGCGGCTGCTCCAGGACCACGTCCAGCAAAGGCAGCAGGCCGTGGTGCAGGCCTTCCTTGCGCAGTTGCTGCAGGCAGGCCAGGGCCTGGCCGCTCATGAGCAGCTTGAGCATCTCATCGAAGACGCGGGCTGCCGGCACGTTGTTGATCAACGGCGCCATCACCGCGATCGGCGCCGCCGTGGACGGGTCGATGCCGAAACCGAGCTTGGCGGCGAAACGCACTACCCGCAGCAGGCGAACCGGATCTTCGCGAAAGCGCGCTTCAGGCACGCCGATGATGCGCAGGGTCTTGTTGCGGATATCGCCGATGCCGCCGTGATAGTCGAGCACGGTCTGCGCCGCCGGATCGTAGTACATCGCATTGATGGTGAAGTCGCGCCGGATCGCGTCTTCGTGCTGTTCGCCGAAGGTATTGTCTCGCAACACGCGCCCGTGTTCATCCTTGGGCGAGCCGTCCGAGGACGCGCCGCGAAAGGTGGTCACCTCCAGCAGGTCCTGGCCGAACATCACGTGCACGATCTGGAAGCGCTTGCCGATGATGAAGGCGCGGCGGAACAGGCGCTTGACCTGCTCCGGCGTGGCGTTGGTGGCGATGTCGAAATCCTTCGGCTTGACCGACAGCAGCAGGTCGCGCACCGCGCCACCGACGATGAAGGCAGCGAAGCCGGCCTGCTGCAGCGTTTGCGTGACCCGGATCGCGTTGGAGGAGACCAGTTTCGGATCGATGCCGTGTTCCTGCGGCCCGAGGATCACCGGTTTGGTGGTGTCGACCGGCGCCGGTGTCTTGTCTTTGCCGCCGAGCATGCGGCGGATGAACGTTTTAATCATTGAACAGTTTCAGGATGGGCCAGCCGTGGGCCTGTGCGTGGCCCGTGAGTTGACGATTGGGATTGGTAGCCACCGGATCGGTGACCAACGACATCAGCGGCAGATCGTTATGCGAATCGCTGTAAAAATAGCTGCGCTCGAAGCTCTCGAGCGTGCGGTTCATTGCTGCCAGCCAGGCCTGGGTATGCACCACCTTGCCGATGCCCGAGGTCGGCACCCCCAGCAGGTTGCCGGTGACTTTGCCGTCGCTGGTGAATTCCGGTTCGGCTGCCAGCAGGTGAGCGATATCGAACGCGCGGGCGATCGGCGCCGTCACGAAACGGTTGGTGGCGGTGACGATGGCCACCAGGTCGCCCGCGTCTTGATGCCGCTTGACCAGCGCCAGCGCCTGCGGCAGCAGCGCCGGCGTGATCACGTCGCGCATGAAATTGCGGTGCAGCGCATCGAGCTCGTGACGCTTGAACTGCGCCAGGGTGCCGAGGGCGAATTGCAGATATTCGACCGGGTCCAGCGTGCCTGCCTGGTATTGCAGGAAGAAAGCGGCATTGCGGGCTTCGAAGGCCGCAACGTCGACCGCGCCGGTACGCACCAGGAAGCGGCCCCACTCGTAATCTGAGTCAATCGGCAGCAGGGTATGGTCGAGATCGAATAGAGCCAGCGTGGTCATGCGGTCGGGTCGCCTTCGCGTTGCAGCAAGCTGCGCAACAGCGGTAAAGTAATCGGACGCTGGGTCTCCAGCGAGTAGCGGTCGAGTGCGTCGACCATCGCCGACAACGACCGCATGTCCCGTTGAAAATGCGTGATCAGATAGGGTAACACGCCCGGCGACAGCATCAGTCCGCGCAACTCGGCGGCGCGGGTCAGCGCCTCGATTTTTTCGTCGTCGCTGAGCTCGTGGACCTGATAGATCAGACCCCAACCCAGACGTGTGCGCAGGTCTTCACGCAGGGCCAGCAGCGCTGGTGGCAGCGAGCCGGCCGTGATCAGCGCGGCGCCGTCTTCGCGCACCTGGTTGAAGAGGGCGAAGGCGGCGATCTGCGCCAGCGGCGTGAGCTGCTCGCAGTTGTCGAGCAGGTAAAGCATGATCCCGGGCGCCAGTGCCAGGGAGGCATCGATTGCTGCCGTTGTGGTGAGCAGCCGGGCATCCAGATAGCGTGCATCCGGGCGTCCGGCCAGCGCTTTCAGCAGATGCGATTTGCCAGCGCCGGGGCCGCCCCACAGATAGGCGAAGCGCTGGTCCAGATCGGTGGCTGGCGCTGCCGAATGCGCCATCAACAGCGCCAGCACTTCCGCATTGCGGCCGGTGACGAAGGTGTCCAGCGTCGGCGGTTTGGGTGCTTCCAGGTTGAGGATCAATTGGCGCATCGTCATGTGTGGTTTATCGGTTGTAGGAGCTGTTGGCCAGATAGCGCACGGAGATCTGCCGCGCCGACACCAATAGCACTACCAACACCAGGACGCTGAGGATCACCCGGAGGAGAGTTTGGTTTTGTTCGGTGCTGAAAGAAAATGACATGAAAGTGGGGGGTGATGCATCGATTTGCTAAAATACGCGTCTTTCGGAACGCCTCATTTTCATTCCGGCCTCGGGTCCAGCCAACTGCCGGCTTTGCCTTGGCCGCCGGTGGTCGACCATTAACCTGCTATTTTACTTCCTCCCTTGCCAATTCCATCATGAGTTCCCCTTCAAGCATGTCCCCAGGCGTTGCCCTTTCTTACCGCGATGCCGGTGTCGATATCGATGCCGGTGATGCGCTGGTCGAGGCAATCAAACCTTTTGCCAAGCGCACCATGCGCGAAGGCGTCATGGGCGGTCTCGGCGGCTTCGGCGCGCTGTTCGAGGTGAGCAAGAAGTTCAAGGAGCCGGTGCTGGTGTCCGGCACCGACGGCGTGGGCACCAAGCTGCGCCTCGCGTTTCACTTGAACCGGCATGACACGGTCGGCATCGACCTGGTGGCCATGAGTGTCAACGACATCCTGGTGCAAGGTGCCGAGCCGTTGTTTTTCCTTGACTATTTTGCATGCGGCAAGCTCGATGTGACCACGGCGACCGCCGTCATCAAAGGTATCGCTCAAGGCTGCGAGCAGGCCGGATGTGCCCTGATCGGCGGCGAGACGGCCGAGATGCCGTCCATGTATCCCGATGGCGAATACGACCTGGCCGGCTTTGCCGTCGGCGCGGTGGAAAAATCGAAGATCATCGACGGCACCACGATTGCCGTCGGCGACGTGGTGCTGGGGCTGGCCTCGTCGGGTGCGCATTCGAACGGCTATTCACTGGTTCGCAAGATCATCGACGTCGCCAAGCCGGACTTGCAGGCCGACTTCCATGGCCGGCCGCTGGCCGACGTGCTGATGGCGCCGACGCGCATCTATGTCAAGCCACTGCTGGCGCTGATGGCGTCGATGGACGTCAAGGGCATGGTCCACATCACCGGTGGCGGTCTGGTCGAAAACATTCCACGGGTGCTGCAACCGCATCTGACGGCGGTGCTCCAAGGTGGTAGCTGGACCATGCCGCCATTGTTCACGTGGCTGCAGCAGCACGGTGGCGTGGCCGACGCCGAGATGCACCGTGTCTTCAACTGCGGTATCGGCATGACCGTGATCGTCGCGGCCGAGCAGGCAGATGCTGCCATGGCCCAGTTGCAGGCAGCCGGCGAAACGGTTTTCCGGATCGGCGAGATCCGCGCCCGCGCCGAAGGCCAGGCACAGACCATCGTTGTCTGATCGTCGCCGCTTGATGCGGCGAAAAGCAAGGCTGGAAGCGAAGACTTGAAGCGGAAGCCTTGAAGCGGAAGGCTGGCAGCGCAAGGCTGAAGGCGTCAGGAAAGCGGCAGCGTCGATTCGCTGCCGTCCGTCTTGCTCAGTGCTGGTGTTTGTCCTCGGACTGCTGTGCAAGCACCTGCAGCTGCGCCGGTTCGGCAGCCACGGGCAGATTACCCGGCACCGGCACACGCACCGGCTTGCTGTGCATGTTCGTGGCCGACAGCACATTGGCCGTGACATCCGGTGTCGCGTTCCAGACCGGATCGTCGATCCCTTCGAACACCTGCTTCAGCGCCTTGCCCCAGGTATTACGGATCATCTGGAAATACTGGTTCTTGTCGTCGATGGTGACAAAGCGGGTGACCTTCAGCGCATCGGTTTCATAGACCAGCAAATCGAGCGGCAGGCCCACCGAAATATTCGAGCGCAGCGTGGAGTCCATCGAAATGAGCGCGCATTTCGCCGCTTCGTCGAGCGGCGTGGTGGCAGTGACGACGCGGTCCAGGATCGGCTTGCCGTACTTCGATTCGCCGACCTGGAAGTACGTGCTTTCATCGCAGGATTCGATGAAGTTCCCGGCCGAATACATCTGAAACAACCGCGCCTTCTCGCCCTTGATCTGACCACCGAAAATCATGCTGACATTGAAGTTGATGTCGAATTCAGCCAGCATTTTGGCGTCGCGCGTGTAGACCGTTCGTATCGCTTCGCCGACGATCTGCGCCGCTTCGTACATGGTCTTGGCGGTCCAGACGCTACGTCCGGTGGTGCTGGTGTACTCGGCCAGGATTTGCCGGATCGATTGGGAAATCGAGAGATTGCCTGCTGTCATCAAGACCAGCATCCGGTCGCCCGGATTCTCGAACACGTTCATCTTGCGGAAAGTGCCGACCTGATCCACGCCGGCGTTGGTACGGGAGTCGGACAAAAATACCAGCCCGTCGTCCACGCGCAATGCTACACAATAAGTCATAAGAAACCAGTTTTACCAAAG
>JACMRD010000022.1 GCA_014376645.1 Herminiimonas sp. | reverse complement strand
TTTGAAGCCGTTCGACTGGATAGCCGAGAAATGCGCGAACAGATCTTCGCCGCCTTCGTCAGGGGTAATGAAGCCAAAACCCTTCGAATCATTGAACCATTTTACGATGCCAGTTGCCATTACAATTCCTATTTCAGTTAAGTTGGGCAGATGCCCTTTTAATCGTTTCAACCAAGACAAGAATGTCAGACTGATACTGCACCACATGCTCGAATCTCAACGATTTCTAATAATAACAGATAAATCGAGAAAAGTTAAATACTTGACTCGTTCACAATTAAAAATCTTTGTCCTCGGTACGGCAGCGCGTTCGCTGCCCATCCGCAGTTCGAGACATCATGCCCGCCCGACCTTCCCTGCCGTCGATTATGTAGCCCAGCCCCGCCTGTTTGTCTGACAGGCGTCACGGAATCAGGTCGTCAAGCGAATCTGTTACTGGTCGGGTCGCTGTCAATCTCCAGCGCGGCCAGCTCAACGTAGCCGACCTGCTGCGCGACGTAAGTCGCTTCCTCGAAGGCTGAAACGTCCATCCGGGTTGTCTTGAATTCGAAATCACCAAAATCATGTCGATGAACCAGCGAGAACAGGCCATCCGACTGATCGACAACATGCGCGCGCTCGGCTTTTCACTCTTGGTCGCGGATTCGGGTGCGGCTCTGCAAGGCGTACCAAAGATATTTTTTCAGTAAGACGATCCTGAAGACTGAATTCGTATTGCTGCTACAGGAACAAGCAGTTACGGTCCTGGTCTGAATCCTGGACGGACTCATGACACTTCCATCTCAACAAGTACACTTTCAGCGACAAGTGTGTTACTTTCTAGAAACTTTGTTGAGAATATCTGAGCGTTAATATTTCGGCGTGGCGCGGAAAATTTCGGTCCGTCCTGATCAAATGGTAGCGCTCGCGTACTTGACCGAGGGTGTGCGATCGGCGGTTGCCATTTTTCTTCGTGCTCGGACCAGCGACGGAGTTTTCCCACGAAGCCTGTTTTTCCACTTTTCTACGACCAGGAGCATCCCTATGAACCGTCGCAACATTTTAACTTTTGCCGCTGCTCTGCTGAGCACCTGCCTCACCGTGCCTGCCTTCGCCGAAAAGGGCACCAAGGCCGACGCCGAAGCCATGGTCGCAAGCGCGATCGCGCACATCAAGGCTGTCGGCGCTGAAAAGGCCTACAACGACTTCACCAACGGCACCGAGTTCAAGAAGGGTGATCTCTATGTAATTGTCTATGACCTGACCGGAAAGAACCTGGCCCATGGCGCAAATCCGAAATTGGTCGGCAAGGATTTGATCGGTCTGAAGGATCCGGACGGCAAGCTTCTCAACAAGATCCTGGTCGATCTCGCCAAGGAAAAGGGCAAGGGCTGGAGCGAAGAGTTCAAGTTCCGTAATCCGACCACCGGCGATCTGCAGCGCCGCATCGTCTATGTCCAACGTGTCGGTGAAACCTTCGTCGGTTGCGGCGTATTCCTCAGCTAGGCAACCACGTACTGAGCCTTCGGCGTTCGAAGGCTCAGCCAAGCTACAAAAAATTCCAGCCGCGATGTTGGTACCAGAGGTTCAATTCAATGAAAATTCGCGACTTCAAGATTGGCTCACGCCTGGGCGTGGTGATGGCAGTAATCCTGGCAGTAGCCGGCGCACTGCTGTCGATCAGCCTTTTCAGCGACGAACACAACCGATCGACTTTCAGTGAGACCGCCCGCGAATCCGCACGGCAGATTGAACTCGCCAGCGCGATGGAGCAGTCGCTGATGCGCACCGCCTTGGCGGTACTGACCATCGGCCTGCAAACTGACGTATCGGGCATTGAAATCGCTGTTGCCGAAGCAAAGAAAGAACGCAAATCTTTTTACCAGACACGCAAGGAGCTGGAAGGCACCGGCCTGGGTGACGAAGCGAAGTCAATCTTGGCCGAGCTGGACGGCCTTGAAAGCGAGAGTCTCAAGCATTTCGACAATGCCGTCGGCCTTGCCCAGCAATTCAATACCGAAGAAGCCGCTGCAATCATCGCAAAGAAGATTCAGCCATTGAACAAGAAGTCGGCGTCGGTCCTGGAGAAATTCATCGCCACTCAGAAGACAGCGGCTAATTCCGCGCTCAAAAGCATCGATCGTCGCGCCGCCGGGACGATGATGACGATCGGCGTCGTCGGACTGGTCGCCCTGATCCTTGCGGCGCTAAGCGTGGTCTTGCTAACGCGCAGCATTGTCGTTCCGATGAAACAAGCCGTTGAATTTACCCGGAAAGTAGCCTCCGGTGATCTGACTGCGCATATTGACGTCGATGGAAAGGACGAGGCAGCGATGCTGCTGAGCTCGCTGCAAGCCATGCAGTCTGGTCTTGCCAAGGTGGTGGGGTCGGTGCGTTCCGGTTCCGAATCAGTTGCCAACGCCAGCGCGGAAATCGCCCAAGGTAACAACGATCTGTCTGCCCGCACTGAGCAGCAAGCCAGTGCACTGGAAGAAACTGCTGCCAGCATGGAGGAACTGAGTTCGACCGTCAAAAAGAATGCCGACTCAGCCCGCCAGGCAAATCAACTCGCCCTGGATGCATCCGCCGTTGCGGCCTCGGGGGGCAAAGTGGTCAGCGATGTCGTCGAAACAATGAAGGGGATCAACGAGTCAAGCCGCATGATCAGCGACATCATCAGCGTCATTGACGGCATCGCCTTTCAGACGAATATCCTGGCGTTGAATGCAGCAGTGGAAGCTGCCCGTGCCGGGGAACAAGGACGCGGCTTCGCGGTGGTCGCAACAGAAGTGCGTTCACTTGCAGCGCGTAGTGCCGCCGCCGCCAAAGAGATCAAGACGCTCATCAACCACAGTGTCGAGCGTGTGGTGCAAGGTACGGCACAGGCAGACAAGGCCGGCGATACGATGACGGAAGTCGTCACCAGCATCCGCCGCGTGACGGACATCATGGGTGAGATCAGTGTGGCCAGTAACGAACAAGCCGCCGGCGTGGCCCAAGTGGGTGAAGCCGTGACGCATATTGATCATGCGACGCAACAGAATGCGGCGCTGGTGGAAGAGATGGCAGCGGCGGCGACGATCCTGAAATCCCAGGCTGGCGAGTTGTTGGCGACCGTTGCAACCTTCAAGCTGGGAACCGAGGGCAGCATGGTCGCAGCGACGGCGCATTCATCCACACAGAAAATGACAACTTTCAAGGGTGACCAGCGCGTACAGCTTCCGGCGACTGCGCCGAGGACCAGCTCGTTGGCGTCGAATCAGGCACGCAGCAAGGCAGCACGGCTGGAGCCAAAGGTGGATCGTAAGGTCCTGCCCACGGGCGACGGTGATGACTGGGAAACGTTTTAATTCAAAGTGAGACTTTGACCAGCCTAGCCGCAGATCCGTGTTTCTTCGTCAAAGACCGCGCGACCCCTCTCGTGCTTGCCGCATCGGGCTCTTCAGACAACGGCGCAAGGTGCGCCGGGTTTTTCTTACAGTATACCGAGTTCCTCTTCCATGTACGCCCGCACGATGCTCTCGAAGCTGTCGTCACCCCGCAGACCGAGTGCGATGGCGCGCGTACTGTCCCAGGCGCCGGGCCAGCTGTTGACGATGCGTTCGACCGCCGGGTTGGCGACGAAACTGATCAGCGCTGCCGGTGCCGGGCCGGCCACGGCCGTCAGGGCAGCGACCATCTCGCCGACCGTCACCGACACGCCCGGCAGGTTGATGGTGCGGCTGCCGTGAAGCGCCGCTGCAGCAATCTCATGACCTGCGATCAGCGCATCGATCGCGGCACGCGGCGAAAGCAGCCACAGACGCAGCGACGGTGACACCGGACAGACGGCCGCTTCGCCGCCAAGCGGCTCGCGGATGATCCCGCTGGCAAAAGAGGACGCTGCCTGATTCGGTTTGCCGGGCCGTACGCTGATCGTCGGCAGGCGCAGCACCCGTCCATCGACGAACCCCCGCCGGCTGTAATCATTGAGGAGCAGTTCGCTCATCGCCTTTTGCGTACCGTAGGATGATTGCGGGTTCAATGCCGTGCTGTCCTGCACGACGACCGGCAATCTGCCGCCATAGACCGCGACCGAACTGGTAAAAATCACCTTGGGTTGATGGCCGCAGGCGCGGCAGACGTCGAGCAAGCTGCGTGAGGCATCCAGGTTGATGCGCATGCCAAGGTCGAAATCGGCTTCGGCCTGACCGCTGACGACTGCGGCAAGATGAAAAATCGAGTCCGTGTCGCGATCGATGACCTGTCGTAGCATGGCCTCTTCGGCAATGTCGCCGGTGATCACCTGCACCCGGGCGTCGCCGAAATCAGGTGCGGCGACCATGTCGATCAAGGTCAGCTGCGTGATGTCCCGGCGCATGTCATCACGGCCGGTCAGATAACCGCGCGCCAGCAGCTTGCGCGCCAGGCGCTGTCCCAGAAACCCGGCGCCGCCGGTGATGAGCACCTTCAAGTTGCACCCGTCGATTGCATCGCCGTCGCCAGCCAGCCCAGCCCGTCTTCGGTACGTCCGCGGGGGCGGTATTCGCAACCGATCCAGCCTTGGTAGCCGAGTTCGTCGAGCAAGCGGTAAAGGTACGGGTAATTGACTTCGCCGTCGTCGGGCTCGTTACGGGTCGGGACACTGGCAATCTGTACATGACCGATGTGGTCGAAGTGCTTCCGGAAGGTTGAGGCCAGGTCGCCCTCGACGATCTGCGCATGATAGAAATCCATCTGCACCTTGACGTTGGCCGCGCCGCTGTCGACCCGCAGCGCATGCGCCTGGGCCTGCGATTGCAAGAAGTATCCAGGCATGTCGCGGCCGTTGATCGGCTCGATCAGCAGCTGCAGGCCGTGGCGTCCCACTTCGGCTGCGGCATGGCGCAGGTTGTCCAGGTAGACCGCGCGGTGCGCGGCGAGGTCGGCGCCTGCGGGAATCAGGCCCGCCATCATGTGCAGGCTGGGTGTTCCCAGCGCCAGTGCAAATTCGATGGCGCGGGCGACGCCGGTACGGAACTCGTCTGCGCGCCCGGGCAAGGCGGCGATGCCGCGCTCGCCGGCGGCCCAGTCGCCCGGCGGAAGATTGAAGAGGACATTTTTCAGGTCATGATCCCTCAGCCAGGAGGCGACTTCCTGTGGCGTGTGATCGTAGGGAAAAAGGAATTCGACTGCCTTGAAACCGGCGGCAGCGGCGGCGCCGAAGCGCTGCGGGAACGGTACCTCGTTGAACATCATGGACAGGTTGGCAGCGAAGCGTGGCACGGCAGTCTCCGGTTTAAAGGTCGAGGTTGAAAGTCGACTTGAGGTCATCGATCTGCGCCGCGTCCAGCGGCCGGGTCGGCACGTCGCGCAGCAGCAGAAAAAGTTTGGCGGTTTCTTCGAGTTCTTCGGCGGCGTTGACCGCAGCTTCGAGCGAGGCGCCGGACACCACCGGACCGTGATTGGCCAGCAGCATTGCCGCATGCCGGGGCGCCAGCAACCCGATCGCACTGGCCACTGCCGGGTCGCCCGGACGGTGGTACGGCACCAGCGGCAGGCGTCCGATCTTCATGACGAAATACGGTGTTAGCGGCGGAATGCAATCGGCGTTGTTCAGCCCGCACATGCAGGAGACGGCCGCCGAGTGAGTCGAGTGCAGATGCACGATGGCGCCGGCCGAGGGCCGCGCTTGATACACGGCGCGATGCAGGAAGGCTTCTTTGGAGGGCGCGTCGCCGCTCACGTGACGTGCATCGCGGTCGAGCTGCGACAGCCGCGCCGGATCGAGCCGTCCCAGGCTGGCATTGGTCGGCGTCAGCAGCCAACCGTCGGCCAGCCGCACGCTCAGGTTGCCGCTGCTGCCGGCGGTCAGCCCGCGCTCAAACAAGGAGCGGCCGAACGCAACGATTTCTTCGCGCTGGCGCGATTGCTCAAGGTGAATGATGGCCGCGCTCACGACAGCAGCTCCCATGCCTTCACAAAAAAATCATCGCTGCCGAAATTGCCGGACTTGAGCGCCAGCGCCAGCGGCAACCCTTCCGGCCGATCCGTGAGCGCCACGGTCCACGGCACGCCCGGATCGATTTCCGCTCCGATCCGCAAACCGGCCACGCCCAGCGCCTTGACCACGGTGCCGGAAGTTTCGCCACCAGCGACGATGAGTTGGCCGACGCCCAGCGCCACTAACCCGGTCGCGATGCGGCCGAGCGCCTCTTCGACCAGACTACCTGCGCGCTCCACGCCAAGCTGCTCCTGGGCCGCGCGCACGGTCTGCGGCGTCGCCGTCGCATAGATCAGGACCGGCCCGGCGTTGACACGCTGCGCGGCCCATGCCAGCGCGGACCCGACGACATCGGCGCCTGCAGCCAGCTGCAGCGGATCGATCTGGAAGGATGGTGCGTGCGCGCGCATGTGCGCCACCTGACGCTGGGTCGCGACGGAACAGCTTCCTGCGATCACCGCCCGCAGGCCGCCCGTGGCCGGCAAGGCACTGGCCACATGTCCGCGCGCCAGCAAGCCGCTGCGGCGGAAATTTTCCGGTAATCCCAGGGCGATGCCGGAGCCGCCGGTCACCAGCGGCAGCGCCGCACAGGCCGCGCCGATGGCTTCCAGATCCCGGTTCGACACCGCATCGACGATCGTCATCGTGCAGCCGTCGGCTTGCAGGGCGGCGAAGCGCGCACCGATGGCGTCGGCGCCCTGCTCGACCACGCGCTGCTCGATCAGCCCGACCTTGCCGCGCACCTGTCGCTGCAGTACGCGCACCAGGTTCGCGTCCGTCATCGGCGTCAACGGATGGTCGCGCATGCCGGACTCGTTGAGCGGCACATCGCCGACGAACAGATAACCTTTGTAGATCGTGCGGCCGTTGGCCGGGAAAGCCGGACAGGCGATCGTGAAACCGGTATCGAGCGCCTGCATCAGCGCCTCGGTCACCGGTCCGATATTGCCCTGCGCCGTGGAGTCGAACGTGGAACAGTACTTGAAATAGAACTGGCGGCAACCGGCTGCCTGCAGCCAGCGCAAGGCTGCCAGCGACTCGGCCACGGCATCATCGACCGGACTGGTGCGCGACTTCAATGCGATCACGATAGCGTCGACATCGTCGGGAACAGGTCCGGTCGGAATACCGATCAGCTGCAGGGTGCGCATGCCGGACTTGACCAGCATGCCAGCCAAGTCGGTGCCGCCCGTGAAATCGTCTGCGATGCAACCGAGAAGAACGCTCATGCCGGGCCTTAGGTCGTGGTCTGGCCGGCCTTCGGCACCGGCAGCGTAATTCCGGGGAACATCTTGACCACGGCGGCATCGTCCTCGCCGCCGTATCCGGCAGCGGACGCCTGCATGAACATCTGATGCGCGGTGGCCGACAGCGGCAGCGGGAACACGCTTTTCCTGGCGTAGTCCAGCACGATACCCAGGTCCTTGACGAAGATATTCACCGACGACAGTGGCGTGTAATCGCCTGACAGGATGTGCGGCACGCGGTTCTGGAACATCCACGAACTGCCGGCGCTGTTGGAGATGACTTCATAAAGGGCGTCGGGATCGCAGCCCGCGCGCAGGCCGAGCGCCATCGCTTCGGCGGCCGCGGCGATGTGAACGCCAGCCAGCAGCTGGTTGATCATCTTGACCTTGGAGCCCTGCCCCGGCTGGTCGCCCAGGCGATACAGTTTTGAACAGATTGCCTCAAAAATACGGCTGCAGGCGGCGAAGGTTTCCGGCGCGCCGGCGGCCATGACTGACATCTGGCCGGTGGCTGCCTTGGCCGCCCCGCCCGAGATCGGCGCATCGATGAAGCGCAGACCCATGTCCAGCAGACGTGCGCCGAGGGCTTCCGCAAACTCGGGCGCCACCGTCGCACTGGCAATCACGACCGCGCCGGGCTTCAAGTGGGCGGCGGCACCGTCGCTGCCATCGGCGCCGAAGAGCACCTGCTCGGTCTGCACCGCATTGACCACCACGATGATCATGGCGTCGACCTTGGCGGCCAGCAGCGCAGGCGATGCCGCGCCGTGGGCGCCGGCCTCGACGAGTCTAGCGACCATCTCGGGCCGGATGTCGCAGACATGGACTTCCAGGCCGGCGCGCACCAGGGATTGTGCAATGCCGGCGCCC
Source organism: Herminiimonas sp. (assembly GCA_014376645.1). GTDB lineage: Bacteria > Pseudomonadota > Gammaproteobacteria > Burkholderiales > Burkholderiaceae_D > JANXSS01. The sequence goes on along the minus strand of JACMRD010000022.1, from coordinate 4,668 downwards.
ATGGCGCCGAGGCCGACGACACCAACGCGGGAAATTGTTCCTGTCATGAGTGGCTCCAGAATCGATGATTCAGAAAAAATCGGGTAACCCGATTGCAAGCCTGCCAGAGACGTAGATGCGGGCCAGGTACCGCGCCGACCCGGTGCAGGGTGACGTTGCTCGGCACTTCGGGTCGTTGGGGGGATCGGGCCATTTATGGTTGTCTCCTGATGGATGGCGATGAATGCGTACTTGCCTGGTTTTTGCGCCACGAACGTGGCTGGCGAGTTGTATTAAATCTGTTTTACTGTATGTTATTAATTGAAACTGAGACTGTCAAGATGTAGATTTCCAGCATCAGACTGGTATCGTTCAAGCCAGCAGCGGCCGCCACAGCGGCGCCTGACAGGAGACCGAAGATGCAACTCACACAACCCGCTTCACTGCCCTTGCCTGGCCTGGAGAACGATGGCTTTGCCGCCGGCACGCTGGGTGAGCGCGTGGCCGACAGACTGCGCGAAAAGATCCGGAACGACGGCCTCGCCGCTGGAACCCGCCTGCCCTCGGAGGACGCGATGGCGCGCCATTTCAGCGTCAGCCGGACGGTGCTGCGTGCAGCGATCGCCTTGCTCAAGACCGAGGGCCTGCTCAGTACCCGCAAGGGGAGCGGCGCTTTTGTGTGCAGCAACCCATCGCCGCAAGTGGTGCGGGAAGACGCCCTGACCGAGCAATCCGTGCAATCGCTGTTGAACCTGATCGAAGTGCGGCGCGGCCTGGAAGCGCAGACCGCCGCGCTGGCGGCAGTGCGCCGCACGCCGTGTCAACTGGCCGAGATCGAGCACGCTTTGCACGGCATCGAGCAAGCCGAGGCCGCCGGTGTCAGCGGCGTCGAGGAAGACGTCCGCTTTCATCTGTGTATTGCGCAGGCGACGGGCAACCCGTACTGGGCCAAGTTCGTGGAAATGTTTTCCGAACCGACCCGCACCGCCGTGCGCGTCACCCGTGCCAACGAAGCGCGACGCGCTGATTTTTCCAATCAGGTGCGGAAAGAACACGAACGAATCGTCAACGCCATTGCCGCCGGCGACGCCGCTGCCGCCAGCCAGGCCGCAACCGACCACATGACCCAGGCAGCCGCCCGCCTGCGCCAGGCCGATCGTGAATTCTGGCGCGGCGACGGTGGCGCGCTGGCCCGGCATTTGAACAACGATCCGTTGTTGCAGCGGCAGGACTGAGGACGCGCCCCTGCACGACAGCGACCGCGTTCGTCGCAACCCTACATGGATGTACTTTCATCATCGGAAGTACCTTCCGCAGCGGGTCGCAGCGCAGTCAGCAGGCGCGCCTTGTCCTGCAACCAGTCCACTCGCGCCTGTTCCAGCGCCACAATACGCTCATGGGCGTGGTGCAGGTCGCGCTGCTGCACCATCACATCCTGACGCTGCGCCGCCAGGGCTGACCCTAGCCTGGTGCATTCTGTTTCACCGCGCTCGACGCGCTGCCCCAGATCGGCCCGCGCCCGCTCGACTTCCTGATATAGAAACGTCCAGCGGTCGCGCTCCGCGGTCGCTGCAGTGCACTGATCACGGGCCTGCTGCAACCGCTCCTGCAGCGACCCGCGCTCGGCGTCGAGGGCGGCGATTCGCCCCGCCTGTTGCAGACTGCTTTCGTGGATCGCCGCCAGTTGCCGTTGCAGCGCCAGCAGTGCCAGCTCTTGCACGCGCACACGCTGATCGGCAGCTTGCCGTTCTTCGCTACGCTGTTGTGCGGTGGCCTCCTGGTAGTGCTCGAACTGGCGCTGGGTCTGCTCCAGCTGGTGCGTCATGGCGGCAAGCTGGCGGGCCCGGTCAGCCAGGCGCTGCTCCAGGCCGTGGATCGCGCTGGCCTGCGCGCTGGCATGCACTGCGGCCGTCTGTTGCGCAATTTGTAGCGCCTGCAGCGAACTGCTGATTCGGGCAAGGTTGTCCGACTGCGTTGCATGTTCCTGCTGCAGGGAGGCGTGGGCGGCCAACAACCCCGCGAGGCGCATCTCGAGCGCCTCGTAACGGACTGCATGTTCGGTCTCGCGTTCGGCGAGCTGCTGCCGTGCCTCGTGCTGCATGCCCTCGTACACGGTTTTGACTGCCTGCAACAGGCTGGCGGGCAAGCCGGCCTCGACCGCCACGACTGCCTCGGCATGCTGGTCCTTCCAGCGTTTCAGGAGGGGCGCCAGCGTGCTCTTGCTGCCGCTGCCCAGTACCTCGCGCACGTGGTCGACGGTGGGGGTGCGACCGGCGTCGATCAGGACGGTCGCGGCCTGCGCAACCCGAGAATACGTGATGCCGCTGCGTGCCATGGCAATGTGTCGAAAGAAGGTCAAGGCTGCCGGCCGGGGCGGCAGTACCGTACTACGTATTACGTAAAAATGCGCTTTGTTACGCCAGTTGCGACGCCAACTGGCGCCGCAACTGGCGTGCGATAAGCGCCATTATCGCGGGTGATCTAGCACTGGTTTCTGATCCGGCGTAACGGCGGCAGCGGTCGGCAACGTAGTCTCTGCATCTGTGCATGACACTGCGACTGAACGCTCGGGCGGGCGCGCACTCTAATGTCGCATTGACCATGACCATGACCATACTGATTCCGCTCCCTGATTTGCATTCCGATTCGACCTTGCTGCCGACCCCGGACGACGTGGCTGCCGATGGCGTGCCAGCCGATCTGCCGGGCACGAAACTGTACCCCGCTGACATCGCCAGCCGCCAGCGCGCCTTCCTCGCCGCCGCTACCGCAGACAACACCCGCCGTGCCTATCGCGGCGCACTGCGGCATTTTCTGGCATGGGGTGGCGCGCTGCCGGCCGATGAAGCGAGCCTGCTGCGTTATCTGCTGGACTTCGCAGCCACCCTCAATGCGCGCACGCTGGCGCTGCGCCTGACGGCGTTGTCGCAGTGGCACGTCCAGCAAGGTTTCAATGATCCGGCCGCCAGCCACACGGTGCGCAAGACGCTCACCGGCATCAGCCGCACGTACGGCAGTCCCGCCCGCAAGGCAATCGCGCTGCAGCTCGACGATCTGGAACGCATCGCTACCCATCTGGCCGGTCTCGACACCCTCGTAGCGCGGCGCAACAATGCCCTGCTCCAGGCAGCCTATTTCGGCGCTTTCCGCCGCAGCGAAGTGGTCGGCCTGACCGTCGCCCACCTGCAATGGGAACCGCAAGGCGTCGTGATCCAGCTTGCCCGCTCCAAGACCGACCAGCACGGCGGCGGCATGGTCAAGGCGATCCCCTATGGCGACGGCGCCTGTTGCCCGGCCACCGCGCTGCGCGACTGGCTCGATGCAGGCGGGATCAGCGCGGGACCGGTGTTCCGCTCGATCAGCAAATGGGGCGTGATCGGCGAGCGGGCACTGCACGCCGGCAGCGTCAACACGATCCTGGCCGAATGCGCGCTGGCCGCCCGGGTGCGCAACGCAGCGGCCCTATCGAGCCATAGCCTGCGCCGCGGCATGGCCACTAGCGCCTGGCGCGCCGGGGCCAGCCTGCGCGACATCAAGCGCCAAGGCGGCTGGCGCAATGACGCCATGGTGCAGGGTTACATCGACGATGCCGACCGTTTTGACGACAATGCAGCCGCGCCGCTGCTGCGCAAGAAACGCTGAAACGGCAAGCGCGGCTGACGCGATGTGCGCTGCCATCACGACCCCGTCAAACCAGTTGCATTCGCACCCTTGCAATTACGAAGTGCGTCGACTAAACGGAAGAGGCCTCTCGATCGAGAGAGCTGCCGCATTCCTGAAATTTATAAAAGGGGCCCCATCATGAACATCATCCGTCGTGACCCCTCGCCTTTGTCGATACACCGTTCGAGCATGGCTGACCCGTTCTCCAGCGTCTTCGACAACATGATCGAAGAATTCTTTTCTCCCATGACGCCGTTTGCGAGTTCGATGCTGCAGACCGACGGCGGCGAGCGCGCGGGCACCCGCATGAACGTGGTCGAAACCGACAAATCGTTTGAAGTCGAGGCAGAACTGCCCACCATGAAGAAGGAAGACCTGAACGTCGTCATCGACGACCGGCGCGTGACGATCGAACCCGAAGCCAAGCGCGAGCCGGCCCAGACCGAAGCCGGCAAGGTCGTCAATGCAGAACGCTTGACCCGCAAATACGGCGGCAGCTTCATGTTCCCAGTCGAAATCGACGATACCGGCGCCCAGTCCCGCCTGGAAAATGGCGTGCTGTTTTTGACCCTGACTAAAAAAACAGCAGCGCAGACCAAGAAATCGACCATCCAGTAACAAGTAATGCAGCCGGTGATCGGGCCAGGTAATGTACTTCGCCCGACTGCCGATGGTCTGCTACGAAGGCTGGGCTACCATGCTGAGACATCCGCGCTTCCGCGACCGCCTGCAGACCGGCTCGCTCCTGGCACAGCGGCTGCGACCCGATGCCGGGCGCAAAAATGCGCTGGTGCTCACGCTGCCACGCGACGGCGTACCGGTGGCCTATGCACTGGCCCGGCAACTGAGCCGTTCGGAACGGCCCTCGTCAAAGGCACCGTTCCCGCCAGAATGAGCAGTGGAAAGTCCCCCTGTTGCAATCAAGGTTAATGTGCCCAGACCCGTTCGACGTTGCGGCAAACCCCGTAAAAACAGTGATCCCCGACCGGATTTGCTGCCTCGCGCAAAAAGCATTTGCGTATTGAT
>JACMRD010000021.1 GCA_014376645.1 Herminiimonas sp. | reverse complement strand
CAGCTGGTGATCTATCCGGGACAGTTCCACGGCATCACGATACCGAGCTATCGGCGCGACGTCGATGCCCGCTACCTCGGGTGGTTCGACAAGTATCTCAAGGCGCCGGCATCCTGAGTGCTTGCACAAGCGGGCAATCGAGGCAGCCTGCTTTTGTGGCACAGTGGCAGGACCCGATCCCACGGAACCTGCCATGTCCCAGTCCGACAACCGAAGCCCGCTTTCCTGCTTGAGCCATCAAGGCACGGTGCAGCGCACCCGTCCGGTCTCCTGCGGCACGCTGGTCGTCAATCCTTATGCACAACTGCTGTTGTGCCATGTCACCAACACCGATCATTGGGACATCCCCAAGGGGATCCGGGACCAAGGTGAAACGTCGCTGGCAGCGGCGATGCGGGAAATGCAGGAAGAAGCCGGTCTCACTTTTCCGGCGGAGCTGTTCGAGGATCTGGGTGAGTTCGACTACCGGCCGGACAAACGACTGCATCTGTTCAGGGTGCGTTCACCGGCCCGGTTCGAGAGTCTCGCGACGCTGGTCTGCACCAGTTTTTTTCCGCATCACAAAACCGGCGAGGCAACACCCGAAGTCGATGGCTTCCGCTGGGCGGATCGGTCCGACATCGCGACCCTGTGCTGGCCACGCATGGCCAAGCGATTGATGGCATTGGACTGGTTGGGCTGAGATGGCCGGCTATGCGGTGCTCAGATCAGTTGCGACATGCCAGACTGTGCGCCAACGTACGAATTCTTCAGTTATCTGCGCGATTCAGGTCATGTTTATGGATGCGCAAGATTGATGCTCCTCAGCTTGGCATAGTCGAATGGCGGACCCGAGGTTGCCTTGGGTTGCGCATTTCAATCATCCACTATGTCCAGTCAGGAGCAACATGCGCACTACGGGAACCTCCAGTCAGAATCAGAACCAACCGACGGCCCGCCAGTCCCTCAAGGCGATCGCAGCAGAGGGGAGTGAGTTCAAGCGTCAGTTAGGTGGAGCGCGCGGCTTCGCCTCTTCCGCCCAAACGCTACGAGCGGCCGAAGCGCAAGCGCACGGTCAGTTATCCAAGCTTGATGAGTTGATGGCCACAAGGTTGAGTGATCGCCCGCCAAGTCCGACAATCATGCGCAGCCTGCGTAGCGGCGCATTGCTCGCGGCAGCCTCAACGACACGCATCGCTGCCTTGGTCGCAGCAACTGGAGTCGGTGTTGTCGAAGCTGTTGCCAACGTTGTCTACTCCCCCATCGCCGGCTGCACGAGTGGTACCGTCAACGGGTGCATTGCGGGCGCCTCGATGCCCGTATCTTATGCAGCGCCAGTGACTGCTGCCATCGGCGGCGGCGTTGGCGCCGTGGTGGGCACCGCCGGGGGCGTGGTCTCGGGCGTCAGCAATCTGCCGGCACCAGCCATCATGCCTTGGTCGTATGCCAGGCGGACGTTTCGGCTGGTCGACCAGTATGCCAAGGCACGCGCCCACACAAAGCGCAAGACAATGAGCGAAAGTCAAATTGCACAGAAGGCACGCGAAGATTTGCTGAAGACAGTTCATGGCGTGTCCGACAGCCGTTTCCATCAGAACCCAAGGACGATTGAGTGGAATGACTAGATGTTCAGGCGAAATTCTGAGCTGCATGCGTTCGTCTTGTCCTACAGACGAAAGCGGCATGCATGACTGGCGGAGTGATGCCCGGTGGGCGATGATTTATCTTTGGCTTTCCGGATAGGATTAATCATGAAATCGAATGCTATTGCAGTGACCATGGTGTTGACTGCGTTGCTCGCTTCAGGCGCTGCCAGTGCCAAGGGTTGCCTGACCGGCGCCGCCGTCGGTGGTGTGGCTGGGCACGTTGCCGGCCACCATAGTGTCATCGGCGCGGGCGTCGGTTGTGCGATCGGGCGCCATCGCGCCAACAAGAAAGACAAGGAAGCGGCAGCGCAACAGGCGCGTCAGGACAGCGCCGACACCAATCGTGCGCAACCTGTCGTGCCCGTGAAGAGGTAAGCACCGCCAGGCAGACCTGAGCCGCGGCAGCACAGCCGTCCACGCACCGGAAACCGCGCGTGGACGGCGTCGTTTCAGGGTACCGAAAGCCGGTCGGTGGCCCCGGACATTCACAGTTCGTCGAGTCGACCGCGCAGCGCCAGCGCATGCGTCTGCAGTGAGTCCACCGCATCGTCGCCCATTTTTTCCAGCTGGCGATACACCATGCCGAGCCGGTGATTGCCGCGCAGCGTAGCCTCGTTTCTCGCGAAAAAATCCCAGTACAGAGAATTGTAGGGACACGCGCGCTCTCCTTCGCGCTGCTTGCGGTCGTAATGACAGCCCTTGCAATAGTCGCTCATGCGGTCGATGTAGGCCGCGCTCGACACATACGGCTTGGTGGCCAGCAGGCCGCCGCCGGCGAACTGGCTCATGCCCAGCGTGTTCGGCAACTCGACCCATTCGAAGGCATCGATGTAGATACCGAGATACCAGCGATGCACGGCCTGCGGATCGAGTCCCGCCAGCAGCGCGAAATTCCCGATGATCATGAGCCGCTGGATGTGGTGGGCGTGCGCATTCGCCAGCGAATCGCCGATCGCGTTGGACAGGCAGCGCATCTTGGTCTGGCCGCTCCAGAACCAGGCCGGCAAGGGCAGGTCATGCTGGAACACGTTGTGCTCCGCATAGCCCGGCATGCGCGCCCAGTACACACCGCGCATATATTCGCGCCAGCCGAGAATCTGGCGGATGAAGCCTTCGGCTGCCGCCAGCGGCACGCTGCCGTCGCGCCAGGCGGCTTCGACCCGGGTCACGACCTCGCCCGGATGCAGCATCTTGACGTTCATCGCAAACGACAGCAGGGAATGGAACAGGCGACTGGCACGGGCGCTCATCGCATCCTGGAAGTCGCCGAAGTGCGGCAACGCATCGCGGACGAAGTTGTCCAGTTGGTTCAGGGCCTCGGCGCGGTTGAGCGGCCACGGCAGGCGGTCCGCTTGCGGGTCGCCGAAGCTGCCGACGCCGGCCGCGCAAATGGTCTGCCACAGCGCCGAATGGTCATGCCGCACGCGCCGGTCGACCGGCTCGACGGGGGTGCCCGGCCAGCTCTTGCGATTGTCATGGTCAAAATTCCACTGGCCGCCGACCGGCTTGGCGCCTTCCATCAAGACCTTGTGACGGGTGCGCATGTCACGGTAAAAATGTTCCATCAGCCAGCTCTTGCGGCCGGCGAACAGGTCTGCGGCATCGTGGCGGCGGGTGTAGAAATGTTCGCTG
>JACMRD010000147.1 GCA_014376645.1 Herminiimonas sp. | reverse complement strand
GCGCAGGCCATGCTCCTTGGCGGCCGCCGCGACATCGCGAAAGCGCTCGATCGATTCGGCGATCGAGCAGTTGATGTTCTTTTGCGAGAAGGCTTCCGACGCGGCGCCGAAGATCACCACTTCATCGACGCCCGCCGCCAGCGCTGCCTCGAAGCCCTGCATGTTCGGCACCAAGGCGGAATAGACCACGCCCGGCTTGCGGTGGATGGCGGCCATGACCTCGGTGGAGGTGGCCATCTGCGGCACCCATTTCGGCGAGACGAACGAGGCTGCCTCGATGTTGGCGAAACCAGCAGCACTCAGCCGGTCGACCAGCGCGATCTTGATCGCCGCCGGAATGGTCTGCTGCTCGTTTTGCAGGCCGTCGCGCGGGCCGACCTCGACCAGCTTGACCCGTGCCGGCAAGCCGGCTGCCTTGGTGGATGTCATATTCATTCCCATGTCAGTAACCTCGTGCGCGGTCGACCACGCCTTCGACGGTCAGCCCTTGCTGCAGGCGTTTGATCTTGGCCGCGATCTGGCGCACGCTGTCGCCGCGCAGGGTGACGGCGGCGATGTGCGGCGTGATGGTAATGCGCGGCTCCTGCCAGAACCCGTGCTCGGGTGGCAGCGGTTCCTGTTGGAAGACGTCCAGTGTCGCTGCGGCGATCTGACCGCTCTGCACCAGCGCCAGCAGGTCGGCCTCGACCAGATGTGCGCCGCGCGCGACATTGATGAGGTAACTGCCGCGCGGCAGTTTGCCCAGCGTCTCGCGATTGAGAATGCCGACCGTCTCGTCGGTCAGCGGCAGGATGCAGACCACGACCTGCGATGCGGCCAGGAATGCGTCCAGCCCAGCCGCACCGCTGTGGCAGGTGACGCCATCGAGCTGCTTCACCGTGCGGCTCCAGCCATGCAGCGGAAAACCGAACGGCGCCAGACCGCTGGCGATGCGGCTGCCGAGCACACCGAGACCAAGAATACCGACGGCGAATTTATCCTTTTCAAACGCTTTCAGGAAGCGCCACTGGCCGTTGCGCTGCTGCGCCTCGAACTGGTCGAAGCGGCGAAAATACCGCAGCACGGCGTGGGTGACGTATTCCGCCATCTGCACCCCCATGCCGGCATCGTCGAGCCGCACGATCGGCACCGAGGACGGCAGGGCATCGCCCAATTGCAGGATGGCATCGACGCCGGCACCCATGTTGAAGACTGCTTTCAGATCGGTGCGGCCGGCAAGCATGGCGGCCGGCGGCTTCCACACGATGGCGTAATCGGCCGGCGCGTCGTCGCCCTCTTCCCAGACGCGCAAGCTGGCATCGGGCAAGGCGGCCTGCAGGTCCGCCAGCCACGGCGCCGGATTGGCGCCGACGGCGTAGAACAGGATGCGCGGCGCGCTGGCCGCGTTTTCATGCTTGCCTGCGGTGCTCATGCCGCATCCTTGAACGACAACAGCGGTGCGCCGTCGGCGACCTGGTCCCCGACCGCATACAAGAGCGCCTCGACCACGCCGTTCCGGGGCGCGGCAATCGTGTGTTCCATCTTCATGGCTTCCATGATGACCAGCGGTGCGCCCGCCTCGACCGCATCGCCGGCGGCCACCAGCACCGCGACGATCTTGCCCGGCATCGGCGCGGTCAGCCGCCCACCCACGACTTCGGCCACGCCGGCATGGGCCATCGGGTCGGCATACCGCAACGTGACGTGGCTGCCGGCATGGAACACGTGCACCGCTTCGCCCTCGCGCACCACCGTGCCGCGCACGATATCGTCACCGAGCCGCACCGCCACCTCGGCACCCTCACCCGGCAACAGGTGCAGCGCCGTGGCGGTGTCGCCGTGCAGGATCGAGAAGCCGCTGCCGGAGCCGCCGCCATAGCCGATCGACAGCGCATAGGCCTGCTGTGCATCGTCGAGCTGTACGGCGCGCTCCAGGCGTGCCTGCAGGCGCCAGCCGCTGGTGGCGGCCCAGGGATTGCCGTCGTCTTTCAGCGTCGCCGTTTCGTCACGCAGCAGAACGGCACAGGCCAGCGCCAGTTGCGCCAGCGTCGCCGGTGGCACCGGCGGGAACAGCGCTGCCTGGTTGCGTTCGATGAGTCCGGTGTCAAGATCGGCGGTGGAAAACGGCACGCTGTCGACCAGGCGCCTGAGGAATGCGGTATTGGTCGCGGGCCCCACCACCTGGTAGGCCGCCAGCGCATCGCTCATCCGCGCCAATGCGCTGGCGCGATCGGGGCCCCAGACGATCAGCTTGGCGATCATCGGATCGTAGTAGGGCGAGATGGTGTCGCCGCTGCGCACGCCGGAGTCGATCCGCACCGCCGCCGGCGCGGCCGCGCCTGCGGACGAGTGTGTAGCCGATACCATGAAGGCGACGGCCGGCGGCGTGTGCAGATGCAGCAGCGTGCCGATCGAGGGCAAGAAGCCTTTTTCCGGATTTTCGGCGTAGATGCGGGCTTCGATCGCGTGGCCGGAAATGGCCAGCTGCGATTGCCCGAGCGGGAGCGGTTCGCCGCTGGCTACCCGCAGCTGCCACTCGACCAGATCCTGGCCGGTGATCATCTCGGTAACCGGATGCTCGACCTGCAGCCGGGTATTCATTTCCATGAAATAGAAGGCTTCGTCCTCGGTGATGAATTCGACCGTGCCGGCGCCGACGTAACCGACCGCGCGCGCGGCTGCCACGGCGGCCGCGCCCATGGCGGCGCGTCGAGCCTCGGTCATGCCTGGCGCCGGTGCTTCTTCCAGTACTTTCTGATGCCGCCGCTGCACCGAGCAGTCGCGCTCGAACAGGAACACGCACTCGCCCTGGGTATCGGCGAAGACCTGAATCTCGATATGCCGCGGGCGCTGCAGATAACGCTCCAGCAGGACCTTGTCGTCGCCGAAGCTGCTGGCGGCCTCGCGCTTGCAGGATGCCAGCGCGGCGCTGAAGTCATCGCTGCGTTCGACCACCCGCATGCCCTTGCCGCCGCCGCCGGCGCTGGCTTTCAGCAGCACCGGATAACCGATGCGATCGGCCTCGCGATGCAACAGCGCCGGGTCCTGGTCGTCGCCGTGATAGCCGGGCACCAGCGGCACGCCGGCCTTTTCCATCAGCGACTTGGCGGCCGACTTGCTGCCCATGGCGCGGATGGCCGAGGCCGGCGGTCCGATGAAGGTCAGGCCCGCCGCTTCGCACGCCGCCGCGAACGCAGCGTTTTCGGACAGGAAGCCGTAACCGGGATGAATCGCCTGCGCCCCCGTGGCCAGCGCCGCCGCGATGATCTTGTCGCCCAACAGGTAGCTTTCGCGCGCCGCCGGCGGCCCGAGACGCACCGCTTCGTCGCACGCAGCGACATGGGCGGCGCCTGCGTCGGCGTCGGAATACACCGCTACCGTCTTGATGCCCATGCGGCGCGCAGTGGCCGATACGCGGCAGGCGATTTCACCACGATTGGCGATCAGGATCTTGCTCAACATGGCGGCTCTTTCAGGATTCTTCGGTCACATCGCAGCGGGCGTCGATTGCCGTATTCCGGGTATGCATGCCCAGCTTGGCCAGCAATGCCTGGTCTTCGTCGACTTCCGGATTGCCGGTGGTGAGCAGCTTGTCGCCGTAGAAGATCGAGTTCGCGCCGGCCAGGAAGCACAGCGCCTGCACCGCTTCGCCCATCTGACGGCGTCCGGCCGACAAGCGCACGCGCGCCTTCGGCATGGTGATGCGCGCTACCGCAACGGTGCGCACGAATTCCAGCGGGTCGAGCGGATCGAGCCCGTGCAGCGGCGTGCCCTCGACCTGCACCAGGTGATTGACCGGCACCGATTCCGGATAGGGATCGAGGTTGGCCAATTGCGCGACCAGGCCGGCGCGCTGCAGGCGCGATTCACCCATGCCGACGATACCGCCGCAGCAAACCTTGATACCGGCGCCGCGCACCCGGCCGAGCGTGTCGAGCCGGTGCTGGTAATCGCGGGTCGAGATCACGTTGGCGTAGAACTCAGGCGCCGTGTCCAGATTGTGGTTGTAGTAGTCGAGTCCGGCATCTTTCAGGCGCTCGGCCTGGCCAACGCCCAACATGCCGAGCGTGGCGCAGGTTTCCAGCCCGAGCGCCTTGACCTCGCGCACCATCTCCTCGACCTGCTCCAGGTCGCGATCCTTCGGTTCGCGCCAGGCAGCGCCCATGCAGAAGCGGGTCGCGCCATGCGCCTTGGCTTCACGCGCTGCTTCCAGGACAGTCGCCAGCGGCAGGATCTTCTGCGCCGTCACGCCGGTGTCGTAGCGGGCCGCCTGCGGGCAGTAGCCGCAGTCTTCCGGGCAGCCGCCGGTCTTGATCGACAGCAGTGTCGCCAGTTCGACCTCGGTGGCATCGAAATGCTGACGGTGCACTTGCTGGGCCCGGAACAGCAGGTCGTTGAACGGCAAGTTGAACAGCGCCAACACTTCGGCCACCGGCCAGGTGGTGGCGATGACGGGTTCGACGGCGGGCTGGAAGGCGATCGGTTGCGACGACGGTTGCGACGACATAAGTGAATTCCTAACGGGATGAAGTGGTGAGGTGGTTCATGCAGCGGGACCTGCCGGCCTGGCCGTGGCTTCCGGCGGTTTCCGCCGCGGCCAGTTCGGCAACAGCGTGAAGTCGATGTGCTGCGCGGCGCTCGCTGCGTCCGGCACCGGCAGCCTTGGCACGGCGCCCAGCAGCGGCGCAGGCAGGCGCTCGATCAGGGCATCGACGCTGCCCTGGGCGTGCAACATGTCCGGGTCGACCACATTACAGACCCAGCCGGCCAAGGTCAACCCGCGCGCGGCAATCGCCTCGGCCGTCAGCAGCGCGTGATTGATGCAACCGAGGCGCAAGCCGACGACCATGATCATCGGCAGGCCCAGTTGCTGGGCCAGGTCGGCTGTATCGACACCGAGCGACAGCGGCACCCGGAAACCGCCCACGCCCTCGACCACGACCGCCTCGGCGCGTGCGACGATCCGGGTGAAGCACTGCTGCACATGACGCACGTCGATTTCGATCTGCTCAAGACGCGCCGCCACGTGCGGAGCGGCCGCCGCGCGCAGCAAATAGGGCGTGGCCAGCGCCGGCGACAGCGCGACCGTGGCAGCCTGCGCCAGTTGATCGGCATCGTCGTTGCGGAGCACGCCGTTGCGCTCGGTCGCGCCGGCGGCGATCGGCTTCATGCCGGCGGCCTTCACACCGATGGCGCCCAGCGCATGCAGCAGGGACGAAGCGATCAGGGTCTTGCCGATCTCGGTATCGGTGCCGGTGATGAACCAGCTGTGGGCGAGGGTTGATTCAGGCGACATGGGCGAGCGGCTCCTCGAGCGTGTTCATGGCGACCACCAGCGCATCGACATCGGCCTCGCTGTGGGCCGCCGACAGCGTGATGCGCAAGCGTGCGGTACCGCGCGGCACGGTCGGGGGACGGATCGCCGGCACCCAGATACCGCGCGCGTCGAGCGCAGCAGCGGCGACCATCGCTTCGTCGTTGCCGCCGATGATGACCGGCTGGATCGGTGTGAAGGAAGGCAGTCGTTGCCAGCGTTGTAGCCGCAGCGTGCCGTCCAGCCGCGCGATCAGGCGGTTGACATGCAGGCGCCGCTGCGCGCCGTCGGCGCCGCCGATCAGCGTCAGGCTGGTCAGCAGTGCATGGGCCAGCGCCGGTGCGGTAGCGGTCGTGTAGATGTACGGCCGGGCGCGCTGGATCAGCGTCTCGATCACGCTTTCGTGGGCGGCGACGAACGCGCCGCTGACCCCGGCGGCCTTGCCCAGCGTACCCATGTAGATCAGGTGCGGCGAACACAGGCGGAAATGCTCCAGCGCGCCGCGCCCGTTCGCGCCCAGCACGCCGAAGCCGTGCGCATCGTCGACCAGCAACCAGGCGCCGTGGCGCTCGCACAGGGCCAGCAATTCCGGCAGAGGGGCCAGGTCGCCATCCATCGAAAAGACGCTGTCGGTGACCACCAGCTTGGTCGGCGCCTGGCTGGCCGCCAGCAACAGGTCCAGTGTCGCGACGTCGCCATGCGGATAGACCCGTACCGCCGAGCGCGACAGGCGGGCGCCGTCGATGATCGAGGCGTGATTGACGGCTTCCGAGAAGATGTCGGCGTCCGTCCCGCCGAGTGCGGCAAGCAGCGCCAGGTTGGCCATGTACCCGGTCGAAAAAGTCAGCGCCCGTGGCAGCACCAGATGCGGCGCCAGGAATTCGGCGAGCCGGTCTTCCAGCAGCGCATGGGCCCGGGAATGGCCGCTGATGAGATGGGATGCACCGCTGCCAGCGCCGTACAGGCCGGCGCCTTCGCGCAGGGCTTCGACCACTTCCGGATGGTTGGCCAGGCCGAGATAATCGTTGCTGCAGAACGCCAGCACGGCGCGGCCATCGACCTGCACGCACGGGGCACACGGGCTGTCGGTGGTACGGCGCTGGCGCCGCAGCCCGGCTGCGCCGAGCGCGCCGAGCTGATCCTGCAATCGTTCGAGCAGCGGGCTGGTGATGCCGTTGATCGCCGCAATGCTGGTGACGCTCATGGGTGCGACTCCTGGGACATGACGCGCTGGAAGACCGCCTGCGTGGCAGCGCCGAGAAAATCGACTTCCTGCGCATCGAGAATATAGGGAGGCATCAGATAGATGGTGCGCCCGATCGGGCGCAGCAGCAGTTCATGCTCCAATGCCGCGGAAAAGAAGCGCCGCGAAAACGTCGCTGCCGCCGCCGCATCATCGACAATGGCGTCGCAGGCCCAGATCATGCCGCGCTGGCGCACGTTGGCGATGCGCGGATCGGCGGCAAGCGGCGCCATGGCCGTGGCCAGATGCGCAGCGAGCGCGCGGTTGCGCGCCAGGACGTCGTCGTCGCGGAAGATGTCGAGCGTGGCGAGGGCGGCGCGGCAGGCCAGCGGATTGCCGGTGTAGGAATGCGAGTGCAGAAAACCGCGCGCCACGTCACGGTCGTAGAACGACTGATAGATGGCGTCGCGCGTCATTACCAGGGACAGCGGCAGATAGCCGCCGCTGATGCCCTTGGACAGGCACAGGAAATCGGGCCAGATGGCAGCCTGCTCGCACGCGAAGAAGGTACCGGTGCGCCCGCAGCCGACCGCGATTTCATCGGCGATCAGATGAACCTGGTGGCGGTCGCACAGGGCGCGCACGGTCTGCAGGTAGACCGGGTCGTACATCGCCATGCCGCCGGCGCACTGCACCAGCGGCTCGACGATGACGGCGGCGATGTGGCCGGCCCGGGCCTCCAACAACGCTTCCAGCTCGGCTGCAGCGCGCAATGCCACGGCCGATGCCGGTTCGCCCGGGGCGCCGCGCCGCGCATCGGGGCTGGCGACCACGTGCACGTTCTGCAGCAGCGCACCGTAGGCGGCGCGAAACAGCGGCACGTCGGTGACCGCCAGCGCACCCAAGGTTTCGCCGTGATAGCTGCCTTGCAGGCAGACGAACTCGCTCTTATCGGTCTGGCCGGCATTGCGCCAGGCATGCACGCTCATCTTCAGGGCGATCTCGACTGCCGACGCGCCGTCAGAGGCGTAGAAGCAGTGCCCCAGGACGTTGCCGGTGAGTGCGGACAGGCGCTCGGACAGTTGCACCACGGGCTCATGCGTGAAGCCGGCCAGCATCGCATGTTCGAGCCGGTCGAGCTGATCCTTGAGGGCCGCATTGATACGCGGGTTGGCATGGCCGAACAGGTTGACCCACCAGGAACTGATGGCGTCCAAGTAGCGCCGGCCCTCGGTATCGACCAGCCAGGCGCCACGGCCGTGACTGATCGGCACCAGCGGCACGGTTTCGTGGTGCTGCATCTGGGTGCACGGATGCCAGACGCTGTGCAGGCTGCGCGCGACCCATGCCGCGGACGTGCCGCCACTCATGCGATCCATCCCGGCTTGCGTTTGTCCAGAAATGCACGCACGCCTTCGCGGCCTTCATCGGAGGCGCGGATGGCGGCGATGCGTTCGGCCGTATCGGCAATGAGCACCTCGTCGATCGGCGCGCCGCCGATATCGCGCACCAGGCGCTTGGCTTCGCGCACCGCATGCGGGCTGGCGCTGATGAGGTGGCTGAGCAAACCCTCGAGGGTCGCGTCGAGCGTCTCGGGGCTGGTCAGGCTGTGGACGAAACCGATGCGATGCGCTTCGGCGGCGCTGAAGCGTTCCGCAGTCAGGAAGTAACGCCGTGCGGCGCTCTCGCCCATGGCTTTGATCACGTAGGGCGAGATGGTCGCCGGTATCAGGCCGAGCTTGACCTCCGAGAGGCAGAATTGGGCGGTGTCGGCAGCGACCGCGATGTCGCACGCTGCGACCAGTCCCATGCCGCCGGCATAGACGTCGCCCTGGATGCGCGCGACCACCGGGTGCGGGCAGAGATAGATCGTGTTGAGCATCTTCGCCAGCTGGCCGGCGTCGGCCAGGTTTTCTTCCGGCGAGAAATCGGCCATCTCCCGCATCCAGGTCAGGTCGGCGCCGGCGCAGAAAGCCGTGCCCAGTCCGGCCAGGACGATGGCGCGCACGTCGCGCTCATAGCTCAGCGCATCGAAGGCCCAGGTAAGTTCGGCGATCATGCGCTGGTTGAAGGCGTTGCGCACATCGGGCCGGGCCAGCGTCACGGTGGCGATCCGGTTGCCGTGCGTGATCACGATGGTGGTCAAATCCAAATTGGTCCTCGTCGTTTGTCAGATTGCAGTAAAGGTCAGGTTCGGGGTCGGCCGGCCTACATCCGGAATATCCCGAACTTCGTCTCTTCGATCGGCGCATTCAGTGCCGCCCGCAGGCCCAGACCGAGCACGGTGCGGGTATCGGCCGGATCGATGATGCCATCGTCCCATAGCCGCGCCGTGGCGTAATACGGATGGCCCTGATGTTCGTACTGGTCGCGGATCGGCTGCTTGAAATCCTGCTCTTCCTGCTCGCTCCAGGTGCCGCCGCGCGACTCGATGCCGTCGCGCCGGACCGTGGCCAGGACGCTGGCGGCCTGGTCGCCGCCCATGACGGAAATGCGCGCATTCGGCCACATCCACAGGAATCGCGGGGAGAAGGCCCGCCCGCACATGCCGTAATTGCCGGCGCCGAAACTGCCTCCGATGATGACCGTAAATTTCGGCACTGCGGCGGTAGAGACGGCGGTGACCATCTTGGCGCCGTTGCGGGCGATGCCCTCGTTTTCGTACTTACGCCCCACCATGAAGCCGGTAATATTCTGCAAGAATACCAGCGGTATCTTGCGCTGGCAGCACAGCTCGATGAAGTGGGTGCCCTTGAGCGCCGACTCCGAAAACAGGATGCCGTTGTTGGCCACGATCCCGACCGGCACGCCGTGGATATGCGCAAAGCCGCAGATGAGCGTGGTGCCGTAACGGGCCTTGAATTCATCGAACACGCTGCCGTCGACCACGCGGGCGATGACTTCGCGCACATCGAAGGGCTTGCGGGTATCGACCGGAATGACGCCGTACAGTTCCTGCGCCGGATAGCACGGTGCGACGACCGGGCGCAGCAGCGGTTGCGGCGGTGACGTGCGGTTCAGGTTGCCGACGATGGTGCGCGCCAGAGCCAGCGCATGGGTGTCGTTCTGCGCCAGGTGGTCGCACACGCCCGACAGGCGGGTATGGACATCGCCGCCGCCGAGGTCTTCGGCAGTGACGACTTCACCGGTGGCAGCCTTGACCAGCGGCGGGCCGCCCAGGAAGATCGTGCCCTGGTCGCGCACGATGATCGACTCGTCGCTCATGGCCGGCACATAGGCGCCGCCGGCGGTGCAGGAGCCCATGACGACGGCGATCTGCGGAATCCCGGCCGCCGACAGATTGGCCTGGTTGAAGAAGATGCGGCCGAAATGGTCACGGTCCGGAAAGACGTCATCCTGGTTCGGCAAATTCGCGCCGCCGCTGTCGACGAGATAGATGCAGGGCAGGTTGTTCTGCGCGGCGATTTCCTGCGCCCGCAGGTGCTTCTTGACCGTGATCGGATAGTAGGTGCCGCCCTTGACGGTGGCGTCGTTGCAGACGATCACGCACTCCTGGCCGGCCACGCGGCCGATGCCGGTGATGACGCCGGCCGCCGGCGCGGCATCGTTGCCGTTGGCTTCCTTGTACATCGCGTAGGCGGCCATCTGCGACAGTTCGAGAAAAGGCGTACCGACGTCGAGCAGCATCTGCACCCGCTCGCGCGGCAGCAGCTTGCCGCGCCCGACATGCTTGGCGCGTGCAGCCTCGCCGCCGCCCTGGGCGATCTTGTCGACCTTGGCCCGCAGGTCGTCGACCAGCGCCTGCATGGCCGCTGCGTTGGCCTTGAAATCGTCACTGCGCAGGTTGAGTTTCGTCTCGAGCATCGTCATTGTTCTTGTTCTTTCGGAAAACTGCCATCTGCATAAAACCACCAGCCGCCTTCACGCACGAAGCGGCTGACTTCATGCAACCGCTGCGCCCGCCCGCCGATCTTGTAACGCGCCACGAATTCGACCGTGGCCGTGTCGCCCGACTCGGTCTGCTGCCGGACTTCCAGGCCCAGCCAGCGGGTCTGCGAATCCGGACCGGCCTCCTCCACCGACGGCCGCGTGTCAGGATGCCAGCTGCTCAGGATGAAAGCATGGTCATGCAACACATAGGCACTATAGCGCGCGCGCATCAGCTGTCCGGCCGTCGGCACCGGCGCACCCTGATGAAAGTGCCCGCAGCATGCCGCATAAGCGAGGCCGCTGCAGCACGGGCAAGCGGGGCAAGCGCAGGTCGACGCGTCAGGCCGCTTCGATGTCTTCACGGGCATTCAGACCCGGCCGCACGGACCGGTGATCACGCCGCGTACAGGCCCGATGCGCCATCTCAGGCACAACCTCATGCGAGCGCCCGGCCGATCAGGATTTTCTGGATGTCGCTGGTGCCTTCGTAGATCTGGCACACCCGCACGTCGCGATAGATGCGCTCGACCGGGAAGTCACTCACGTAGCCGTAACCGCCATGGACCTGGATGGCGTCGGAACACACGCTCTCGGCCATTTCGCTGGCGAACAGCTTGGCCATCGCGGCCTCCTTCAGGCACGGTAGACCGGCATCCTTCATGCTGGCGGCGTGCAGGATCAGCTGCCGCGCTGCCTCGATCCGGGTCGCCATGTCGGCCAGCCGGAACTGCACCGCCTGATGGGAGAAGATCGGCTGGCCGAAACTGCTGCGCTGCTTCGAATACAGCAACGCCGCCTCGAACGCAGCGCGCGCCATCCCGACCGCCTGCGCGGCGATGCCGATGCGCCCGCCCTCCAGGCCCGAGAGCGCGATCTTGTAGCCCTGCCCTTCCTCGCCGATCAGGTTCTCGGCCGGGATGCGGCAGTTCTCGAACAGGATCTGCGCGGTGTCGGAGGAGTGCTGGCCTAGCTTGTCTTCGAGCCGGGCGACGATGTAGCCGGGAGTCGCAGTCGGCACCCAGAAAGCGCTGATGCCGCGCTTGCCAGCAGCCTGGTCTGTGACGGCCATGACGATGGCGACGTCGGCGTTCTTGCCGCTGGTGATGAACTGCTTGACGCCATTGAGGACATAACCATCGCCGTCTCGAACAGCAGTGGTGCGCAGGTCCGACGCGTCGCTGCCGGCATGCGGCTCGGTCAGGCAGAAGGCGCCCAGCATCCGGCCCTGTGCCAGCGGGCGCAACCATTGCTCCTTCTGCGCGGCGTTGGCACTCATCATGCCGATGCTGCAGACCGGGCAGTTGTTAACCGAGACGATGGTCGAGGTGCCGCCGTCGCCGGCGGCGATTTCTTCCAGTACCAGGGCCAGCGAAACATAATCCAGGCCGGCGCCGCCGAGTTCTTCCGGCACGGCCACGCCGAAGGCGCCGAGCTCCGCCAATGCCTTGAGTTCGCGGGCGGGAAAGTGATGCTCGCGATCCCAGCGCGCCGCGTTCGGCGCCAACTGCTCGCGCGCAAAATCACGCAGGGCATCGCGAATCATTTCCTGTTCTGATGTCAAAACCATCGAATTCCCCTCCGCATTCTGCCGGCGCGCCTGTTGTTGGCGTTGTTGGCGTTGTTGCCGTTGTTGCCGTTACCGTGCGCGCCGCGCGGGAAGACCCTGCGGCGCGTGTGGCCCTGATCGATGCGGTCGGGCGACCCGGACACCGTCACCAGGTCAGGCGGGCGCCGTCGTAATTGAGAAACGCGGCATTGTCGCTGTCGGCCAATCCCGCCAGCGTCTGGCGGATGCCGGCCGCACTGTCCTCGACTGCAAGGTCGGCGCCCGCGCCGCCCATGTCGGTGCGCACCCAGCCCGGATGCAGCGCCACGCAGATGGCGCCGTCCGGCCCGTAGGTAATGGCCGTGTCGGCCAGCACCGAATTGAGGGCTGCCTTGCTGGCGCGGTACAGCCAGCCGCCGGCATTCTCGCGCAGGCTGATCGAGCCCATGCGCGAGGAAATCACGGCCAGCCGGCCCCGCGCCGTGGCCACCAGCGGACCGAGGATCGGCAGCAACCGCATCGCTGCCAGCACGTTGGTGTGCATCACGGTGTCGAACTCTTCTGCCGAGGGCGTGATGGGGGCTGCGGTGCTCGGACCGTACACACCGGCGCCGACGATGGCCACGTCGAGCCGTTCGTCGACCAGCACCCAGCCCAGTGCGGCACAGGATTCGAGCTTGGTTACATCCAGCACATGCACTTCGCAGCCGAGCGCCGCCAGGCGCGTGGCATCTGCCGGCGCACGCACCGTGGCGATGACGCGCCAGGCATCGGCACGGTACTGACGCGCCAGTTCGAAACCGATTCCGCGCGACGCGCCGACGATCAGCGCGGTGCTCATGCCAGCTCGATCGCCAGTGCGGTCGCTTCGCCGCCGCCGATACACAGTGCGGCCACGCCGCGCTTGCCGCCACTGTGCTGCAATGCGCCGATCAGCGTGACGATGATGCGCGCGCCGGATGCGCCGATCGGGTGACCGAGTGCACAAGCGCCGCCGTGGATGTTGATCTTGCTGTGCGGGATATCGAGTTCGCGCATGACGGCCATCGGTACTGCGGCAAAGGCTTCGTTGACCTCGAACAGGTCGACGTCGGCGGTGGTCCAGCCGACCTTGTTGAAGAGCTTGTGAATGGCACCGATCGGGGCGGTCGTGAACTGATCCGGTTCCTGCGAATGGGTGGCATGACCGAGGATGCGGGCGATCGGCTTGGCGCCGAGCTTCCTGGCGGTCGACTCGCGCATCAGGACCAGGGCTGCGGCGCCATCGTTGATCGACGACGAGGACGCGGCGGTGATGGTGCCGTCTTTCTTGAAAGCCGGCTTCAGGCTCGGGATCTTGTCGAGCTTGGCCTTCATCGGACCTTCATCGCGGTCGATGACGACGTCGCCGCCACGACCCGGTACGGTGACGGCGACGATTTCACTCTTGAACCAGCCCTCGGCGGTGGCGGCTTGGGCCCGCTTGACCGATTCGATGGCGAAGGCATCCTGGTCGGCGCGGCTGAACTCATACTTCGCCGCACATTCTTCGGCGAAGGTGCCCATGGAGCGGCCACCGCCTTTTTCGTCGCGCTTGTAGGCGTCTTCGAGGCCGTCGTACATCATGTGGTCGAGCAGCATGCCATGGCCGATGCGATAGCCGCCGCGCGCCTTCGGCACCAGATACGGTGCATTGGTCATGGACTCCATGCCGCCGGCGACGACCACGTCGTTGCTACCGGCAACCAGCGAATCGAAGCCGATCATCGTCGCCTTCATCGCCGAGCCGCACATTTTCGACAGCGTCACGGCGCCGGTCGATACCGGCAGGCCCGCCTTGATCGATGCCTGGCGTGCCGGCGCCTGGCCCTGCCCCGCCATCAGGCAATTACCGAACAGGACTTCATCGACGGCTTCCGGCGCGATGCCGGCGCGCTCGACCGCGGCGCGAATGGCGACGGCGCCCAGGTCATGCGCCGACAGCGGACTGAAGTCGCCCTGGAAGGCGCCCATCGGGGTACGTGCGGCGCCGACGATTACGATTGGATCTTGCATGAGTTTCTCCGGGTTCAGGCCGCCTGGGCGGACCATGTTGAATGTGGGGGTGTGTCGGTCGGCGCGGGCAGGTTGCCCTGTACGCTGAAGCGGCACTGTTGTGGATACGGATAGACATCGTCGACCTGACCGTCCATTATCCGCTCTTTGCGGCTTTGCCAAAACTCGGACGTCAACAGGTCGGCATGGTGGCGCATGAAGAACTTGCGCACGTTGGTATTACCCAGCAAGAAGGTACCGAACTGTTCGGGAAACACATCGTTGCGGGCGACCGGATACCAGGGTTCGGAAGCCATTTCCTCTTCCTCGTTGCGCGGCTCGGGGATCTTGCGGAAATTACAGTCGGTGATGTACTCGATTTCATCATAGTCGTAAAACACGACCCGTCCATGCCGCGTGACGCCGAAATTCTTGTACAGCATGTCGCCTGGAAAAATATTTACACCCACCAGTTCCTTGATGGCGTTGCCGTACTCCAGGATGCCGTGCTCGAGCGCGGCTGCGTCGCCGTCGCGCTCGGCATTCGACAGCCAGATATTCAAAGGAACCATGCGCCGCTCGATGTAAAGATGGCGGATCACGATGTTGTCGCCGTCTTCCTCGATCAGGGACGGCGCGACGGCTTTCAGTTCAGCCAGCAGTTCCTCGCCGAAGCGCATGCGCGGAAACGCCACGTCCGAATATTCGAGGGTATCGGCCATGCGGCCGACGCGGTCGTGGTTCTTCACCAGGAGGTACTTTTCCTTGACGATGGCGCGCGTGGTTTCCTTCGGCGCCGGGAAGAAATCCTTGATCACCTTGAACACATACGGAAACGACGGCAGCGCGAACACCACCATCACCAGGCCGCGAATACCGGGTGCGGCTTCGAATCGATCCGAGGAATGCCGCAAGTGGTGCAGGAAATCCCGGTAGAACAGCGACTTGCCGTGTTTCTGCAGGCCGAACATGGTGTAGATCTCGCTGCGCGGCTTGGTCGGCAGGAGCGTGCGCACGAACTGCACATAGGCCGACGGCACCTCGATGTCGACCATGAAATAGGCGCGGGTGAACGAGAACAGGACCGTGATCATCTTGGTGTCGAAGAGGACCGTGTCAAGCACCAGCTCGCCCTTGCGGTTGTGCAGGATCGGCACCACGAACGGATACTCGCGATTGCCGTTGATGCCCTTGCCGACCAGGTAAGCACCCTTGTTGCGATAGAACAGGCTCGACAGCACCTGGATCTGGTGATTCGGCTCCAGCGGGGTGGTGCCGAAGATCACGTTGAGGCGCGCCTCGACCAGCCCGATGTCGCGGTCCAGATCGGCAAAGGGGCGCTGCAGCTGGAAATTGGTGATGATGCGCTTCAACGAATAGTGCAGGCCGTCCTTGGCCGGGTAGTAGACTCGGTAGGTCGGCACCGGCTCGTCGTTCTCGATGTATTCGGTCGAGATCGCCGGGCGCACGAAGATGAAATCGTTATGAAAATATTCGCGGTGCAGGATCTTGCAACAGACCGAATTGAAGAAAGTCTCGGCCAGTTCCGGTTGCTTGTGATCGGTCAGCAGACCGATGACGTGCAGCTTGACCTCGCGCCAGACTTCATCGGTCAGTTCGTCGGCGGCGTATTCGTCTTCCAGCACGGTCACGCACTCCTTGACCCGCTTGTCGTAGTACGAGATCCGCTCGCGCAGCTGGGTCTGCGCCAGTTTCCAGGCGCCGGCTTCAAAATGCTGCTTGGCCGCGCGGCTGGTATCGCGAAAGAGCCGATAGTGCTTGTCGAAGCCGTCGACGATGGTGCGGGCGATATCAAAGGCGATCTGCGACGACAGCAGCTTGGGGAAACGGGGTCTGGTGGAGACGGTCATGGCGGGCTCTGAATGGACGACGGCAGCGCGAATTTCTTCTGCAATGCCGCCAGTGTAGCCAGATCACAGCCG
Organism: Herminiimonas sp.; assembly: GCA_014376645.1. GTDB lineage: Bacteria > Pseudomonadota > Gammaproteobacteria > Burkholderiales > Burkholderiaceae_D > JANXSS01. The sequence continues at coordinate 6,050 of JACMRD010000147.1, read as the reverse complement.
ATGCCGCCACAGACAATGACGAGCGGGCGTGAAAACCGCCGCAACGGCGGCATGTCGCCGTATGCCACGGCCAGTGCCGCGCCGCACGCCGGCTCGACCAGCACCCGCAAATCGTCGGCGAAACGGATGCACGCGTCGACTGCAGCGGCGTCGCTGACGACCACGCTGATGATGTCATGCCGCCGGTGCCAGTCGAACGCTGCCTGCGCCACGCGCCGCGCACCCAATGATGTGGCCACCGAGGTAATCGCCGCCAGCGTCACCGGTTCGCCGGCCGCGAGCGCTGCTGCATACGACGCCGCACCCTCGGTCTCGACCGCGATCACGGGCACGTGGGCGAGGCCGTTGCGGTGCAGGCCTTCCAGCACGCCGCACAGCAGGCCGCCGCCACCGACCGAGCAGATGACGACGTCGAACGGCATGTCGCCTGGCACCGAGAGGAGCGCCTGCTGCAGCGCCTCGTCGATGACGGTGGCGTTGCCGTCCCAAATGTCGGGATGATCGAACGGTGGAATATAGACCGTCCCGGGCGCGCTACATAACCGCAGTGCTTCGCCGTTGGCATCATCCCAGGCCGCACCATGGACGATCAGCGCGGCGCCGATGTCGGCAATCGCCCGCCGCACGGCCTCCCCGGTGGTAACCGGTACCACCACGGTCGTCTGCACACCCAGGGCGACCCCGGCCACCGCAGCGGCGAAACCGGCATTGCCGCCGGACGGACAGACCAGATGGGTGGCACCGGCTGCAACGGCACGCTGGCACAACAACCCGATGCCGCGCAGCTTGAAGGAACCCGATGGCTGCGCATTCTCCATCTTGAGCCAGACCGGCTTGCCTAACGCCGCCGCCAGCCGCCGGTGCAACAGCAACGGCGTCTGGATGTGCAGGGTGGTCGGCGCAGAGGGATCAAGCGGCATGGTCGCGGGCAGTCGGGGGGAGCAGCCCGGTCAGCGGGTTTCGGCGAACAGTTCGCGCCCGATCAGCATGCGTCGGATCTCGCTGGTGCCGGCGCCGATTTCATAGAGCTTGGCGTCACGCCAGAGGCGTCCGGCCGGATAATCGTTGACGTAGCCGTTGCCGCCCAGCGCCTGGATGGTTTCACCAGCCATCCAGGTGGCTTTTTCAGCCGAGTACAGGATGGCGCCGGCGGCGTCCTTGCGCAGCGCCCGGACCGCTTCCGGCGTCTTGGCGCGATCGCAGGCCTGGCCGACGGCGTAGACATACGCCTTGCACGCCATCATGGTCGAGTACATGTCGGCCAGCTTGCCCTGCATGAGCTGGAATTCGCCGATCGCTTGGCCGAACTGCTTGCGTTCGTGCACGTACGGCACCACCACATCCATACAGGCCTGCATGATGCCCAGCGGCCCGCCGGAGAGCACCGCGCGTTCGTAATCGAGACCGGACATCAGGACGTTGACGCCGCGCCCGAGACCGCCGAGGACGTTTTCGGCCGGTATCTCGCAATCGCGGAAGACCAGTTCGCCCGTGTGGGAGCCGCGCATGCCGAGCTTGTCGAGCTTTTGCGCCACCGAGAAACCGGGCGCCGACTTCTCCACCAGAAAAGCGGTCATGCCGCGGGCGCCGGCTTCCAGATCGTTCTTCGCATAGACCACCAGGACGTCGGCGTCCGGTCCGTTGGTGATCCACATCTTGGTGCCGTTCAAGACCCAGCGATCACCCTTCCAGTCAGCGCGCAGCTTCATGTTGACCACGTCGGAACCGGCATTCGGCTCCGACATCGCCAGCGCGCCGATGTACTCGCCCGAGACCAGCTTGGGCAGGTAGCGCGCCCTCTGTTCGGCGCTGCCATTGCGGCGGATCTGGTTGATGCACAGGTTGGAGTGGGCGCCGTAGGACAGGCCGACCGAGGCCGATGCGCGCGAGATTTCTTCCATCGCAACGATGTGGGCCAGGTAGCCCATGGCGGTGCCGCCGTATTCTTCTTCCACGGTCACACCGAGCACGCCGAGGTTGCCCATCTTTTTCCACAGGTCCATCGGAAATTGGTCGCTGCGGTCGATCTCGGCGGCGCGCGGCGCGATCTCGGCTTGGGCAAACTGGGCGACGGTATCGCGCAGGGCGGCGATGTCGTCGCCATGGTCGAAAGTCAGTCCGGGTAGGTTGATCATGCGGTCCTCTGGTATTCGGCGTTGTGATGGCTTGCTGCGACGCGATTTTGGCACCCGGATGATAGCGCGAACCGGATGCGGCGTACACGATCTGTCCGCGCCGGGCTGGTATTGCACGGCGTCTTGCTGCACGGCGGCCGAAGTCGGGTAAGCTTTGTCGCTGCTGGTTTCGTTAGCCAGCCGAACCTGCTGTTTTTCCGGAGCACATGATGAATCCGCTCGAAGCCGAACTCGACTATCCCCTTGGCGACCTGTTGCCGGAGTTGGGCAGCGTGCACGAACTCGCACCGGGTGTGCTGTGGCTGCGCATGGGACTGCCGTTCGCCCTGAATCACATCAATCTCTGGCTGCTGGAAGACACCATCGAAACCGAGTCCGGCCCGCGCAGCGGCTGGACCGCCATCGATTGCGGCATTGCCAATACCGCCACCCAAGCGGCCTGGGAAACGATCTTCGCCGACCATCTGCGCGGCATGCCGATCGTGCGCGTGTTGTGCACCCATTGCCATCCTGATCATGTGGGCCTGGCCGGATGGCTGTGCCGGCGCTGGCAGGCGCCGCTGTGGATGACGACCGGCGAATACGGTTTTGCCCGCATGATGTCGGCGGCCTTGCCGGGTGTCGACGGCACCGCGATGCTGCCGCATTTCCAGCGCCACGGGCTGACCGATCCGGCGCTGCTGGCGCAACTCGGCGAGCGCAAGAGTTATTACCCAACCCTGGTGCCGAGCGTGCCGGATGCCTACACCCGGCTACAGGACCGCCAGCAGGTTGCCATCGGTGGACACCCCTGGCGCATCATCACCGGCTTCGGCCACGCGCCCGAACATGCGGCACTGTATTGCGCCGCCCTGGGGCTGCTGATTTCCGGTGACATGGTATTGCCGCGCATCTCCACCAACGTATCGGTGTTTGCGATCGAACCGGAATCGAACCCGGTACAGGCCTACCTCGATTCACTTCAGAAGTTCATCGACCTGCCGGCGTCGACGCTGGTGCTACCCTCGCACGGCAAACCGTTTCGCGGCCTGCATGTGCGCATCCGCCAGCTTGCCGAGCACCACGCGGCGCGCCTGGCCGAAGTGGTCGAGGCCTGCGCCACGCCGCAATCGGCAGCAAGCATCGTGCCGATCATGTTTCCGCGCGCCCTTGATGCCCACCAGTTGACTTTTGCGCTGGGCGAAGCGCTGGCTCATCTGCACAAGCTCTGGTACGACGGTGTGCTGCAACGGCGCGCCGATCTTGACGGCGTGATCCGTTTTCAGACCAGGATAGCTGCTGCCTGAGGCGCATGGAAATTCAATGTCCGTTTTTCCGACAAGCCGATTACTGTCCATGCAGCGCGCATACGGCTGATCGGCTAGGCAATTTCAACCCAGGAAAAATCGCGAACCCTCGCACAATTGCTGGGCGTTCCTGCGGAGTGGCTACGCTTCGGCGGGGAAGTGAGCTCGCGCTTCGAATCGGCGGATGGAAAGCTGATCGCCGACCTGCAGCGACTCGACGACCACTACCGCGTCATCGCCCGTGAAATCATCCGCATGCTTTTGTGGATCAACTGCCAAAAATAAGCGGCGGCCGCTGTATCGGACTGACTGCGCCGTTCCCGGCATCGTGGTTCTGTCCTGCCTGCACCATCCGCAGCATCGTGGCTCGGTGCCGCCTGCACCTTCCTTTTCCGTTCTCCCAAAAAAAATCCGCGCTGCAAGCAGGCGGACCTTGTGTGATCGCTGGTGCCGGCGCGATGCCAGCACCGTGATTCACGGCAGTTCATTTCTTGCCATTGGCGGCGACCTGCGTGCCAGCAGTGGCCGCTGGCGCGGCGGCACTCTTATGCTCCTTGGCCGATTTCGCCACCAGCCAGTCCATGACCTGCAAGGCGGCGACCTGCAGCGTATTTTCCGGCTGGTTGCCGATGGCGGTGCCGACGATGGAGGGCGACGTCATGAAGCGGCCGTCGATGGCGATCATCGGTACGCCGTCGATCTTGTAGGCTTCCTGCAGCTGCGCGGCGCGGCGCACTTTCGATTGCACGCCGAACGAACCGTAGACGTCGACAAATTTCTTGCGGTCGATTCCATGGGCGGCGACAAAATCGGCGATGGCTGCGTCGGTATCGAGATTCTTGCGCTCGACGTGGATCGCCTGGAAGACTTTTTTCTGCATCTCGTCGGCCTTGCCCATTGCTTCGAGCGCGTAGTACAAGCGCTGCTGCGGCTGGAACGATTCACGAAAAGCGACTGGGACCCGCTTGAAGACGATGTTGTCACCCTGCTTCTTGACCCAGTCGGCCAGCGCCGGCTCGAACGCGTTGCAATGCGGGCAGGAGTACCAGAAGAACTCGGTGACTTCCACCTTCTTGCCGGAGTCGGTGGTCTGCACCTTTTCCAGGGTGCGGTACTCGGCGCCGTTGACGGGCGCTGCCGGCGAGGCGTGGGCAGCTGCCATCAGGCCGAGACCCAGGCCGAGAGTTGCGATCAACTTCTGCAGAAAATTGTGCGTGCTGCGCATATGAGTCCTTTCGATTTAGCGGGCGGTACGGACCACGGCGACATCGACGCCGTTGTCAGATAATTTGGTGCGGGCGCGGGTCATGACTTCGAGTTGGTTGAACGGGCCAACCCGGACGCGGTACAACGGACCGCTGTCGGAAGGCCGCTCGCTGATGCTGGCTTCGAATCCCATCAACGCCAGCTTGGCTTTTGCATTCTCTGCATCGCTGGGCTCGCGGAAAGCACCGGCCTGCAGGAAGTAGATCCATTTTTCATCAGCGCCGTCGGGCTTGACCATTGCCACCTTGTCGCTGGCTTTATCGCTGGCCTTCTCCGCCGGCTTGGCGGCCGGCTTGTCAGCCGGCTTGTCGGCCGTCGATTTTTCGACCACGGGCGGCTTGGCGTCGGCGATCACCGCATTTTCGGGTGGCGCCTGGCTGAAGCTCTTCGCCGCTTCACGCGCCGGTTCCTTGTTCCCGTACAGCGGCTTGTTGGGATCGGTGATCTGCGCCGTGCCGGCGCTCGCGCGTTCCGGCTGCGCCTGCTTGTTCGTGAACGGCAGCGAGCTCTTGGTGATCATCACCGCCACCACGATGGCGATGCCGAGGCCGACCACCAGGCCGATGATGATGCCCAGGACCGTGCCGCCGGCCTGAGCCTGGCGCGGCGCCGGCGCCAGGCTTGTTTTACGTGAGTAGATCATACGTCTCCGATTACATCCGTGTTGGCGCCGACACGCCCAGCAACGCCAGACCATTGCGCAGAACCTGCCGCGTTACACTCATTAACGCCAGCCGCGCCATTCTGGTCGACATGTCGTCCACCAAAACCCGCTCCGCATTGTAGTAGCTATGCAGTTCGCCTGCCAGATCGCGCAGGTAGAAGGCGATCTGGTGCGGCCCGAGCTCTTCGAGCGCATGTTCGAGCGCCTGGGGATACTCTGCCAGCTGCGCCAGCAATGCCACTTCGCGCGGCGCCACCAGGGGTGCCAGATCGACGTCGGCCAGGGTGCTGTCGTCGCCGCCCCACTGCGCCATGACCGAGCAGATGCGGGCGTGGGCGTACTGGACGTAATACACCGGGTTCTCGTCCGACTGCGCCTGCGCCAGATCGACGTCGAAGGTGAATTCGGTGTCGGCCTTGCGCGAAATGAGGAAGAAACGCACGGCGTCGCGGCCGCGCGTGAGGTCGCGTGCAAGGCCGTCTGAGACTACCGGCTCGCCCGGCACGGCTTCGGCCACCTCGCCGCTGGACCATTCGATCAGGTCGCGCAGCGTGACATACGATCCGGCGCGCTTGGAGATCTTGACCTCCTCGCCGTTCTTCATGACGGTGACCATCTTGTGCAGCACGTAGTCGGGATAGCGGGCCGGTATGCCGAGTCCGACCGCCTGCAGGCCGGCGCGCACGCGGGCGATGGTGC
>JACMRD010000146.1 GCA_014376645.1 Herminiimonas sp. | reverse complement strand
CCGACCATGTCGAGCACCACGTCGACGCCCTTGCCGCCGGTGGCTGCCTTGACGATCTCCACGAAATCCTCGGTCTTGTAGTTGATGCCGCGTTCTGCGCCTAGCGCCTCGCAGGCACGGCATTTTTCATCCGAACCGGCGGTCGCGAACACCCGATGCCCGAGCGCCGTAGCGATCTGGATCGCGGTCACGCCGATGCCGGAGGTGCCGCCCTGCACCAGCAAGGTCTCACCAGCCTTCAGGCCGGCACGGTCGAAGACATTGCTCCAGACCGTGAAAAAAGTTTCCGGCAGCGACGCGGCTTCGAGCGCCGTCAGCCCCTTCGGCACCGGCAGGCATTGCTCGATCGGGGCCACGCAGTATTCGGCGTAACCGCCGCCCTGTGCCAGTGCGCATACCAGGTCGCCGACCTTGAAGCCGCTGTCGGCCAGATCGCCGCCGACGATCTCGCCGGCGACTTCCAGGCCCGGAATATCGGACGCGCCAGGTGGCACCGGATAGTTACCGGTACGCTGCAGCACATCGGGGCGGTTGACGCCGGCGGCGTGGACCTTGATGAGCGCCTGGCGCGGACCGGCTTCGGGCATCGGCCGCTCGCAGATTTTCAACACGTCGGGTGGGCCGGGCTGGGTGATTTCGATTGCGCGCATGGGAATTTTTCCTTGTCAGATGATTTTCTCGGCCCGCAGCGCGGCGATCGTGTCGCGGTCGTAGCCCAGCTCGGCGAGCACTTCGTCGGTGTGTTCGCCCAACAGCGGTGACCGGGTCACCTCGGTGGCGCTGTCGGACATCTTGATCGGATTACCGACCGTCAGATATTTGCCGCGCACCGGATGGTCGACCTCGACCACGGTACCGGTGGCGCGCAGGGACGGCTCCTCGGCGATTTCCTTCATCGACAGGATCGGACCACAAGGGATGTCGAACTTGTTCAGGATATCCATCGCCTCGAATTTGGTCTTGGTCATGGTCCATTCCTCGATGCGGGCGAAGATCGGCTTGAGGTGCAGCAGGCGCGCGCCGGGCGATTTGTAGGCCTCGTCCTCGATCCAGCCTTCCTCGCCGATCACGCGGCAGATCGCCGGCCAGACGGCGCCTTGGGTAATGAAATAGATGTACGCGTTCGGATCGGTTTCCCATCCCTTGCATTTGAGGATGGAGCCGGGCTGGCCGCCGCCCGAGGCGTTGCCCGCGCGCGGCACGGCTTCATGGAAATGCTGGTCGGGATACTGCGGATATTCCTTCATCACGCCAGTCCGGTCCAGGCGTTGCTGGTCGCGCAGCTTGACGCGACACAGATTGAGCACGCTGTCCTGCATCGCCGCCAGCACCTTCTGGCCGCGCCCGGTGGTGTTGCGCTGATAGAGCGCGGCAACGATGCCCAGTGCCAGATGCAGGCCGGTGCCGCTGTCGCCGATCTGCGCGCCCGTGACCAGTGGCGGGCCGTCGTCGAAACCGGTGGTGGAGGCTGAGCCGCCGGCGCACTGGGCGACGTTCTCATAGACCTTGCAATCCTCGTAGGGACCGGGACCGAAGCCCTTGACCGAGGCGACGATCATGCGCGGATTGAGCTCGTTGATGCGTTCCCAGGAAAACCCCATCCGGTCAAGCGCGCCTGGGGCGAAATTTTCTACCAGGACGTCGCACTGGCGAATCATCGTCTCCAGCACTTCCTTGCCCTTCGGGTTCTTGGTGTCGAGCGTGACCGAACGCTTGTTATGGTTCAGCATCGTGAAATACAGGCTGTCCGCATCCGGTATGTCGCGCAGCTGCCCGCGGGTGGCATCACCTTCGCCGGCGCGCTCGACCTTGATGACGTCGGCGCCAAACCAGGCCAACAACTGGGTGCAGGTCGGACCCGATTGCACATGCGTGAAATCGAGGATCTTCACGCCGTCTAGAGCTTTACTCATTTACCGCCTCCTTTTAATTGACCTCTATTATCCGCCGGCAAGGGTCTACTTGTATATCGTTTGCGCTGCTCTGCAACAGAGGCGACCACGACGCCAGGCGCCTTGGAGGACGCGTGATCCCCATTTTCTTATCTTAATTCCACGCTATGGCGTGCTGCAGCTGCCGCAACACGCCTGCCTGTTTTTTCATGCCCGATTTCAGTGCGTTCCCGCGCCGTTTTCGCGTATATTTGCGTGGAATAACAATGAACAGGCGCCACGAAGCCGACATCGAATGACGAACTGGAAGTGGCTCCTCAGCGTTTTCCCCAAGCCGGGATCGATCGACCGCTTCGAGCGGATGCGCGCCTGCACCGGCGCCCTGTTCGGCATCGCGCTGACTGGCGCCTGCACCGTGCTGTTGCTTGGCAAGGTGCCCGGTGCGATCTGGTTGATCGCGCCGATGGGCGCATCGGCAGTGCTGCTGTTCGCAGTACCGGCAAGTCCTTTGGCGCAGCCCTGGTCGATCATCGGCGGCAATCTGGTCGCGGCCCTGATCGGGGTGACGTGTGCGCGCCTGATCGGCGAGCCGATCATCGCTGCGGCTCTGGCAGGCGCGCTGGCCATTGCCGCCATGTTCGCCCTGCGCTGCCTGCATCCGCCCAGCGGCGCGATTGCGCTGACGGCGGTGCTGGGCGGCCCCGCGATACAGGCGCTGGGCTATGAATTCGTGCTGATGCCGGTGGCACTCAATTCGGTGCTGCTGTTGCTGGCCGCCCTGTTCTTCAACAACGCGACCGGACGCCGCTATCCGCATCTGATGCAGACCGAACCGGTCAAGCTGCATGACACGACCAACGTCGCACCGATGGCACGGGTCGGCATGCTGCCCCAGGATCTCGACATCGCCTTGAGGCGATACAACCAGGTTCTCGACGTCAGCCGGGATGACCTGGAAAGGATCTTTCGCGAGACCGAGCAACAGGTCTACCTGCGCCGTTTCGGTGTGACGCATTGCGCCGACGTGATGTCGCACGATGTCGTGAGCGTGGCGTTCGGAACGACCCTGCAGGAGGCATGGGATCTGCTGCATGCCCATCGCATTACGGTGCTGCCGGTAGTCGACCGCGCGCGCCGTCTGATCGGTATCGTCACCCGCGCCGATTTCATCGACCACGCCAACCTTGGGCATCAGGAGGGCTTTGCCGAGCGCCTGCGCGGACTGCTGCGACCGATCCTGCAGTCTCACTCCGACAAGCCGGAAGTCGTCGGGCAGATCATGCGCAAGGAAGTCCGCCTGGCGCGGGCCGATCAACCGATCGTCGAGCTCGTGCTACCGATGTCGGACGAAGGCCTGCACGCATTGCCGGTCGTCGACGACGAGCGCCGCCTGATTGGCATCGTCACGCAATCCGACATGATTGCCGCACTCTACGAAAGCAATCTGCTGCAGGCAGTGACGCCAGCACTCGCAGAGCTCACCACCGTCTCCTGAGATCGGCCAAGACCAAAAAAAAACGGCGTGCGCCAACCCGATCGGGGTGGCGCACGCCGCTTCGGCTACTGCCCGCAGTCGTCAGATCACTTCTTTGGCGTGCATCTCCGCGACCTGCTCCTTGGTGTAGCCCAGCTCAGCCAACACTTCGTCGGAGTGCTCGCCCAGCAGCGGGGAACCGGTGATCTCGGGCTTCATGTCCGAGAACTTGATCGGACTGCCGACCGTAAAGTAGCTGCCGCGGGTCTTGTGCTGGACTTCGGTGATGGTACCGCTGGCGCGCAGCGATTCATCTTCCAGGATTTCCTTCATCGTCAGCACCGGCGAACAAGGGATGTCGAACTTGCGCAGGACGTCCACGGCCTCGAACTTGGTCTTGTCCTTGAGCCATTCTTCGATCGTCGCGAAGATTTCGGTGATGTGCGGCTGACGTGCCTTCGGTGTCATGTATGCCGGGTCTGTCTTCCACTCGGGCTTGCCGATCGCATCGGCGATCGGACCCCATGCATGACCCTGCACGGTGAAATAGATGTAGGCGTTCGGGTCTGTCTCCCAGCCTTTGCATTTCAGGATCCAGCCCGGCTGGCCGCCACCGCCGGCGTTGCCGCCGCGCGGCACCACCTTGTTCTTGAAAGCCTCCATCTCATGCGGGTACTGCGGATATTCTTCCAGATAGCCGAGGCGGTCCAGGCGTTGCTGGTCGCGCAGCTTGACGCGGCACAGGTTGAGCACGCTGTCCTGCATCGACACGGCCACCTTCTGTCCCTTGCCGGTCTGCTGGCGGCCGATGATGGCCGTCAGGATGCCGATGGCCAGGTGCATGCCGGTGTTGGTGTCACCAAGAGCTGCCGAAGAGATGGTCGGCACGGCATTGTCGCCTTTCCACCAGCCGGTGGTCGAGGCGGCGCCGCCGGCGCACTGCGCGACGTTTTCGTAGACCTTCAGGTCCTCGTAGTGATGGCCGTCCGAGAAGCCCTTGACCGACGCCAGGATCATCTTCGGGTTCAATTCCTGGATGCGGGCCCAGGTGAAACCCATGCGGTCCAGTGCGCCCGGCCCGAAGTTTTCGACCATCACGTCCGATTCGCGAATCAGCTTCTCGAGTACTTCCTTGCCCAGCGGCTTCTTGGTGTCCAGGGTCAGCGAGCGCTTGTTACTGTTCAACATCGTAAAGTACAGCGCGTCGACGTTCGGGATGTCCTGCAGCTGGGTACGGGTGACGTCGCCGGAACCGGGACGCTCGACCTTGATGACGTCGGCGCCGAACCAGGCCAGCATCTGGGTACAGGCCGGACCGGCCTGTACGTGGGTGAAATCGATGATCTTGATACCTGCCAGTGGCATGTTACCCATGATGGAAATTCCTTTTTAGCGGTGAAGACTTGTGATGCGTCGGAGGGGACTCCGGCGCTCCTTGTAGCATTGAACAATTCGTGAACAGTTCGATTACCGGGCCTTATTTTTTCCGTGGCCTTATTTTTTAGCGGCCTTGCTCTGCGGGTTCAGGTTGGTCAGGCGGCCACTCTCGGTGCCGGCGGTCTCGTCGATGACGGCATTGATGAGGGTCGGCTTGCCGGAGGCGATGGCTTCCTGCAGCGCCTTCGTCATTTCTTGCGGCGTGGTGACGTGGTACCCGATACCGCCGAAGGCCTCGATCATCTTGTCATAACGCGCATTCTTGACGAAGACGGTCGGTGCGACATCCTTGCCGCCGGTCGGGTTGACGTCGGTGCCGCGGTAGACGCCGTTGTTGTTGAAGACGATGGTGCACACCGGTAGTTCGTAGCGGCAGATCGTCTCCAGCTCCATGCCGGAAAAGCCGAAGGCGCTGTCGCCCTCGATGGCCACCACCGGCAGACCGCTGGTGACGGCTGCGCCAATGGCGTAGCCCATGCCGATACCCATGATGCCCCAGGTACCGGAGTCGAAGCGCTTGCGCGGCTCGTACATGTCGATGATCGAACGAGCGTAGTCGAGCGTGTTGGCGCCTTCGTTGACCACGTTGATGTCGGGACGCGTCTTGAGGACGTCGCGAATGGCGCGCAGGGCGCTGTGGAAATTCATCGGCGATGGATCGTGCGCCAGAGTCGCCGCCATCTTCGTCAGGTTCTTGTCCTTGCGCTCGGCAATGGCGCCGGTCCACTCGTCGGAGGGCTTGGTGAAGCCGCTCTGGATGCCGGCCAGCAGGGCCGAGACGCAGGAACCGATGTCACCGATGAGCGGCGCGGCAATCGCGACGTTGCTATCGATTTCGGTCGGCGAAATATCGATCTGGATGAACTGCTTCGGCTTGCCCCAAGTCTTGCCTTTGCCGTGCGAGAGTAACCAGTTCAGACGCGCGCCGATCAGAACGACCACGTCGGCTTCGGCCAGCACGAACGAGCGTGCGGCCGAGGCCGATTGCGCATGCGTGTCCGGCAGCAGGCCTTTGGCCATCGACATCGGCAGGTACGGAATGCCGGACTGCTCGACGAAGGCGCGGATATCGGCGTCGGCCTGCGCATAGGCAGCGCCTTTACCGAGCAGGATCAGCGGACGCTTGGCGATCTTGAGCAAGTCGAGGGCGCGCTGCACCGAGTCGGGCGCCGGCAATTGGCGTGGCACCGGATCGACCACCTTGACCAGCGATTTGCGACCACGCTCGGCGTCGAGCGACTGGCCCAGCAATTGCGCCGGCAGATCGAGATACACACCACCCGGACGACCGGAGACCGCAGCGCGAATGGCGCGTGCGATGCCGATACCGATGTCTTCGGCCTTATTGATGCGGTAGGACGCCTTGGCATAAGGCTTGGCTGCGTTGAGCTGATCCATCTCTTCGTAATCACCCTGCTGCAGATCGACGATCTCGCGCTCGCTGGAGCCGGAAATGAGGATCATCGGGAAGCAGTTGGTGGTGGCGTTGGCCAGCGCGGTCAGGCCGTTCAGGAAGCCCGGCGCCGAAACTGTCAGGCAGATGCCAGGCTTCTGCGTCATGTAACCGGCAATCGCCGCAGCATTGCCGGCATGCTGTTCATGCCGAAAACCGATGAAGCGCATGCCTTCGGCCTGCGCCAGCCGCGCCAGATCCGTGATGGGAATGCCGACCAGCCCGAAAATCGTGTCGATGTCATTGTGCTTCAATGCATCGATCACCAGGTGGAAGCCGTCGGTCATCTCGGTTGCTTGTATCTCGTCTGTCATCATGAAATCCTTCTCTTGTTTAAATAGTAGAGCGGCTTCATTTTTGTGATTTTTGGTACTGTTGAAGTCCTGCCTTATCCGGTGGATTCAATCGTGGATTGGCGCCGTAAGGCAGATCCCGTTCACACCTGCCAGGCTAGCCGAATCGCCCGGTCCGGCAAGTGACCGCCATCATAGCGATGTGTGCTTTCAGTCATCATTGACCGGGGTCAATTTTCGCCGCATCATAGTTGCCTCGCACTCATCGTCTCACGTTTACCAAGGTTCATTTGTCGACGCTAATCACACATCCGGAACGCAACATCATCCACGTGCAGTTGAGGCAAAATAGCGCGCTCAAAGGGTTGAACGCAGACGAGGTCACCGAGCTGGAGGCACTTCTGACCATCGTCGACTGTCACAAGGGCGACTACCTGATGCACCAAGGCGTGCATGACATGGACCAGTATTTCATTATCGACGGCATCCTGAAACGGGTCGTGACGACGCCGGACGCAAAGGAGATGATCCTGCGCTTTACCGATGCCAACGAGATGGAAACCAGCTATGCCGCGTGGCGCCTGAAGACGCCGACGCCCTACAGCGTGATTTCCGTGACCAAGGCGCGCGTGGCCAAGCTGGCGCTGCCGGCATGGATCGCGTTCATCGAACGGCATCCGGCGATCAAGCATACCTTTGAGTACGAGGTCATGAAACTGATGAGCGAGATCATGGCCCACACGATCACGTTGCATTTGCTCGACGCGCCAGGACGGGTGCACCGGTTCATCCGCAAGCATCCGGAACTGTTCGACCGGATACCGAAAAAGGAACTGGCGTCGTACCTGAATCTGTCGGCAGAGACGCTCAGCCGTCTCAAGCACCAGGGCAAGATATGAAACGATCACCCAGCCATCGCCGACAACACGAGGCAATGCCGCATCCGAACGAGGCTGATGCTATACCTCAATCTTATATCGGCTATCAAAACTTGCGATTAGACTCATAGCTGCGGCCCGCGTAGGATCACTCCATTGACAAAATTCAATCCTCAGGAGCTTCTACCATGACTACCGCCACCACCGATCTGATGTCCCAGCAAGCTGCTTCAACCGTTACCGCACCGACCCTGCTGTCGCTCGTGCGCGCCCTGTTCGGTCTGAACCTGCGCGAGACGCTCAACGCCGAAGCCGGCAACGACCAAGGCGAAGGCGCCTACCACTGGGGCATGTAATCGCCGATCGGTGCGGATGATTTTTTCCGCACCTGTCAGCAAACAGTGACATCCGACATGCCGGCTCTTGCCGGCATTGTTGTTTTCACGCCGGGGTGAGCGCCACTGGCTGCCTCATGCAGTGCGGCGCACGGTGATGCGGTCGATAAAGAACACGCCGTCAATACATTTGCGATGCGGCACACGCGTCATGGCGAAGCCCGGGCCGCCGGCTTGCAGCCATGGCTGAACCAGCGCATCGAACGCTTCTGACGTCATTCCCAACATCGCGGCCGAGATCACGAAATCCGCACCTTCGCGCTGACGTTTGACGACTTCTTCCAGGGTAGCCATGCCAGTGTCGGTGTGAACCGCAAAATAAGATCGGACGGAATCATAACCCGCTTTGCTCTCTCGGCCCTGCATAGCGTGACTTCACCATCGGCTACATACGCCAGCGATGGACCCGCATCCTGCCGGCGACGACCCCATCACTAAAAATTGTCCTGCCCTCGGTGTCGGGCGAGAGCAGCTGCGCCAGCCGACACCAGCGCTTCAATGACGACGTCTTCCTCGCGCCAGACGGCATAGTCGAGCGCTGTCAGCTGATGCAAATGACACGTTGCGTGCACATCGACACCGACTTCGACGAGCGCGGCTACCCGCTGGGCAACGGTGGGGTAACCATGTGCGTAATTCGTACCATCGTCGAGCCAGGCCGCGATGGCATGCAACACGGTCTTGCCTTCGTGATCGCGCCCGTTCGGATCGATCAAGCCGTGTCGCAGCAGGCACAGTGCGGGTTCCAGGGCACGACTGGTACCGTCGATGCATATCTCTCGCACCAGCGAGGGCAGCGATGAAGAGCGGGCACGCGGCTGGCTGCGCAGTGCATCGAGGGCAGCACGCACTTCCACGGTTGCATTCAGTCCCAGTCCGGGATGGCCGGGCGGCATCGCGAGCCCGTGCCGCACCAATGCATCAAGCAAAATCCCGTCGCCAGCCGGCGCTCCGGAGTGCGCCGTCGCGCGGGTGTGCACGTCCGCTCGAGTGCGCAGTGGCAGCCGTTGCAAACCTGCCAGATTGTCTTGCTGCGCCGCGGCCTGACGGAGGCTGGTCCCGCGCACGGCCGGCGCGGGGGTCGCTGAGGTTGACTCGGGACGAGTCGAAGGATGTAACAGAGATGGAAAGATTTTTTTCAAGAACATGATTTACGGATGCGCAATCAAAAAGTGGTGGTAGCCCGCAGTCTAGCGGTTCGACTTCACCCGCCGTTTTCATCGCTGCGCGATCTGCTCTGCAATTTCGCCTGCCCGGTCAGCGAGCAAACGAAAATGCTGGTGGTGAGCGATTTGCCGGTTTCGCCAGTCCTGCATGGCTAGTCGATTCACAGTTTTCTCGATGCAGTGCAGCGTACTTCCTCGCAGCCTGGTGTACCCTATGGGCATGAAAAACGACACCGATATCGAGCTGTGCGGCCCCTTCTCCGTGAAGGACAGCTCCGGCAACACGAGAGCCATTGAAGCGATCCGGATTTTCGATGAAGGTTACGGCATCATCGATGTCTACGTGCACATGCTGGCGTCGATGGACGACGATCGCCTGTATGACGACACCATCCTGATCTCGCAGATCATGGCGCGCCTGCGGCAGCTGGGCTACGTGGGACCCGACTTCGGGCACGGCGACCTGGGTCTCCAGGACGACAAGCTGATCGTGCTGGAAGCCCCGGAAGCCTTCAACGCCTTTGCCGCAAGTCGTGGCTGGAAAGACCTGGCAGCGGAATTTGCCGAGGACGACGCTGCCGACACCCACACCCACACCGGCGGCGAAGCGGCGTCCAGCACGTTGCTGGACGCCCTCATGCGCAAATTCAAATCTCCCTGAATCTGGATCCCTTAATGAACGATGAATTGAGCAACGACGAATTCGATGCCCTGCGCCAGATCGGCGCCGGTCACCAACCAGGTCGCCAGAGCGCCTGCGTGGCACGCAACACGAAACGGCTCGCTGGTCTGAAATACATCAGCTACAGCAAGGATGGCAGCCTGTCGGTGACCGACAAGGCACGCACCATGTTGTTCATCCGCGATTGCATCGATGGTTTGCGGGCGGTGGCTGGTGACGCCATGGCGCCGCTGGGTAACGACGTCAAGACCTTCCTCGGCAAGAAAGGGCATATCGTGCCGCGCGCCGAAGGTGGTGGTTTCGAGCTGACGGTGCGCGGCCGCGAAAGCCTGGCCGATATCGACAAATCCGCTTCCTAAGACGTCGCTTCACGAACCCGCTGCCTACAGCGGAACCCGGAACCAAAAAAAATGCCCGGCTACTTGACATAGTCGGGCATTTTTTTGGACCCGGTACCGGGTCGCTAGTGCATCACATCATGCGGTCAGTCCGGAGGGGCGAGCAGTCAGTGGCACCGCCGATACCGAGGTCGCATCGACATTGTCCATGAACTTCTTGCGCATCGGCTTGAGAACGTACCACGCCATCAGCGCGGCCACCGCATTCATGCCGCAACCCACGAAGAAGACCGATTCCCAACTGCCGCTGGCGGCCGCGATGACGCTGGAGATCGGCACGAAGATCGAGGCCGTTCCCTTGGCGGTGTAGAGCAGTCCGGCATTGCCCGCCGCGTTCTTGCCGCCGAAGGTGTCAGCGCAGGTTGCAGGAAACAGGCTGTAGATCTCACCCCAGGCAAAGAACACCACGCCGGTCAGGATCACGAACATGATCGGATCGCGGCCGAAGTAGTACAGGGCAATGATGCCGACCGATTCCATGGCAAAGGCGATGAACATTGTTTTTTCACGTCCGATCTGATCCGACACCCAGCCAAAGAACGGTCGGGTCAACCCGTTGAGAACGCGGTCGATGGCGAGCGCAAAGGTCAGTGCCGGAAGGATCATTCCCATCACGTTGAAGGTGACGCCGTCGATCTTGAAGTCCTTTGCAATCGGGCCCATCTGCGCCGTCGCCATCAGACCACCGGCAGCCACCAGAACGAACATGATGTACATGACCCAGAACACCGGCTGCCGCACGATTTGCGACGGCGTGAAATCGACCTTGACCTGCTGCACCTTGGTCTTCCGGGCGACGGTCTTGGCGATGTTGGCCGGTGGACGCACCATGAAGGCAGCCAGCAGCATCACGACCAGACCCTGGCCGATACCGAAGTACAGGAAGGTCGATTCGTAACCGCTGTTCTTGATCATGATCGAGATCGGGATGATGGTCGCCGCCGAGCCGGCACCGAATCCGGCAGCGGTCAGACCGGCTGCCAGGCCACGGCGATCCGGAAACCATTTCAAGGCAGATCCGACACAGGTCCCGTAGACCGCACCCGCACCGATACCGCTGACGGCGGCGCCGATGTAGAGCAACGTGAGCGTGTCTGCATACGAATTCAAGACCCAGCCCAACCCGCACAACAGACCGCCGAACAGCACCACGGGGCGCGGACCGAATTTGTCGACCGCCCAGCCTTCAATCGGCACCAGCCAGGTTTCGGTCAGAATGAAAATCGTGAATGCCACCTGAATCGCGGCTTTCGACCAGCCATGCTTGTCGGCGATCGGATTGACGAACAGGGTCCAGCCGTATTGCAGGTTGGCGATCATGGCCATGCAGACAATGCCCATGACGAGCTGGATCCATCGATAGGAAGGCGCGTGAGTGGCCGCCGGCGAAGTGCTTTCTAATGTCATTTCCGTGTCTCCTAATGTTTTTTTATGGTCGCAAAAATCATCGCATCGCAACCTGACTGCTTCTTTGCTGAGCAAGCTTGGTATTCGATGGTACTAACGGAGCCAGCAAACTAGCACTCCGGCAAATTCGTACGCGGACCGATTGTACGAAGCCGCCTTGCTGCAATCCTTGACCCCGGTTAAGTTTCGAAATATTCACCATGTACAAGGCGCGCGCAAGAATCCGCGCGCGCGCCCTCGAACGGTTCCCCGAACCCCGCCGGGACCGGGGGACTACTTACGCCGCCTTTTGCAACTTGACGTTGCCACTCTCGTCAGCCATCGTCTTCGCCAGCAGCTTGACCAGCGCATAGACAGTGTCGATATGCGGCGTTGGCGTATCGGTCAATTTTCCGAGCTCGATGACTGAGCCGACCAGGGCGTCGACTTCGGGTCCGCGACCAGCTTCGATATCCTGCAACATCGAGGTCTTGTGCTTGCCGACTTTTTCTGCGCCCGCGATGCGTTTTTCGAGCGGCACCCGGAATGTGATGCCGAGCTTGTTCGCCACCGTCTGCGCTTCGGTCATCATCGAGGTCGCCAGTGCGCGCGAGAGCGGAAACTGGCAGATGTCGACCAATGTCGAATGCGCCAGGGCGCTGATCGGATTGAAGGTCAGGTTACCCCACAGTTTCAGCCAGATCTCGGCACGGATATTGTCGAGCACCGGCGCCTTGAAGCCCGCGCGCTCGAACATGGCCGACAGCGCCACAACCCGCTCGCTGCTGGCGCCGTTGAGTTCGCCCAGCGGAAACCGGTCGCCTTCGATGTGACGCACGACGCCGGGCGCCATCAACTCGGACGCCGGATAGACGACACAGCCGATCACGCGCTCGGCGGGAATGCCGGCGCCGATGATGCCGGCCGGATCGACGCTCTCGACGCGACGCCCTTCGAACTCACCGCCGTGCTGCTGAAAATACCAGAACGGGATGCCGTTCTGCATGGTGATGACGGTGGTGTTCTCGCCAAACAGCTTGGGCAGTTCGGCCACGACTGCTTCGACCTGCTGTGCTTTCAATGCCAGGATCACGACGTCCTGCGGTCCTGCTTCATTGTAGTCACTGGTTGCACGGACGTTCTCGACCAAGACTTCAGTACCGTCGTGTTCGATCAGTTTCATGCCCTTCGTGCGAATCGTGGTGAGGTTGGCGCCACGGACGATGAAAGTCACGTCTTCCCCGGCCAGCGCCAGCCGGACGCCGACCAGGCCGCCAATGGCCCCGGCGCCGATAATTGCGATTTTCATGATGTTGGTCCTGCAAAGTTAGTAATCTGGTGCTCTGCAAGGCGGGACGGAATGCGCCCGCCACAGCATTATTCGAAGCGGTTGTGCAGCACGCCGATGCCTGCGATTTCGACCTGCACATCGCTGCCCGGTTTCATCGAACCGACGCCGACCGAGGTGCCGCACAGGATCACGTCGCCCGGCAGCAGCGTCATGTCGGCCGACAGCCGGCTGACCAGTTCGGCCACCGAGAACAGCATGTCCGATACCGGATATTCCTGGCGCACGTCGCCGTTGAGGGTCGTCTTGACCACCAGGGTGGCCGGGTCAAGGCCAGTGGTGACGACCGGGCCAAGGGGGCAGAAAGTGTCGAATCCCTTGGCCCGGACCCATTGGGCGAAGGACGGATCACGGTTCAGAATCTCGGCATGGGTGACATCGTTGGCGCAGGTGTAGCCGAACACATAATCTAGCGCCTTGTCGACGCCGACTTCCTTGCAGCGACTGCCGATGACGATGCCCAATTCGCCTTCAAAGACGATCTTGCCCTCGCAAGCAGGCTTGCGAATGATCTCGCCCGGATTCAGATAAGAGTTCGGCGTCTTCAGAAAGTACAACGGCTCCGGCGGAATGCCCAGCTTGAGTTTTTCGCCCAGCGCGCGGAAGTTGTTCCACATGGCGACCACTTTGCTCGGCACGGTCGGCATCAGCACGGTCACGTCCGACAGCTGTAAAGTGATATCAGTCAGGGTTGGCGCATCGAACATGTCCCCAACGTGAACCCGGATCTGTTCTCCATCAAGTGTGCCGAAACGGATTGCGCCGTCGTGTGTAAAGCGGATCCAGGATTGCGTCATGACGTACGGACTTTCTTTTTGAAATGAGACCCTGCGCTGCAGGCCGACCAGGTTGGAGTGGCGTTTCGTCATCCCCATACGCTCCGATGTTGCAGCGCTTTCTTTCCTTATTATTTCATGCAAAGCAATTTTATGGTGGTTAAATTGATGCATTGCACAATGCAAGATCGTAGCGACACAACGTGAAATGCGCTGCCGTTGCCGACACCGTCGGGCCTGGCTCAAGTTGTTCTAAAAAATCGCAGCCGTGTTCCACGGTTGATCCGTAATTTCACACTCGGG
>JACMRD010000020.1 GCA_014376645.1 Herminiimonas sp. | reverse complement strand
GCACCGACGTGGTCGACAAGGTGACCAAACTTTGCGAAGACATCAGCAAGGAATATCCGAATGCGATTTTCTTCACCAGCAGGCTGATCTTCGAACAGGACAACTGGTTCATCCGGTTGTTGCATAATCAGGCAGCGCTGGCGATCCAGCGTCGGCTGCACTTCGACGGCTTGCAGACGGTGATCCTGCCGACGAAGGTTTGAACGCATGACTCACGCGACAACATGGGGCGGCACGACAGGCGCCGATTGATCGATCCAGGCAGCAGACAGTTCAACCGGGCACAGCTCATGGTTCAGTGGTTGCGAAGATTGTTCAAGTACGATCGGCAGGGCACAGGGGAAATTGCCGTGCTTGTGGCGACGCAGTCTCTGGTACCTGAAGGCGAGGTGTCCCCAGCGGCGCCTCCGCCTATGCCCGCCATGCCAGCCGCGCCAACCGATACCGCCGGTGTGTCCTGGCTGATACGGGAAGAGATCAACGCCAACTTCACCAGCTGGCTGTTCGCCCGTAGCGATTACACCGATCTGCAGAGCAGTCGCACCGAGCAGACCATTCTCGCGACCCTGCGGGAGATTCTCGACTCGCCGCAGTCCGGCGCCCAACTGGTACGCCGAATGCCGGGCGTGATTCCCCAACTGCTGCAAAGCCTGCGCACCGATGATTTTTCGGGAGCCGATCTGTCACGCAAGATCTCGCATGACGTGGTGCTGGTGGCCGAAGTGATCCGGCTGGCCAACAGCAGCCGTTACGCGCAGCACGAAGCCATCACCAGCATCGAGCATGCCGTCATGGTGCTGGGGCAGAGCGGCCTGCGCCACCTGATCACTACCGTCGCCTTCCGGCCCATCATCGACGTCAAGTCCGGTTATTTCACACGCGCCATCGCGCCGCGCATCTGGGATCATTCCGAACACTGCGCGATCGCCAGCCGGCTGCTTGCCCAGCAAACAGGGATGAACGGCTTCGACGCCTTCCTGGCCGGCCTGGTGCAGAACGTCGGGTTGATCGTGTCGTTGCGGGTCATGGACCAGAGTGCCGAGGGCGGCGAGGCGCTCGGGTCGGCGGGGTTCTGCAATCAACTGATCGCGCTCGCCCGCAAACTCTCCTGCAGCATCGGACGGGAATGGAATTTTCCGCCCGAGGTACTCACGGCGATCGAGGAACAGGCAATCGTGCAGCGGCATGTGTCGCAGTCAACGGTGGGGCGCAACCTCTCGATGGCCGACTATCTCAGCAAGCTCAATCTGCTGGTGCAGGCCGAGCGCAAGGTCGAGGATGCCGCTTGCACGCAGGGGCTGTCCGAGTCCGAACTGGCATGTTACGTCGAGCTCAAGGCGTTGACGGAAAATAGTACCGGTTAGCAGCCTTCGTGCAGAAGCGAACACCGTCTCGTGAACCAGCGAGCTACTCGTTTGATCGGCAATGGGGGCGGCAGTGGGAAGTGGTGGCGCAGGAATGCGCTGCTGCTACCCGATTAAGCGCGAAGTACTCAGCTGCAGGTGCGAGTGCAGTTGAGATACTGCATTTCACAGGCCTGTAAGCGTTCAGAGCGCCGGGCGCGAAAAGCTTGGGCTTCGGTGGGACGTAGCTGCTGGGATTGGGGGCGCAGTTCGCTGCTCGCGGTAGCGTATGGATTGGTACTCTGGTTCATCGACAAGACCGGACTAGTATCGGCATCAGTAGCTTGCTGAACCTGCGCACGGCAGTCTTGGCGCGCCGAAACACAAACCGGTTTGCACAAAGCGGCTTCAGGAACAGCTTTGGCGTCGTCTAACTTGTCTTTGGCAGATGAAGTTTGGGCCAGGCACACCAGCAACATGAGGAAACCGGCAAATCGCATCATGAAAATTTTCTAAATGGTCGCACGCAGCCCCATGGCTGCACGTCAGAAATCGACCGTACATCTTGATGATGTTCCTGAGTAGATACTTTTGCCACCATCGGTTGTAAATTTTCGGCGTGTAAGATCCATATCAGCCACTCTCAGGTTTGAAGAACACCCGTCAATCTGCAGTCAATCACGTCCCGCTCGTGGTTGCCGAAACCTTGTTAAAGTATGTCGCCTTGGTTTGCTTGCGACCGCATCCAGATCTCTCCAGGTACTAAACTGATAACAGGACTACTTATGACGAATGACCCGCGCTGCTGTGGCAACGATACCTGCATAATCAACGCCGATGGCGAATGCTGGTGTGGCCAGAAATGGGACGGCGAAAAAATGTGTTACCCGTCCCTCGATACATCAAAGGCCGGCGATAAGGCTGCCGCTGACGCAGAACCCGAGTGACCAAACACACCTGCCACACCCACGGTACGCTACCCATCCTGCTGGCCTGCCTGTCGGCACTGACGCTGCTTTCAGCTACCAGTTTCGATGCCGTGGCTCAGGCAGCGGCCGCCGATACGCGCTACGACCGCATCGTACCCAGCCCGGATGGCATCGGCAAGCGCTACATGGGTCGCGAGATCGCCGGCGTGATGGGATGGGAAGGCGCGCAATGGCTCGAGCGCGAAAGCCGCGCACGTGAGGAGCGGCCGGAATTGCTGCTGCGGGAACTAGCGCTGGTGCCCGGCATGACGGTGGCCGACATCGGCGCCGGCACCGGCTACTACACCTGGCAGCTGGCGAAACAGGTCGGGTCCAGCGGACGTGTGTATGCAGTCGACGTGCAGCCGGAAATGATCAGGATGCTCGACAACCAGATGGCAAAGCGCGGTGTGCGCAACGTGATATCGGTGCTGGGCGGCGAAACCAGCGTCAAGCTGCCGCCGGCCAGCGTCGACCTGGCAATCATGGTCGATGTCTATCACGAGCTCGCCTATCCCTCGGAAGTCCTCGACAGCATCGTAGGCGCCTTGAAGCCAGGCGGTCGCGTCGTCTTCGTCGAATATCGGGCCGAGGACCCGGCAGTCGCAATCAAGCCGCTGCATAAGATGAGCGAGTCGCAGGTACGGCGTGAAGTCACGGCGCATGGCCTGAAGTGGGAACGCAGCATCGAATCGCTTCCGATCCAGCATGCGATCGTGTTTCGCAAGCCTTGAACGCCTATTTTTGGTGGGCGCCAAATCATCTTGCCCGGTCAACCGAGTTTTTCCAGACTCCGGGCTGTAGCCCGGGGTGGTTAACGCTTGCCTGGTTGCCGTAAAATTTGCCTTAAAGAAAAATCGCTGCTGCGCTGCGGTTCCTGCAATTGCTTCGACATGGACCGTGAGTGTGGTGGCGCACAGACGCGCATGTGGTTTGCGGCATCTAATGTGTGATGAGATCCGGGTTGCCATCGCGGTTACCTGAGACCCAAACCAGGAGCATCTCATGACCGCTAAAAAACCCGGCCTTTATGCCAATATTCATGCGAAACAAGAACGCATTGCCAATGGCAGTGGTGAGCATATGAACAAGTCAGGCAGTAAAGACGCGCCCAGCGTCGAAGACTTCAAGAAAGCAGCCAAAACCGAAAAGAAAACCCCAGCTAAAGTCAGCAAATAGCGACCTGTTTGCTTATTTTTGATTCTCAGTAAAACGGCCAATTAGTCGGGCAACCAAATGCCCGCGTGCATAAGCTGAAACCGTCGCAGAGGCCGTGCTGGCGTTGGGCGACATGCCTCGGGTCAGCATGGCATGTCGGGCGCCATCACTGTTGGCAGTTCAGATTTCATGCGCTGCCAAGCTTGAGCGGGCGGTCTACGCACCTGCCCACGCTGGCGGTATCGGAGCCGAGTATGGGAATTTACCTGTAGCACGGAAAAAATCAGTGTAAGAGACTGAGCCTTTGAATGATTCAAGAGGCACCTATGGAAAACACTCCATCGCATTTACCGCCGGACGACGACGCCCAGGGCGTCGTTGACCAGCAGCGCAGCATCCAGCAACAGCAGGACAGCAAGGACGCTGTGAAATCCGAAAAAGACGGTGGCGCAGAAAGCAAGAAGCCGCCTGTCCAGGCCGGCCTGAGCCCGCAACCCGAGCCGCCGCTGCCAGCGCAGCATCTCGAAAAACCGGGTCTTGAAGCCGACATGCAGATGCAGCCCCGGTTCATGGCCGAAGGCTACAAGGGCAGCGGCAAGCTCGAAGGGCTGACCGCGCTGGTGACTGGCGGTGATTCGGGTATTGGCCGGGCGGTGGCGGTGCTGTTTGCCCGGGAAGGTGCCGACGTGGCGATTTTTTACTTGAACGAACATGCTGATGCTGAGGAAACCAAACGCTGCATCGAGGCCGAGGGCCGGCGCTGCGTATTGATGGCCGGCGATGTGAAGGACGCTGACTTCTGCCGCAAGGTAGTCGAAAAAACCGTCAAGGAACTCGGCAAGCTCGACATACTGGTCAACAACGCTGCCTTTCAGGCGCATGCCGATTCGCTTGAAGACATCACCGAAGTGCGCTTCGACGAAACCCTGCGTACCAACGTCTGCGGCTATTTCCACATGGCCAAGGCCGCTCTGCCGCACCTTCAACGCGGGTCGTGCATCATCAATACCGGCTCGGTTACGGGGCTCGAGGGCAGCGCCAAGCTGCTCGATTACTCGGCCACGAAAGGCGCGATCCATGCGTTCACCAAATCGTTGGCCAAGAACCTGCTCGACAGGGGGATTCGCGTCAATGCGGTGGCGCCCGGACCGGTCTGGACGCCGCTGAACCTGGCCGACAAGGACGCCGTGTCGATCCAGAAGTTTGGCGCCGCCAGCGATATGAAGCGTCCGGCGCAGCCCGAGGAACTGTCGCCCGCCTATGTGTTCCTGGCCTCGCCAGTGTGCGCCAGCTACATCACCGGCATCGTGCTGCCGGTGACAGGCAGCGTGGGTGCTTGAACGCTGAAAACCAGGAATTAGAGCCGGAGGCAATTGCGGATGCAAAGCGCGAAGACCACTAGGTTAGCTCGGGTTCGTACTTCATTCGCCACGCAGAACCAAATCGCAATTGCGCCATTGCCAATCGTGTTTACGATCGGCGAATGCTACAGCCGGGATGAGATTCATGGCGTTCTCGGTGGTAGCAAGGTGTCCTGTCTGCCAAGCGTAGATGGCAAGCTGGTCGCCGCTTGCTTAACTTTAAGGTTTAGTCCAGCAGCACCAGCAGTGGTTTTGTGCGGTCAAGGTCCTAGAACCGCTCCTGCTAGCAGACTACTTACGTTACAGCGCGAAAAACTCCCGGTATTCATCAAAAAAGCCGCTGGACGATGGGAGTTTTGCGGTGGGTTTCGCGTGGTAGAGTTTTTAGTGAGCGGACCCCGCTTCGAAGAATTCATCGCCGGCTCGGGCCGTTCCTTGGCAAGCGTGTCATACGTCGTATTGCTGCGGCTAAACCAGAAAAAGGCGGAGTACTGATTTGCAGCGTCGATGGATGGATTACTAAGAAGCAAACCGCCGCTGCACCCGCCGCAAATACCACAGCAACCCAACCGCCACCACCGCGATGCTCGCGCTGTTACCCAGCCAGAAACCATTCGCTCCTTGCCACGTCTCGGGCACCCCACCGAACACGTCGAATCCTAGCGCATAGCCGCCACCCAGCCCGACCCCCCAGAGCGCCAGCGCATAGATCAAGGTCGGCACCAGCGCGACCCTGTAGGCGCGCAGGATGAAGGCTGCATTGACCTGGATCGCGTCGAAGACCTGATAGAAGCCGATGAACACGAACAGTGGCGTGGCTGCGGCAACGATCTGCAGATCCGGCGTGTAGGCCTGGACGATCGAGACCCGCGTCGCCCACACCAGGCTGCCTGCGCTCAGCGACACCAGCGCTGCCAGCGCGATGCCGGTATTGCCGACGCGGCGCGCCTGCGCCATGTCGCGCGCGCCGATGGCCTGCGCCACCAGCGTGCCGGTCGCGCTGGCAATCGAGAGCGGCAGCATATACAGCACGGCGCCGAAATTGGAAGCGATCTGATGCCCCGCCACCGCCGCCTCACCCATCCGGGCGATGAACAACGCCATGAAAGTGAAGGCCGTGACTTCGATCAGGTACGACAGCCCCATCGGCACGCCAAGTGTCAGCAGGGCGCGCTGCGCCCGCCAGGTCGGTGCGACGAAACCGCTGCCGAAAATCCGGAACGGCCGGTAGAAAGGCGCATGCCGCATGATCATGCAGCCCGCCAGCAGACTCAGCCAGGCCAGCAGCGTGGTGGCGATCGCACAGCCCGGGCCACCGAAAGCCGGAATGCCGAAGGCGCCGAAAATGAAGAGGGCATTCAAGGGGATTTTCAGCACCAGTGCCGCGACCTGCAGTCCCATCAACAGCTTCGGTCTTGCCAGCGCCGTGCTCAACGCAGCGTAGACCCTGAAGCCGAGTGTGGCCGGCAGTGCCAGCGCCAGGATCTGCAAGTACAGGGTGGCCTTGGCGGTCAGCTCCGGCGAAGCGTGTGCAATACCCAGGAAGGGTTGCGGATAGGCCAGGATCATCGATCCAAGGATGGTCAGGAAGAGGGCCAGCCAGGCCCCTTGCTTTACCTCGATGCCGATCGCCGCGAAATCACGGGCGCCGAAGAGTTGCCCGATCACTGGCGCCAGCGCCTGCAGGACACCACTGGCGCCGACGAAGACACTGACGTAGATCGACGCGCCCAGCGCCAGCGCGGCCAGGTCGGTGGCGGAAAAGTGGGAGGTCATGGCGGTGTCGATGACCCCATTGGCGATCACTGCCAGTTGGCCGATCAGGATCGGCCATGCCAGCGCGCACAGGCGCCACAGATCGTGCCCGCGACCGGCCGCAGCCGCCGTCACCGGAAGCCCTCGCCGGAATCATGCAAAGCAGAGCTGATCATGCTAACGCAGGCGCCGGTACAACCGGAATCGCTCGTCGCGGTCGGCCGGCCGGTGGCCTTCCCACAGCAGCTGCCAGCGTTCGCCGGCGCGCAACAGGCGCGGGGTTTCCCCCGTGGCACGATTTCGATCCTGCAGCAGCAGGAAGTCGCACCGGGCGACCTCGAAGCGGGCGAACGGGATCTGGCCGAAGTAGGCGAAAGACGCGCGCTGCGCCGGCCCGACATCGGCATCGACGCAACCGCTGCCGGCGGGCAGGCTGGCGGCGATCTGCTGCGCCACGCCGGCATAGCTCTTCATGTAATTCCCCCACGGCAGCCAGAGTGTCATCAGCAAGAGCCAGCACAGAATCACGCCGCCGGACGACAGCACCACGGCACGCCAGAGGACTGACGGCCGGCGCGAGATCCGCCAGTGCACCAGCATGAACCACGACGCTGTCGCTGCGGCCGCGACCAGGAATGCCAGCCAGTTCAGCTCGGGTTTGAAGCCGGGCGCCAGCTTGAAGGCATTGCGCGCAAGTTGCGTCGGCCAGCCGGTCTGCTTGGCAATCCAGCCGACCCAGATGAATGCCGCGCAGGTGGTCAGCGTCATGACGGAAAACCAGTCGACCGCATTGATGGCGCCGCGCTTCATGGTCGGCAGGCCGAACGCTGCCAGGATGGCCAGCGGCGGCAACAGTGGCAACAAGATGGTTTCGTCCGGCACGGGATCAAGTAGTACCAGCAGCGCCATCAGATTCAGCAGCAACAGCGGTAGCGCGATGTGCAGGGCATTGAACTGCTTGCGCCATGCATAGACGGCCCAGCCGGCAAAGGGCCAGGCCGGCCAGGCAAACCAGAT
Organism: Herminiimonas sp.; assembly: GCA_014376645.1. GTDB lineage: Bacteria > Pseudomonadota > Gammaproteobacteria > Burkholderiales > Burkholderiaceae_D > JANXSS01. The sequence goes on along the minus strand of JACMRD010000020.1, from coordinate 7,503 downwards.
GCCGTTCTTCATGAAATAGCGGAGAGCGTCCCAGCTGGGCCAGCCGAACAGACGTGCATTCCATGCCAGCCAGTCGGCGACGGGTGCCCGTGCGAATGGTTGCAGCACGGAGCAGGCCAGTACCCAGGCTGCGGGAATCGCGATCGCCAGGGGCAGGCAGATCAGCACCAGACGCGACACCAGTGCGGGCTTGCGCACTGCCGCCAGCAGCAGCAACGCGCACCACAATGCGATCGGCGCAATCGGGCCGCGCGTGAGGACCGACAGGCCCAGCGCAATGCCGAGCGCCACCAGCATGCGTTTCGATTGTGTCTCGAAGACGCGGGTCGCGGCGTACAGGACATAGGCAATCAAACCGACCTGGAGCGCGCCGGCGGTGCTCGCATGGCTGTGCACCAACAAGCCGAGAAAACCCAGGTAGATCAGCAGGGCACCGTCGGCCAGTGTGCGGCCGTAATCTTCTGGCTCCGGCTGACCACCGAAGGCCAGTCGCAGGGGTTGCGCCTCAGCGCGGCGGCCGAGCAGGTAAGCGGTGTACCAGACCGACAGCGCGCCGAGAAGGAAAAATCCGATCGCCGCCACGCGCGAGGCCATGACATCGCCGAGCACCCCGCCGAAGAGTTTGATGCAGAGGGCGCCGATCCAGAACGCCAGCGGTCCTTCCTGCGGCATCGGCAGGCCGGCGATGTGCGGCGCCAGCCAGTCGGCCCAGCCGCCGTGCGCCATGGTCCACATGATGCCGAAACTGCTGGCATCATCGTTCTTCCAGGGATCGCGGCCAAACAGGCCAGGCAGGATGTAGAGCAGCGCCAGCGCGAACAGGCCAGTGCGCGGCAGGGCGAGCGTGGCGGAAGCTGGCAGGCGAACGGGTTTCATCACAGGCGGCACTCGTGGTGGCTCGGCGTTATTGTGCCGGAAAAGGTTTGCAAATCGTGCGTCTTGAAACAAAAAAGGCAGCCGAAGCTGCCTTGCTGCACAGGTGCGCGAAGATTACTCGACGCCGACCTGCGTCTTCGAACCGACGGTACCGAATTTCTTGCGGAACTTGTCGACGCGGCCAGCCGTATCGACGATTTTGTGTTTGCCGGTGTAGAACGGATGCGATTCCGATGACACCTCGATCTTCACCAAAGGATATTCCTTGCCTTCGAATTCGATTTTCTCGCGCGATTGCACGGTCGAACGGGTGATGAACTTGAAGTCGCACGACAGATCGTGGAATACGACGTCGCGGTATGTTGGGTGAATGCCGTCTTTCATGTGTGCCTCTGAATGTTAGGTAGCCAATCCTCACTTCGTCGGTCGTCTTGCCTCTTGACCCGATTGATGATCACTTGTCTGGGGATGGAAAAGTCCGAAATTATACAAGCAAATCAGGGGTTTGCGCCAGCACGACGTTGACAGCACGAGATCGACAGGGAGATCGCCCCTGCCGGTGAGGCCCGGCGTTTGCACCACCGCTCCCCCGCTCGGCACATCCTGTACGATGCGATCTTGCACAGCCATCACATTGGAAACGCCTCCATGATCATCGTCCATCACTTGAACAACTCACGGTCTCAGCGCGTGCTCTGGCTGCTCGAAGAGCTGGGCCTGGAGTACGAGGTAAAGCGCTACGAGCGCGACGCGCAGACCATGCTCGCTCCGCCGGAACTGCTGGCAGTGCACCCGCTGGGCAAATCCCCGGTCATCACTGACGGCGCCCTGACGATCGCCGAATCCGGTGCGATTGTCGAATACCTGGTTGATACGTACGGCCAGGGACGGCTCAGGCCGGAGTCGGGTACGCCGGAGCGGCTGCGCTACACCTACTGGCTGCACTATGCGGAAGGTTCGGCGATGCCGCCCCTGCTGATGAAGCTCGTGTTCGACAGGATCGAAAGCACCAAGGTGCCGTTCTTCGTCAAGCCGATCATGCGTGCAATCGCACAGAAGGCCAAGTCCTCGTTCATCCTGCCGCAAATCAACCGCCACCTGGACTTCATGGAGAGCGAACTCGGCAAGAGCGAGTGGTTCGCCGGCGCCGTATTCAGTGCTGCCGACATCCAGATCAGTTTTCCGCTGGAGGCGGCGGCGGCGCGTGGCGGCCTGAATCAGAGCAGGCCACGCCTCATGACATTCCTGAAACGCATCCACGACCGTCCGGCATACAAGCGTGCCCTCGAGCGGGGCGGCGCCTATGAACTGCTGGGCTGAGGCGTAAAAAAAGCACATGCGGCGCTGGCTGCATGTGCTTTTTTCATGATGGCATTGAGGCGTTATGAATTCCCGCGTCGCATCATGTCGAAGAATTCGGCGTTGTTCTTGGTCGCCTTCATCTTGTCGAGGATGAATTCCATCGCTTCGATTTCATCCATGCTATAGAGCAGTTTGCGCAGCACCCAGATTTTTTGCAGCTGTTCCTGCTTGATGAGCAGTTCTTCGCGGCGGGTACCCGATTTGTTGAGGTTGATGGCCGGGTAGACGCGTTTTTCGGCCAAGCGGCGCTCGAGGTGGACTTCCATGTTGCCGGTACCTTTGAATTCTTCAAAGATCACGTCATCCATGCGGCTGCCGGTTTCGATCAGTGCGGTCGCGATGATGGTCAGCGAGCCGCCTTCCTCGATGTTGCGGGCCGCGCCGAAGAAGCGCTTCGGACGTTGCAGCGCGTTTGCATCGACGCCACCGGTGAGCACCTTGCCGGAGGCCGGAATCACGGTGTTGTAGGCGCGTGCCAGTCGGGTGATCGAATCCAGAAGGATCACGACGTCCTTTTTCATTTCGACCAGGCGCTTGGCTTTTTCCAGCACCATCTCAGCTACTTGCACGTGGCGCGTCGCCGGTTCGTCGAAGGTCGATGCAACGACTTCGCCGCGTACCGAACGCTGCATCTCGGTTACTTCTTCCGGGCGCTCGTCGATCAACAGCACGATCAGGGTGATGTCCGGGTGATTGGCAGTGATCGCATGCGCTATGTGCTGGAGGATCACCGATTTACCGGATTTCGGCGACGCCACCAGTAGACCGCGCTGGCCTTTGCCGATTGGCGCGAGCAGGTCGATGATGCGGCCGGTGATGTTTTCCTCGCCGCGCATCTCGCGCTCGAGATTGAGCATCTTGTTCGGGTGCAGCGGCGTCAGGTTTTCGAACAGGATCCTGTGCTTCGACATTTCCGGCGATTCGCCGTTGACCTTGTCGACCTTGACCAGTGCAAAGTAGCGTTCGCCATCTTTCGGCGTGCGGACTTCGCCTTCGATCGAGTCGCCGGTGTGCAGGTTGAAGCGGCGGATCTGCGACGGCGAGATGTAGATGTCGTCAGTCGACGCCATGTAGCTCGCGTCCGGCGAACGGAGGAAACCGAAACCGTCCGGCAGCACTTCAAGAGCGCCGTCGCCGAAGATCTGCTCGCCCGACTTCGCCCGTTTTTTCAGGATGGCGAACATCAGTTCCTGTTTGCGCAGGCGGGCAGCGTTGTCGATGTCGAGGCCGATGGCCATTTCGAGGAGCGCTGAAACGTGAAGCGCCTTTAATTCTGATAAGTGCATGATATGAGGTGTCCCGAGACGGGAAAGTAATAGGTGGGGGAGGGTAGTGCGTGGTGTGGATCGGTCAGCTAATCGGTTGCTTCGTACGATGGTTTCGTCTGCGGATCGCGATTGTTCCGGGCAGCGCGCAGGGCGCGTTGCCCGGAACCGGGATCAGATGTTACTGTCGATGAAAGATGTCAGTTGGCCCTTGGCCATGGCGCCGACTTTCTGTGCGGCCGGTACGCCATTCTTGAACAAGATCAGTGTCGGGATACCGCGGATACCGAACTTTGCCGGAACCGCCTGGTTGGCGTCGACGTCCATTTTGGCGATCTGCAGCTTGCCGTCGTATTCCCTGGCGATCTCTTCGAGGATCGGTGCAATCATCTTGCATGGACCACACCATTCCGCCCAGAAGTCGACCAGCACGGGCTTGTCGGATTTGAGGACGTCTTGTTCGAACGACGCGTCGGAAATGTGTTTAATGTTTTCGCTCATTGTTGCCTCGGTTTGAGGATAAAAGGATGTTGCGGTGTGTGGGAATTACGGTCCCGTGCGGGATTGCTTGCTTCGGTTGCCACTTCAGCTGCCGATGCCGCCTGCACGTAATTGTCTGCCTTCTTGCCTGCTTTATTATTATGCGGATTATTGCTAGGTTCCGCTGGCCTTGCACACTCTGCGCTTGCGCGCTGCGAGCGAGCCGTTCGATCAATTTATCCGGTTGGCCAGCGTGACCGTGCTGACACATCAACCGAATTCACGTTTGACCTGACCCGGCACCGCGAGGCGGGCACGAAGATAATAGGCGGGGACCTTGGATAAACTATAACCTATTTTTCATAAATGTGGTGCCGCCCCCGTTATTTTGACTCAAGCGAGCCATAAAATACGGCGGCATGCCGCACACCCTCTCTCCAGCTTTCGAAACCGTTGTTCCAACGCTCCAACGCGCCAGCCTCAGCGTCACATCCCGCCGCGCGCGTACTGCCCCGGATCGTGACCATGATTGACTGGTGCTGCAAGCGCCGCCGGATTCTCGATTACAAGCGCCACGTGGGTGAGGCCGATCTGCAGCAATCCACTTTACACTTGGACAATAGCGGCTTCAGTCTGCGCTGACGATCCGGTTGCGTCCGGCGATCTTCGCTCCGTACAAGGCGCGATCGGCCATGTCGACCAGGATATCGAAGCTGGACTCCCGGCCTGGAACGAGCGTGGCAAGACCGATTGAGATCGTCACGAAGCCGCTGCCAGTGGCGCCCGGATTCGGCAAGGCCAACGCTTCGACTCTTTGCAGGCACTGATGAGCCACCACCAGCGCGCCTTCCTGATCGGTATCCGGCAGCACCAGCACGAATTCCTCGCCGCCAAAGCGCGCTGCCAGATCAGTCGGCCGCTTGAGACTTTCAGTCAAAACCGCTGCGACTTTTTTCAGGCACAGGTCGCCTGCCGGATGCCCATGGGCGTCGTTGTACATCTTGAACCAGTCGATATCGCAGAGCAGAACCGTCAGGGGGCGCTGATTGCGCTGCGCCCGCTGCCATTCGGTCTTTAATGTTTCGTCGAAACGGCGTCGGTTGGCAATGCCGGTCAGGCCATCGAGTGCGGCGAGTTTTTGCAATTCGACGTTTGCATCGGCCAATTTTTGCTGACTCTCGCGTAGGAAACGGAAAGCATCGTCGCGTTGCAGGCGGTTGGTGTAGGCCGTGGAATGGTAGCGAATGCGAGCGATCAGTTCCAGGCGATCGGGCAGTTTGACCAGATAGTCATTGGCGCCAACGTTGAAGGCCTGCGCCTTGAGCTTCGGATCTTCCTTACCCGATAACAGAATCACCGGTGTGTCCTGGGTATCGGGCTGCGCGCGAAACTGGCGCACAAGCTCGAACCCGTCGATCGGCTGCATGACCAGATCCTGCAGGATCACCGTCGGTTTCAGCTCGACGGCCGTTGCCAGCGCCGCCTGCGCATCACGGACGAAATGGAACTCGATGTCCGGTTCGTCGACCAGCATTCCCCGCAGCGCTTCGGCGATGAAAACCTGATCGCCGACCAGCAGCACCCGTATTGTCCAAGCCATGGCAAAGGGAACGCCGGAGGCGGAAGCTAGGTTCTCGTTGGCCATTTATTTGTTTTCTCCATAGTGACCGTACATCCAGGAAATGACATTTGGATTCGAGTCTGTGCCACGATAAACTACCTGCCTGTCTGCTGGCAAGGTAACCGACGAGGCCAAGTGCAACTCCAACTTGCAATTTCCTCTACGGGGTCTGGCGATTGAAGGACCGCTGGCTGCGCCTTTGCTGCGTGAATCGGTTGACGGCAATTCGGTTGCACCTCTATAGTGGCAGGATGATTTCTGATTTCGAACTTCTTGCACTAAAAGTTACCGAACTGGCTGAGCTGGCGCACGCACTGCGTCGGGAAAGTACGGAGCTGCGCGCACAGGTTGCAGCGCTCGACACTCAAAACGGCGAACTCGCGCAGCGCATGCGCAAAGCGCACGATCGTGTCGCCGCATTGCTCGACCAGTTGCCGGCTGCGCAGCACGAAGTGGCAGACGCGGCCGACGCTGTCCAGCAGGAGCCCGCATGAAGCGCGGCGCACCTAGCACGGCGTTGGCGATGGATTGTCAATCGACGAGAGGCGATCAATGAGCCAGCTGGACGTATCGATCATGGGGCAGAACTACAAACTCTCCTGCAAGGCCGGCGAGGAAGCCGAACTGCAGCAGGCAGTGCGCCACCTCGATGAGCGCATGGGTGTGATCCGCGATGCGGGAAAGGTCAAGGGCAACGATCGGATTGCGGTCATTGCCGCGCTCGGCATCGCAGCCGAACTGCTGGCCATGAAGTCGCCGCAGGGGCCGTTATCGGATCTAACGATGGCCCAGGTCCAGGAGAAAATTCACGCCATGCATTCGGTTCTGGACAGCGCGCTCACGCCGCAGGAAAACCTTTTTTAATTTCATCTCAACCGGTTGACATGCCGATCGAGAGGAGTAGACTAAAAATCCCTGCAGTGTTCGCGATTGCCATATATTCCTTGAACCATTTATGCGCATCGGTTGCGGAATTTTGTTTGATGGGAGTGCGCGTCGCTAGTCCGATGAACCCGAAATCGAACTAACTGTGACCACCTTGAACCTCTTTGGTTCGGGATGCCGGCAAAGCGGCACAGGCGGGGTTGTATTACTAAGCGGCTGCATTCATGCAGCCGCTTTTCTTTTGGCGCGTTGAAACTTGAATGGCAGATGACGACCCCGCACAGCGCCACAGCCCGGGAACATCCAACGCCGTCGACAGCCGGGCCACCGTGCTCGAACGCGTCCTGCCCAAGCTCGCCTTAAACACACCTATTTCCTGTTCGGAAAAACAATCCATCCTTCGCCTGCGACATGATCCGGCGGTATGCATTTGCTATCGTTTGCACAAGCGGTCGGCCACGCTAGTGTCAGGGATGACAACGCAGCTGCGGTAAACATTTATCGGTGCTTCTACATTAGACAGGGATTCTATGGATATCAACACACTACCTCCTGGGCTGTCGCTCACGCCAGATCAGCTGGTCGATCTTTTGAAGCGGGATCAGGTGAAGGCGCAAAAGGATGGCCTGACTCCGGAAGTATTCGAGGCACTAAACGCCTTGATCCAGAGTGTCACGAGCACACAACAAGCTGCGCAAGCGTCCGGCGATGGGGCTGTGACCAGCGATATAGGAGGAAGAAAACTTAGTGACGGGACGACAATTTCAGCCGTAGATGATGAGGGTGGCATCACCACGACTCTGTCGGATAAGACGAAGATTCTCGTTACCGCCGATTCGGCGACCGTGACCGACTCCAAGGGAAACGTCAAGACCTTAAAAATCGGTGAGGCGATGAACTTGAGCTTAGGTAAGATCGAGTCCACCGTCGACGGCTTCGTCATCAATTTGAATCCTGCCAACGACGGCCGATACGGCGCAAAAATTTTTGCAGATGGCGCGACTCTGGTGCGTG
>JACMRD010000145.1 GCA_014376645.1 Herminiimonas sp. | reverse complement strand
CTCGAGCACGTCCTGCCGGGGGTACGCTTCTGCTGCGATGCGTATGTCAATTTTGCGCGTCGCGCACCTTGGCAGGAAGGCATCTGCTCCTCGCTCACCGAGATGTTCGCGCCGCAGATTCACAAGCAGCGCCTGGCCGGCTGGCCAGAACATTACCCCTGGATCGAAGCATCCGGCCTGCGCTACTTCCGCAGCCGGATTCCGCTAGCGCAGCGCGATGTCGATCACGGGCTGGAAGTCACGCTCGACCATTTCCGCGACCGGACCCAGCAGCAACGTGCGGTCGACATCCTGCAGTTCAAGCTCGACATCCTTTGGAGCATGCTCGACGCGATCGAAAAGGGATATGCGACATGAGCGAGTCGATTCCACGCACGCCGCGCTTGAACCGCGGCTTCCGCCTGCAGTGGGAAGCGGCGCAGAACTGCCACGTGCTGCTCTACCCGGAAGGCATGGTGCGCCTCAACGGCAGCGCCGGTGAAATCCTGCAGTGCTGCGACGGCGCCACCAGCGTCGACACCATCGTTGCGACGCTGGAGCAGAAATTCAACCAGCCCTCGCTGCGCGCGGACATCGAGGCGATGCTGGCGCACGCCTTCGAGCAGAACTGGATTCGGGAAGCATGAGCGGCGACCGCGCGGCGCCGCCCTATTGGTTGCTGGCCGAGCTGACCTATCGCTGTCCGTTGCATTGCGTCTTTTGCTACAACCCGGTCAATTACGACAGCATCAAGAATGAACTGACGACCGCAGAATGGATCGACGTGATGCGCCAGGCCCGCGCCATGGGGGCGGTCCAGCTCGGATTCTCGGGCGGCGAGCCGCTGTTGCGTGAGGATCTGGAGGAGCTGGTGACCGAGGCGCACCGGCTCGGTTTCTACACCAACCTGATCACCTCCGGCATCGGCATGACCGAGCCGCGCATCGCCGCACTGAAGGGGGCGGGGCTCGATCATATCCAGCTGTCGTTCCAGGATTCGACCCAGGAGCTGAACGATTTCCTGAGCAGCACCAAGACCTTCGCCCTGAAAAAAAAGATCGCGCTGCTGATCAAGAAATACGATTATCCGATGGTCATGAATTGCGTCCTGCACCGCCAGAATTTGCCGCACATCGACAAGATCATCGAGATGGCGCTCGAGCTCGACGCCGAATACCTGGAGCTGGCCAACACCCAGTACTACGGCTGGGCGATGAAGAACCGCGCGCAATTGCTGCCGACCCGCGAGCAGTTGCAGACGGCCGAGAAAGTCGTCGAGCATTACCGCGAAAAAATCGGCAAGCGCTGCAAGCTGCTCTTCGTAGTGCCGGATTATTACGAAGACCGGCCGAAAGCCTGCATGAACGGCTGGGGCAGCGTGTTCCTGGGGGTGGCGCCGGATGGCGTCGCGCTGCCCTGCCACAATGCGCGCGACCTGCCGGGCCTGTCGCTGCCGAACGTGCGCACGTCGGCCCTGGACGACATCTGGCAAACCAGCAATGCCTTCAATGCCTATCGCGGCGACGACTGGATGCAGGAGCCGTGTCGCAGCTGTTCGGAGAAAGACAAGGATTTCGGTGGCTGCCGCTGCCAGGCATTCATGCTGGCCGGCGACCCTGCGGCGACCGATCCGGTGTGTGCCAAGTCGCCGCTGCGCGAGCGGGTCGACCAGATCATCCTGGTCGCGGCAAACCGGTCGAGCGCAACGGTGGCGGAGCAGCCGATGATCTTTCGGACCAACGCTAATTCGCGCAGCCTGGGCTGAGCGCCCGTTGACTTAGCGCCGGCTCAACCGGCCGTGGCGCATTCGACCTTGACTGCGTCCGGCGCCTTGAAGATCGGGCCGGTGGCTGACGGCTTCGTGAAGATTTACCGCAGGTTGACGGCGCCGGGAACATGACCCTCGGCATAGGCTTGCGGATCGCGGGTATCGATGACGAGTGCATGGTCGGTGGCGATCAGGGTGTTGAGTTCGGCGGCGGAAATTTGCGTGGTCATGGTCGGTCCTTCGTGGAGGTGAACGGAAGGGGCCCCGTTTTCTCTTCGCAAGGGATGTGCAAGGCTCATTTGCCGGGCGATGGCGCGGCCGGCGTACGAAAGTTGGTTGACAATCCGGAGGCGGATCGATTCGTGTCGACAAATTGTCTTTAGTGCGGCGTCGGCG
>JACMRD010000144.1 GCA_014376645.1 Herminiimonas sp. | reverse complement strand
TGATGCAACAGCATCGGCCCAATCGGCGCCGCGCAGGCAGATCGTGCCTGCCGAGTTCGACGGCATGTCGACTCGTGGCTTGACGATGCCTGCGATGAAAGCGGTCCGACGGGGAGCACCGCGCGCCTCGGTGGCGGCCCAGGATGGTACGGTGGCCACGCCGATGGCGGCCGGCAGTTTCGTAGCGACCTATTCACCCGCACAGATCCGTGCAGCCTACGGCCTGCCTTCCCTGCCGGCTGCCGGTACGACGCTCACAGCGGCCCAGGCCGCGTCCCTCGGCGCCGGCCAGACGATCTATATCGTCGATGCCCAGCATGATCCAAGCGCAGCCGCCGAACTGGCAGCCTTCAATCAGAAATTCGGCCTGCCTGCCTGCACCCTCAAGACCATCGCGCCGACGGCTGTCCTGCCGCTGGCGGCGGCATCGACCACTGGCTGCGAACTGGCAATCGTCTACAACACCAGTGCCGGCGGCATGACCGCGACCGCACCCGCCTACAATGCAGGCTGGGCCATGGAAATCGCGCTCGACGTCCAGTGGGCGCATGCGACCGCGCCGCTGGCCCGCATCGTGCTGATCGAGTCGGTCGACGCCACTCTGAACAGCCTGCTGGGCGGGGTCAAGCTGGCCAATGCGATGGGACCAGGCGTGGTCTCCATGAGTTTCGGCGCCGCCGAAGGCTCCTGGACCACCTCCGTCGACGCCGCCTTTGCCGCACCGAACATGAGCTATCTTGCGGCGACGGGCGACTCCGGTGCGGCCGTCGAATGGCCATCGGTATCCTCCAACGTGCTGGCCGTCGGCGGCACTTCCCTGAACTATTCCGGCACCGGTACCCGCAGCGAGACCGCCTGGTCCGGCACCGGCGGTGGCACCAGCCAGTACGTGGCGGCACCGGCCTATCAGAGCAGCACCGTGCCGGGCCTGGTCGTCTCAACGAAACGCATGGTTGCCGACGTCGCCTTCAATGCCGATCCATCGACCGGCCAGTACGTCGCTGTCCTGTCGCCGGGCGGCACGGTGCCAAGTTGGCTCAGCGTTGGTGGAACCAGCCTGTCAACGCCACAGTGGGCCGGCGTCCTGGCCGTGGCCAATGCACAGCGCGCCCTTGCCACAAAAGCCGCGCTGGGATTGCCACACGCTGCGCTGTATAACCAGATCGCGACCGTTCCCGGTACTTACGCCAGTTCCTTCCTGGACATCACCGCCGGCTCCGACGGGACCTGCCCCACCTGTACCGCCAAATCCGGTTATGACTCGCTGGCCGGCTTGGGCACACCGAACGTCTCGGCCTTGATCAACGCACTCACCGGCACCGCTACCGTGTCCGCACCGGTGGTCACGTCGGCCGCGATCGCCGGCAAGGTCGGTACAGCGTTGTCCTTCACGGCATCGGTCCAGTCGGCCAACCCGGTCATCTATGCGCTCACCAATGCGCCGTCCGGCATGATCATCAGTAGCGTCGGCGCAGTCACCTGGCCAACGCCGGTGGCTGGCATGTATTCCGTCGTGGTCAACGCCAAGGACAGCAAGACCGGTCTGACCGGGCAGGGCACCTACACGGTCAGCATCACTGCCGCGACACCAGTACCGACGGCGCCGGTCGTGACCCCGGCTACCGTGACCGGCAAACCAGGCGTGGCGCTGACTTTCCAGACCTCGGTCTCGGCGCCGAATGCCGTGACCTATACGCTCACAGGTGCACCGTCCGGCATGAGCATCGGTGGTACCGGAATCGTATCGTGGGCTGCCCCGGTGCTCGGCACCTTCAGCGTCACCGTGGTGGCGAAGGACACGAAAACCGGGCTGAGCGGTCAAGGCGCCTACACCGTCGGCATCACCTCGGCAGGGCCAACGGTCACCGCTGCAGCCATCACCGGCGTCGCTGGAAAATCGCTCTCCAGCGGCATCGTCATTGCCGATCCGGGCGCCACTTCGCTGTCGATTTCCATCTCCGGCGTTCCGATGGGGATGACGTTTTCGGTCAGCGGGCAAACGCTCACGGCAAGCTGGGCCAGTCCAGTCGCTGGCACGTACAGCATGAAAGTGACGGTCCTCGACAACCTGAACCGGAGCGCGACTGCGACGATCCCGATCACCATCGCGAAGTGATCCTGCGCGCGGACAACCGCGCGGCAGGCATCGCACCAGGCAATCGGATCTCGACCATTGCCACCACCGGTCGCTCGCAGTGCATTGCTGCCAGCGACCGTTTCGTTTTTCCCCGTTGGTCTTTCCTCCTTCCGCCTGCCGCATCCGTCCGGACGTCGACGGCGCACCGTCCTGCCTCCCGCATTGCGATTTAAGGTATGTTAGGCGACCATCATCTTTCTTCCATCTCTGTTTCATTCACAAGGAATCTCGCCATGACCACCATCGCATTTCTCGGCACCGGACTGCTCGGATCGGCCTTCGCGGAAGCCGCGGCACAACGCGGCGACACCGTCACCGCATGGAACCGTTCCCCGGCCAAGGTCGAGGCCCTCGCCGTATTCGGCGTCAAGGCCGCCGCCACGCCGGCTGATGCCGTGCGCGGCGCGACTCGGGTTCACTTGGTATTGAAAGACGACGCAGTGGTCGAGGAAGTCATCGCTGCGGCGCGTTCGGGACTGTCAGCCGATGCCGTACTGATCGATCACAGCACGACCCTGCCGACGCTCACAGCCAAACGCGCCGAGCAGATGCAGTCCGCCGGGCTGCACTATCTGCACTGTCCGGTCTTCATGGGACCGCCGGCGGCACGCAATGCCCAGGGCTCGATGATGGTGGCCGGTCCGAAGGCGCTCTACGAACGGGTAGCGGATGAACTGGCGAAAATGACCGGCAAGGTGCAGTACATGGGCGAGCGCGCCGATCTGGCTGCAGCCAATAAACTCTTCGGTAACGCCATGATCATCGGCCTGGCGGCAGTCATCGCCGATGTCCTCACGCTCGCGCAGGCCAGCGACGTCGACGGCACCGACGCCATCGCGCTGCTCGGCATGCTGGATCTGAATGCAATGGTCAAGGGTCGTGGCTTGAATATGGCGAACGGGAACTTCGCTCCAAGCTTCGAGCTGACCATGGCGCGCAAGGATGTCAGCCTGATGCTGGACACGGCCGGAACCCGGCCTCTGTCTGCGCTGCCTGCCATCGCAGCGCGGATGGATCAGCTGATCGCCCAAGGACATGGCGCCGAAGACGCCTGCGTGCTGGGTTTCGACGCCTCCAGGCGCGGCTGAAACGCGCGCCAGCAGGGCTTGGCGCGCGCTTACGCGGCTGCCTCGACCACCCGGTTGCGGCCACCCGCCTTGGCGTCGTACAGCGCTTTGTCAGCCGCCTCGATCAGCTCCGTGCTTGAGGCCATCGTCCGGAGACTGGCTTGGGCCATGCCGATGCTGACGGTGACAACCCTGCAGCTGGCCGAACCCGCGCCGGCCTGCTCGATGCTCTCGGACTGGACCGCCGTACGCATCCGCTCAGCGATGGCGCGCGCGCCCTCGGCATCGGCTTGAACCAGCACGGCGAATTCTTCCCCGCCATAACGGGCCACGATATCGACCGGACGCAATGGCGCCTGCATGAGCGCCGCCGCAATCTTTTTCAGGCAGGCATCGCCGGCGGGATGGCCATACCGGTCATTGAAGACCTTGAACCAGTCCACATCGATCATCATCAACGTCAGAGGCCGGCCGCCATGTTCGAACTTGGTCCAGGCATTGGCGAGCGCATGATCGAATGCCCGCCGATTCGGAATGCTGGTAAGGGCATCGATGTGCGAGATCCGGTCCAGTTCGTCATTGGCTAGTCTGAGTGCAATCTCCCGCACGAACAAGAGATAGCCCCAGTAAAAGACGGCATAAGTCAGGGTCAGCGCAATGGCGTTCGTCATGCCGGTGCGCCAGGCCCGACCACGCCAGGCCTCGAATGCAGAATCGAGCTCGACGCCTGCATAAATGACCAGGTCGAGATCCTGCATCGACTGATAGGCACCGATGCGTGGCTTATCGTCCACAGGCGAAATCGACCGGCCGACACCGGCCAGCGAGGTCGGCAGCACGCCGAGAAAGAATGGGCTTCGCGCGTAATTCAGTCCGACATAGCGCTCCATTTCCGGATACTGCGCCACGAGGTCGCCGTTGCGCTTGAACACGGTGATCGCGGGATTGACGCTGAAGCCGAGCAGGCCGTAAAAATCCGTGAAGTGGGTCGTCTCCATGCCAGCGCTGATCACGGCGAGCAGGTTGCCGCCATCGTCGTAGACCGGCTTTGACATGAAGAACAAGATCGGATTGTTCGGTACGCCTGAGATCATCGCCGGGCCGACGAAGAGCTCCCTGGACCTCTTCGCGCTCTGATAGAAATCCCGATCCTTCACGCTGATCTGCGGGGTATCCGGCAATCCGGACAAGGCAACGATCCAACCTTCCGGACTGACCAGAGCGATCGATGTACAGCCCGGGATGGCCTTGCTGAATCCCGCCAGGCGCAGTTGGTTGGCAGGTTCCTGGATGGTCGCGAGACCGTTGTTGTTCCGGACCATGTCGGCCAACAGGACGAAGATCGCATCGGCTTGAGTGACGGTGTTCTTCACCTGGGCTCCGACCACGATGGCGACGTCGCGCGCCGTGCTCTGGGTGCGCTCGCGCGTTTCCCGGTAATCGAACCAGATCTGCAAACCCGAGCTTGCCAGTGCCGCCAGGAATACGATGGCGACGAACAGCAGCAATGAGACGCGCTTGATCGGTTCAGATGGGGTCATGTCGATAAAGTGTTTCAAAAAGGGAGAAATCGACCGCAACGCCACAGAACGACATTTTCAGTTGCACCGGTTTTCTGACTTTAAGTGCAACATTTATTGCTTGAACGCTTAATTAGAAAATCCTGGTATTTCTTTCAGGATTTAACGGCGTCCACAGCGTAGAGGTGA
>JACMRD010000143.1 GCA_014376645.1 Herminiimonas sp. | reverse complement strand
TGCGGGTTCAGCGGCCAAGTCTGGCCCGCCTCCAACTAATTCAACTTCAACCCATGGCATCCCGCCTCGCGTAGGACAGGGGAGGCCGAGCCAAGATGGCGGACCGGCGACGCAGACGTCTTCGGGAAATTTGCCTGGTTCGTTTAGCTTTCCTGCCGTCCCTCTGGCCGCTGGAGCCGGCGCCAACGCAGCCACCCCAGCGACCGCAGCACCCGGTGCAAGCGCACCGCCAGCACCAGCCACGAATCCGACTGCAATACCTACGGCAACGAAAACTGCCAGCGCGCAGGAATTGAACACAAAGTTGGGCAAGGAATTTGCCGATCTGCGTGCGCTGGACATGAAGCTAATCGAAGAAGCAGCGAAGCACAGCAAGGATTTGAATTTCTTCCCCATCGCTAACCCTGCGAATTTTTCGCTGAATGACCCCAAGGGTTGGAAGGCGGCGATTGTGCTCGAAGATCGTCTTGCGGCTGTGGAAGCAATGCTCACCGAGCCGCTTCAAGCCGGCCGGGAAAAGTTAAAAGAGCTCTATGAAAAGAGCATGCAGGCGTCCGACGCGTACGTGAAGAATTTCGACGCCGTGAAGCACAGCAATCCGCAGTATTACGCAGCCTTGGTGACCGCGAACGATGCCGTCGATACGATTAAAGACTTGATGCGCCTCAATCAGGACAACGCCGCCGCAACGGTCGAGAAATTCGCACCAGTATCCAGCGGCCTCGACGCAACCAGGCAATCTGCCACGCAGGCAGGACCGTACGCTGCGGGAGCCCCGGCCTATTTCATGACTGTAATGTCCCATCTGATCGAAGCACACCCGTCCTTGAAGTCTGCAGGGAGCCCCACTTCCACAATCCCGGCTTTGATGGCTGCGGTAGAGGATGCTTGGCGGGGATTAGGGAACTACGATGACGCGACCGCGACGGAGAAACAGAAGGACGTCATTGCCGGGTACGAGGCGGTGCAGAAAAACTTAAAGAAAATTCGCGAACTGCTCAGTGCCGCCAAGCTGAATCATCAAACGCCGACGGCCGCGCCAGCGAACGACCCCGGTCAGAAAGCCGTTTGAGCTGAGACCTGGTGCCCGGTAAATCAAAAGCTGCACAGCACCAGATCAAACGGCACGTCACCTTCAAACGGTTTCGGCTTCATGTCGCCGCCCTGCGACGTGAAGCGCACCCACAGCATGTACTTGTTGGCCGAGATTTCGGGAATCGCACCGAGTGACGTATCGAGCGTCAGGCGCAGCATCTGGTACACCTTCCCCTGCAACATCTGCTGATAACTGCCGGCGACGGCGACCAGTTCCGTGCCGCGTCCGGATTCGCGCAACAGCCGCAATACAATCGAGATCGCATCGAACAGCGGCGCCAGCGGCATGAACCAGACCGAGATATCGGCGTAGCGTTTTTCGGCCGGCTGATGCTGCCAGGCGTAATAGGAAGGGAGATCGAATTCGCAGGCGCCGCCCGGAATGATGGTGCGGCCGCGGATGCTCATGAGCCATTCGTTGTCGCGCACGTTCTGGCCGGTCTTGCCTTGCGACGCCATGAGGGCGGTGCTGACACGGTCGACTTCAGTCAAGACTTCGTCGAGGCGGGTCGGTTCGACATTGGGGTTGGATTTGAAGCCCAGCAGGGTCTGCTTCTGGCGCTCGAGTTCTTGCAGGAGATCGGATTTCAGGTCGGCGCGGCCGGCCACTTCCAGCATTTCGAAGATCGTGGACAGGGCGACGTGATGTTGCTGCGGATGCGCCTGCTGGACAAAAAACATGAACTTCTCGTACAAGTCTTCCAGCCGGAGCAACGTGCGAATACGCTCGTTGAAAGGGTATTCGTAGACAATCAAAGTGAGTCCCTTTATGGTTTGGCCGGGCAACAGTACCGTGATTCTGAACGAAGCCGGAAGAAATTACAAATAGCGCAGGCCTTTTGTTTGATGGTCGGGAACCGGTGCCGCTTCGACCGCGGCCCGATCAGTGCTTCTTTAGGTGCGCGAGAGGGCCAGTCGGCAGTATTGCGCATGCAACCGCTCGGCCTGCGGCAGCAAGGCGGCGCTGTCGCCATCGTTGACGATCACGTCGTCGGCCGCGGCCAGGCGCGCCGCACGGGGCACCTGCGCAGCCATGATGGCGCGCACCTGATCTTCACGCATGCCGTTGCGGCGCATCACCCGCGACACCTGCAGCGACTCGGGACAATCGATCACCAGGATGCGATCGACCCGCTGGCGCCAGCGGCCCGACTCGACCAGCAGCGGCACCACGAACATCAGATAGGTGCCGCCGGCCGACTCGGCGGCGCGCCGGGTCTCCACACCGATCATCGGATGCAGGATCGCTTCGAGTCGCTGCTTGGCAAGTGGATCGGTGAAGACATATTCGCGCATGGCAACCCGGTCCAGGGCGCCTTCGGGTGTGACGAAGCGCGCACCGAATGCCGCTTCGATCGCGGCCATGGCAGCGCCGCCGGGTGCGGTCAGCGCATGGGCGATCAGATCGGTATCGATGACGGCCGCACTCATGCCGGCGAACAGATCGGCCACGGTGCTCTTGCCCGAGCCGATGCCCCCGGTCAGTCCCACCGAAAAGCGTCCGCCATGTAACGGTGCGTCGTTGGCGGCGGTGGCAGCCATGCCGATTACAGAACGCCGAGCCAGGCGTGCGCCAGCTGCTTGCCAAACAGTAGCGTCAGCATCCCGGCGCCGGCCAGGTACGGTCCGAACGGCATCGGTACGCTGCGACCGCGTTTGGCCAGCACGATCAGCGCGATGCCGACTACGGCGCCGACCAGCGACGACATGAGCAGGATAATCGGCAGCATGGCCCAGCCCAGCCAGGCGCCGAGCGCGGCCAGCAACTTGAAGTCGCCGTAGCCCATGCCTTCCTTGCCGGTGGCCGCCTTGAACAGCCAGAAGATGGTCCACAAGACCAGGTATCCCGCGACCGCACCGATGACCGCATCGGCCAGCGGCACGAAGGTGCCGTTGAGGTTGACCAGCAGGCCGAGCCAGAGCAGCGGCAGGGTCAGGTCGTCCGGCAGCAGTTGGGTATCGGCATCGATGAAGGTCATCGCAATGAGCAGGTAGGTGAACACCAGCACCGCCAGGCCCGTGAACCCCGCGCCGAAGTGCCAGACCAGCCCCGCCGACAGCACGCCGGTGAGCAGTTCGACGATGGCATAACGCGGCGAGATCGGCGCCTTGCAGTCGCTGCATTTGCCGCGCAGGGCCAGATAACTGAGGACGGGAATGTTTTCCAGGGCGGTGATCTTGTGGCCGCAATGCGGGCAGGCCGAGCGCGGCGCCATCAGATTGAAGCGTTCGGTGTGCGGCAGCGGTTTGCCGCTTTCATGCGCGACATAGTTTTCTGATTCGCGCTGCATCATCGCCGGCATCCGGTAGATCACGACATTCAGAAAGCTGCCGATCAGGAGGCCGAAGATGCCGGCCATGACGGCCCCCAGTGCGACGCCCGGTGCTGCCAGGAACAGGAAATCCTGCAGCATGTCAGCGGCCCCCACCGTGGCAACGATCAAGGGCCGTGCAACGGATGAGCAGATTGGCGATGGCGGACGCGAGGGGTGTGATGAACATGGCGGCAAGGCGTCCGAACGCAGGGTCGGACATCAGTGGCAGAAGGCTTCCATCATAAATCAGATGCCTTCAGCCAACACTGTGTTTTGTGTGGCGGTTCCAGGATGGTTACACGCAAGCTCAGTCAGAAGAATCCTCGCCCAGAATTTCTTTGTCCATCTCGGCGAAAAAATCATCGGCCGACGAATACTTGCCTTCTTCGTAGGATTTTTGTCCCAGCGCCAGGACTTTCAGCAACGCTAAAGTTTCTTTGTTCTCAGCGCAACTTTTGAGATAGCTGATGGGCTTGATTCGCGAGCGCGCTTCCATATCACCACCTTTTCTGCCGACTGAATTGAGCCTATCACGCATTACCTACAACGAATCGCAGAGGCTGTCTCCATACAGCGCACAACATGCCAGCCGCGAAAAAGACGTGACGCGCTGCGCCACGAATTGAGATGAACGGACTGCCGTTTGTTACAGCGAGTAGATTTGCGCGAGGCAGGACAGTCATATCAGGTCGGATATCGAGCCGATACGGTTTCAAGTGAGCTGATACTTGAAGAGTGAGCTGATACTTGGCGAATCGGCTCACTTTCGGCGAACTTGGCTGACATGATCGAATCAATTCATTCGATACATGCTGTCGTCAAACCACCGAACCAAGCTTAAAGATCGGCAAGTACATCGCAATCACCAGCCCGCCGATGATCACGCCCAGGATCACCATGATCAGCGGCTCCATCAGCGACGACAGCGATTCGACCGCCTCGTCGACTTCCTGCTCGTAGAAGTCGGCGACCTTGCCCAGCATGGCGTCGAGCGAGCCGGATTCTTCGCCGATCGAGACCATCTGCGTGACCATGTTCGGAAAGACGTCGGCATTCTGCATCGCCACCGTCAGGCTGGTACCGGTGCTGACCTCGGCCTGGATCTTCTTGGTGGCGTCGAGGTAGACCGCGTTGCCGGAGGCGCCGCCGACCGAGTCGAGTGATTCGACCAGCGGCACGCCGGCAGCGAACATGGTCGCGAGCGTGCGCGTCCAGCGGGCGATGGTTGCCTTACGGATCACGGCGCCGAAGATCGGCGCCTTCAACAACGCGCGGTCCATCGCCCGCTGCACGGCGAGCGAACGGCGCCAGGACTGGAAGAACAGGTATATCCCACCGAACAGGCCGCCGAAGATCAGGTACCACCACTTCACGAAAAAGTCGGAAATGCCCATGACGATCAAGGTCGGCGCCGGCAGGTCGGCACCGAAGCTCTTGAAGACTTCCTTGAAGGCCGGTACCACCCAGATCATGATCACGGCCGTTACCACGAAAGCGACCACCAGAATCGAGATCGGATAGAACAGCGCTGACTTGATCTTGCCCTTGATGGCGATCGTTTTTTCCTTGTAGATCGCCAGGCGGGTCAGCAGGTCTTCCAGAATACCGGCCTGCTCGCCGGCCCCGACCAGGTTGCAGAACAGCGCATCGAAGTAGAGCGGGAACTTGCGGAACGCCTGGTTCAGGCTGGTGCCGGTCTCGACATCGGCGCGGATGTCCTGGATCAGTTTCGACACCGACGGATTGGCATGTCCCTTGGCGACGATGTCGAAGGATTGCAGCAGCGGCACGCCGGCCTTCATCATCGTTGCCAGCTGACGCGTGAAAAGCGAAATATCCTTGTCCGTGATCCGCTTGCCGCTGCGGAAGCTCTTCTTCTTGACCTTGGTGGTGATGATCCCTTGACGGCGCAGCGTGACGTTGACGATCGATTCGCTGTTGGCGCGCATCTCGCCACGGACGGCCTTGCCGGCCTTGTCCTTGCCCTCCCAGACAAAGATGACCTCGGTGGTCGGTGCCCGTGCGGGTGTGGTGCTGCGTGCGGCGGTGGCCATGCGGATACTCCCAGGTTATTCGTTGGTACAGCCGACCACTTCTTCGAGGCTGGTCAAGCCCTGCTTCACTTTCATCAACCCCGACTGGCGCAATGAACGCACGCCGTCGCGCTGGGCCTGCGCTTCGATTTCCAGGGCCGATCCGTGCGCCAGGATGATCTTTTCGATCGCTTCGGAAATCGGCATGATCTGATAGATGCCCACCCGACCCTTGTAGCCGCTGCCGGTACAGCGGTCGCAACCGACCGGCTTGTAGGGCGACCAGCTGCCGTCGAGTTCGTCTTCCCGAAAGCCGGCCTGCAACAGTGCTTCCTCGGGGATGGTCGTGACCGCCTTGCAGGTACACAGGCGGCGCGCCAGACGCTGCGCGGTAATCAGGATCACGGACGAGGCGATGTTGAAGGGCGCCACACCCATGTTCATCAAGCGTGTCAGCGTGGCCGGCGCATCGTTGGTGTGCAGCGTGGAGAACACCATGTGGCCGGTCTGCGCGGCCTTGATCGCGATGTCGGCGGTTTCGAGATCGCGGATCTCGCCGACCATGATGATGTCGGGATCCTGGCGCAGGAAAGCCTTCAGCGCGATCGGAAACGTCAGGCCGGCGCGGTCGTTGATGTTGACCTGATTGACGCCGGGCAGGTTGATCTCCGCCGGATCTTCAGCGGTAGAAATGTTAATGCCGGGTTTGTTAAGGATGTTCAGGCACGTGTAGAGCGACACCGTCTTGCCGGAGCCGGTCGGGCC
>JACMRD010000142.1 GCA_014376645.1 Herminiimonas sp. | reverse complement strand
GTCATGGTGGAGCAGAATTTCCGTTTCGCAGCGCCCCTGGCCGACCGGTTCTACGTGGTGGAACACGGCCAGATCGTCGAAAGTTTTTCGGCTGATGCGCTGGACGAAAAAATGCCGGTGCTGCACGAATTGCTCGGCGTCTGACGGACGGTGCACGGCTCAGGCCAGAGTGTCTGTAATCGCAGGAGTCCACCGGTGGCGTCGGGCCATGGCCGGCGCCGGTAGGCTCAGTGCTCGTATAGTAGCAAGGCTTGACAGGTGATGTTAAAAAAAGCAGTCAAGAAAATCATGGACCACAGGAGAACGCATGAACATTACATTTAACACCAACATGAAAACCATGGCACTGGCCATTACGGCCGCGTGTGCCTTCGGCGCTTCCACCAGCGCATTTGCCCAGATCTCCGGCGACGTCGTCAAGATCGGCATCATCACCGACATGTCGGGACTGTATTCCGACATCGACGGCCAAGGTGGAGCAGAAGCAATCAAGATGGCAATTGCCGATTTCGGCGGCAGCGTCAATGGTAAAAAGATCGAATTCATCGCCGCTGACCATCAGAACAAGGCTGATATCGCCGCCAGCAAGGCACGCGAATGGTTTGACCAGCAAGGTGTCGACATGCTGATCGGCGGCACCAGCTCCGGCACCGCCCTGGCCGTGTCGAAAGTAGCTGCCGAAAAGAAGAAGCTCTACATTTCAGTCGGCGCCGGCACCGCCCGTCTGACCAATGAAGAGTGCTCGCCCTACACGGTTCACTATGCATACGACACGGTTGCGCTGGCCAAGGGCACGGGCGCGGCAGTGGTCAAGCAGGGTGGCAAGAGCTGGTATTTCCTGACTGCCGACTATGCATTCGGCACCTCGCTCGAAGGCGATACCGCAACGGTCGTCAAGGCCAATGGCGGCACCGTCGTCGGTTCGGTCAAGCATCCATTGTCGGCTTCTGATTTTTCGTCCTTCATGTTGCAGGCACAAGGCTCCAAGGCGCAGATCCTGGGCCTGGCCAATGCCGGCGGCGACACCATCAATTCAATCAAGGCCGCCAACGAATTCGGCGTGACCAAGACCATGAAACTGGCTGGCTTGCTCATGTTCATCAACGACGTCCACTCGCTGACCCTGAACCTGACCCATGGCATGTATCAGACCGACAGCTGGTATTGGGATCAGAACGACGAGACCCGCAAGTGGGGCCGTCGCTACTTCGAGAAGATGAAGAAGATGCCGTCAAGCCTGCAGGCTGCCGACTATTCAGCGACGATTCAGTATCTCAATGCCGTCAAGGCAACCGGTACTGACAATCCAGAGAAGATCCTGGCATACATGAAGACAGCCAAGTTCAACGACATGTACGTCAAGAACGGTTATCTGCGTGGCGATGGCAGCATGATTCATGACATGTACCTGATGCAAGTGAAGGAACAGAAAGATTCCAAGTATCCATGGGATTACTACAAGATCGTGCAGACAATCCCGGGCGATCAGGCATTCACCACCAAAGCCGAAAGCAAGTGCGCTTCCTGGAAGTGACGAATCGACGCGCCGCCTGATTACCAGGCGGCGTTTTGTCTCGATTGCCCGGCCAGCGCCCTGCTGTTTGGGCAATCGTCCCGTAACGATGACGTTACTGTTGAATCAATCCTGAGTCGCAATGGAAATTTTCGGCATTCCCCTGCAAGCGATGTTGAGCCAACTCTTGCTGGGACTGGTCAACGGCTCGTTCTATGCGATGCTCTCGCTCGGTCTGGCGGTGATCTTCGGCCTGCTCAACGTGATCAACTTCGCCCACGGCGCGTTGTACATGATGGGTGCGTTCTTTGCCTGGATGGGGCTAACCTATCTCGGTCTCAATTATTGGGTGATGCTGGTCGCAGCACCACTACTCGTCGGCGCATTCGGCATCGTGATCGAAAAGACCATGCTGCGCTGGTTATACAAGCTCGACCATCTGTACGGATTGTTGCTGACGTTTGGCATCACGCTTATGCTCGAAGGCGTGTTCCGCTCGGTCTACGGCGTCTCCGGCCAGCCGTATTCGGTGCCTGAGGCGCTGGCCGGCGCCACGGATCTCGGCTTTATGGTCCTGCCGAATTACCGCGCCTGGGTCGTCGTGGCCTCGCTGGTGGTGTGCTTCGTGACTTGGTTCGTGATCGAAAAAACCAAGCTTGGCGCCTACCTGCGCGCCGGCACCGAGAACCCGAAACTGGTCGAGGCGTTCGGTATCAACGTGCCGCTGATGGTCACCCTGACCTACGGCTTCGGCGTGGCGCTGGCAGCGTTTGCGGGCGTACTGGCCGCGCCCGTGATTCAGGTTTCGCCGCTCATGGGCTCGAACCTGATCATCACAGTCTTTGCGGTGGTGGTCATCGGCGGCATGGGCTCGATCCTGGGATCGATTGTGACTGGTCTGGCGCTGGGCATCATCGAGGGCCTGACCCGGGTGTTCTACCCCGAGGTGTCGGCCACCGTCGTGTTCATCATCATGGCCATCGTCTTGATGATCCGTCCGGCAGGCTTGTTTGGCAAGGAAAAATAAACCGTCAGGCTGCGCCTTGCTGCGCCGGTCGGACACTCTCCCATTCCCTAGACAGTTGGCGACGATGAACAAGAAGATTGGTTACGCGATTGCATTCGCGGCATTACTGGCAGCGCCGTTCGTGGTGTATCCGGTGTTTCTCATGAAGGTGCTGTGCTTCGTGCTGTTCGCGTGCGCTTTCAATCTGTTGATCGGGTTCACGGGTTTGCTGTCGTTCGGGCACGCCGCATTTTTCGGCACTGCCGGTTATGTCACGGGTTACGCGCTGACCAAAATGGGCTTGCCGATCGAAGCGGGGTTGATTCTCGGCACGTTGGCTGGCGCGCTGATTGGACTGGTGATGGGGAGCCTGGCGATTCGGCGACAGGGGATCTATTTCACGATGATCACGCTCGCGCTGGCGCAGATGCTGTATTTCGTCTGCCTGCAGGCCAAGTTCACGGGTGGCGAAGATGGGTTGCAAGGCGTGCCGCGTGGAAAATTGCTTGGCATGTTCAACCTGGAAAATGATCTGCTGATGTACTACGTGGTCATGGCCATCGTCGTTGCCGGTTTCGCGCTCATCGCCCGCATCGTGCATTCTCCGTTCGGCCAGGTCTTGAAGGCGATCAAGGAAAACGAGCCGCGGGCCATCTCGCTCGGCTACGATGTCGACCGCTACAAGCTGCTGGCATTCGTTCTGTCGGCCGCACTGGCTGGCCTGGCAGGTGCCACCAAGACTGCGGTGCTCGGTTTCGAGACGCTGACCGACGTCCACTGGAGCATGTCCGGCTTAGTCGTGCTGATGACGCTGGTGGGTGGTTTGGGTACGATCGTCGGGCCCATCGTCGGCGCCATCATCATCATTGCGCTGGAAAACAAGCTGGGTGAACTTGGCAATTTGATCGCCAATGTCACTACCATCGACTGGTTCCGCTCGCTGGGTGAGTCGGTGACCATCGTAACCGGCCTCATCTTCATCGTCTGCGTGTTGGCTTTCCGCCGCGGTATCGTGGGCGAAATCGCCGCGCGCTTCAAGAAGCCGGCCGCACACTGAAGGATCGCACCCGTGTCGACGGCTCTTCAGTTCCCCAACGCCGCAACGTAGATTGCGCGAACGTCGTCGCGACCTAGCACGCGGGGATTATTGCCAAGCAATCGGGTTTGCAGCATCGCGTCATCGGCCAACCGGTCAAGATCGGTTTCGGCGATCCCTACATCCCGCAGTGTAGCGGGGATGCCGACCTTCAGGCACAGGGTTGTCATGGCATCGATCATGGCGCTAGCTCTTGCTTCATTGCTACCCGTTGCTTCAGGAGCAAGGATGCTCGCCAGTTCTGCATAATGCCCAGTCGCGTGGGAAGCATTGAAGCGCAGCACGTGCGGTAGTACCAGCGCGTTTGACATCCCGTGCGGCACGTGAAAAATGCCACCGACCGGGTAGGCGAGAGCGTGTACTGCGGCAACCGGCGCGTTCGAAAAGGCTTGTCCGGCAAGCATGGCACCCAGGAGCATCGCTTGGCGCGCCGCGATATTTTTCCCGTTCAGACAGACCTCGACGATATTGTTCGACAGCAGCCGCAGTGCCTGCAGTGCCAGCATGTCGGAGAGGGGATTTTTTTTCAGGCGGGTGGTATACGCCTCGATGGCATGCACCATTGCGTCGATTCCCGTTGCAGCCGTCACCATGGAGGGTAGGCCGACAGTAAGTTCCGCATCGAGTATGACCAGATCCGCATAAAGCTGTGGCGAGACAACCCCCATTTTAGTGGTTGCACCTGTGGTCACGATTGAGATGGGTGTGACTTCAGAGCCCGTTCCGGCCGTCGTCGGAATTTGTATCAGCGGTAGTCGCGGGCCGGCAACATTGCCGATGCCGTACATCGACTGCAGTGGCTGTTCGCTCGCGACGAGCACGGCGATTAGTTTCGCCACATCCATCGAGCTGCCGCCACCGAGACCGATGACGAGGTCGATCGCATCGGCCCGCGCATCGGCGGCGGCCTTCAGGACGACGCACTCCGGTGGATCAGCCACCACATCGGGCCAGACCTTGACGGTCAGTCCGGCGGCGCGCAGGCTTGCCACGGCGGCATCGACGAGACCGGTTGTCAGGAAACCGGTATCCGTGACGACCAGTGCCTTTGTTGCTTTTGGAAAATGTTGGGCGGTGAGTTCGCCGACACGTTTGCTGGCGCCAAGCTCGGAAACCAGGTGGGGGACAGTGCTGAAAGTAAATGAGGATTGCATCGGTTCTCCGTTTTTTTAATTCGTCTCTCTGACTTTAGCATGTGCGGGGAAATGACAGTGCGCCTATGCCATGACGTTATCTGCCTGAGGGTTCGGAATGTGGGGGCGTAATGCTCGTGGCCTGTGCTCAAGTAAAATAGCGCGATGCGGTTTCGCGCGGACAATCGTCGCCATTGCTAGTCCGGACGTGCTGTTATTAAATAATAATCAATGAAATCAATGAGATACCTTTTTCCGACAAACATTACCTTGTTTTCTCTCTGTATCGGTCAGTGTCGGGCATGACGGATTACCTGATTTTGTGTATGGCGGCATTGTTTGCTGGAATGATCGACGCCGTTGTCGGCGGTGGCGGGCTAATCCAGCTGCCGGCGCTATTTTCGACTCTGCCGACCGCCGCTCCTGCCACCTTGCTGGGAACCAGCAAACTCGCTGGCGTCTGGGGTACGACGGTTGCCGCTGTTACGTTCGCGCGGCGGGTGAAGGTGCAGTGGGCAACTGCGACGCCTGCTGCCCTGGCAGCGTTTGTCTGCGCATTTCTCGGTGCGTATACCGTTACCCGTATTCCACCGGATTTTCTTCGACAGTTGTTGCCCTTCATTTTGATCGCCGTTGCGCTCTACACCTTCAAGCGCAAGGATTTTGGCAGTGTCCATGCGCCGGCTCATATCGGCGTGCGTGAAAAAGCATTCGCCGTCATGGCAGGTGGGGGGATCGGTTTCTATGATGGCTTTTTCGGGCCGGGTACGGGTAGCTTTCTGGTGTTCGTCTTTGTCCGGTTCTTCGGCTTTGATTTTTTGGGTGCATCCGCGGTCGCCAAGGTTGTCAACGTGTCTTGCAATGTGGCCGCACTCCTTTGGTTTGGCTACAGCGGACATATTTTCTGGAAAATTGGTCTGATGATGGCAGCATGCAATGTCTTCGGCTCGATTCTCGGGACGTGGATGGCGCTGCGGCACGGGAGTGGATTTGTGCGGAAAATATTTCTAGTGGTGGTGTGCGCCTTGATCATCAAGACCACTTACGACGGATTTTTCCGGTAGCAATTACGTGCGGTAATTACGATACTTGTTTCACGTGGAACTTGGTTTAACGCGCCTGCTTATAATCAGCTGCAGCCGTGGCCGGGCCTCAGTTTCACGTGGAACAATCCGGCGCGTAGCGCTCCAGTCTGTGTTTGACGGGCGCAAATCCAGATCGAGCAGTCGCCCGGCAAGTGCAGCTTGCTGCAAACATATTTGGTGATGGGTGCTGCGCCCCAACCAAAAGACTTATAATCTCGCCTCTGCTACCAGGTGCGTCGAGGCCGAACATGGATTATTCAACTGAATTTGATGTCATTGTCGTCGGTGGTGGTCATGCCGGTACGGAGGCTGCGCTGGCGTCGGCGCGGATGGGGCAGAAGACGATCCTCCTGAGCCACAACATCGAGACGCTGGGGCAGATGTCCTGCAACCCCTCGATCGGCGGCATCGGCAAAGGCCACTTGGTGCGGGAAGTCGATGCAATGGGCGGTGCCATGGCGATCGCAACGGATGAGGCAGGCATTCAGTTCCGGATACTGAACTCCTCCAAGGGTCCGGCAGTGCGCGCGACCCGAGCCCAGGCCGATCGTATCCTGTACAAGCAAGCCATTCGTAGTCGCCTCGAAAATCAACCGAATCTCTGGCTATTCCAGCAGGCGGTGGAAGATTTGTTGGTGGAGGGTGGTCGTGTCGTCGGCGCTGTCACGCAAGTCGGCATCGTCTTCCGCGCTCGCGCAGTGGTCTTGACAGCGGGTACTTTTCTGGATGGAAAGATCCACGTCGGCTTGAACAATTATTCGGCCGGCCGCGCTGGTGATCCGCCCGCACTGTCGCTCTCGGCGCGTCTCAAGGAATTGAAGCTGCCGCAAGGGCGCCTGAAAACCGGGACGCCGCCGCGCATCGACGGCCGTAGCATTGATTTTTCGGTCATGCAGGAACAGCCGGGTGACCTTGACCCCGTGCCGGTTTTCTCGGTTCTTGGCAATGCAGCGATGCATCCCCGGCAGGTGCCGTGCTGGATTACGCACACAAACGAACGAACGCACGATCTGATCCGCGCCGGACTCGATCGAAGTCCGATGTACACGGGTGTGATCGAAGGGGTGGGGCCGCGCTATTGCCCGTCGATCGAAGACAAGATCCATCGCTTCGCGAGTAAGAACTCGCATCAGATCTTTCTGGAGCCAGAAGGTCTCACCACCAACGAGGTCTACCCGAACGGTATCTCCACCAGTCTTCCGTTTGACGTGCAACTTGCGCTAGTCCGCTCGATGCGGGGGATGGAAGCGGCGCATATCCTGCGTCCTGGCTATGCAATCGAGTACGACTATTTCGATCCGCGCGGACTGAAGGCATCGCTGGAGACCAAGGTCATCGACGGCCTGTTCTTCGCCGGTCAGATCAATGGCACGACGGGCTACGAAGAGGCCGCCGCGCAAGGAATGCTGGCAGGATTGAATGCCGCACTACAAACACAGGACAGGGCGCCATGGACGCCACGTCGTGATCAAGCCTATCTCGGCGTACTGGTCGACGACTTGATCACGCAGGGCGTGCAGGAGCCGTACCGGATGTTTACCAGTCGCGCCGAATATCGGTTGAGCCTGCGTGAAGATAATGCGGACTTGCGCTTGACCGAGATTGGCCGGGAACTGGGCTGTGTCGGCGATGCGCAATGGGCGTTGTTCGAGGCCAAGCGAGAATCGGTTGAATGTGAAATGCAGCGCCTGAAGTCGACCTGGGTTAATCCGCGCATGATCAGTGATGATGAAGCGCAGCGCCTGCTCGGTACGGGCCTGGAGCGTGAGTACGCGCTTGCTGACCTGTTGCGCCGCCCGAACATGACCTATGACGCGCTCATGAGCCTGCGCGGCGTGGATGGCGCAGACCTCGCGGGGCCAGGGGTGGCCGATGGCGTGGTCAAGGAACAGATCGAGATCCAGTTGAAGTACGCAGGGTACATCGAGCGCCAGGCAAAGGAAGTCGAGCGCCATGAGCACTACGAGCATCTGACCCTGCCGCTCGACTTCGATTATCTGAATGTCGCGGCACTGTCGATGGAAGTGCGGCAGAAGCTCAATCGCCAGCGTCCGGAAACGTTGGGCCAGGCTTCGCGTATCTCGGGCGTTACGCCCGCAGCGATCTCGCTGTTGCTGGTGCACCTGAAGAAGGGTGGTTCCAGCGAATTCGCGGCTGCTCGTGCTGCGGCGCATGCTGCAGGCTGAGCAGCGGCAATGGGCGCTCCGATGAGTACGATGGATGCAGCCGCCCGGGCGGCGCTGACGCAGAAGTTAGAAAGTGGCGCCGTTGTGCTCGGCCTGGCGCTCACGCCTTATCAGCTCGAGCAACTGCTTGACTATGTGGCGCTACTTCTCAAGTGGAATGCCGTCTACAACCTGACAGCGGTGCGCGATCCCGCGCAGATGGTGTCGCAGCACCTGCTCGACTCACTGTCGGTCGTGCAGGCATTTGCGCGCGCAGGCAGGGTGCTCGACGTCGGCGCCGGCGGTGGTTTGCCAGGTATCGTCCTGGCGATCTGGGCGAACGTCGCGCAGCCTGACATGAAGATCTCTCTGGTCGACACGGTACACAAGAAGACCGCATTCCTGACCCAGGTGAAAGCCGAGCTCGGTCTGCAAAATGTGACCGTCTACACCGCGCGGGTCGAACAGTTGCAGGTCGACCCGCTATTCGATGTCATTACGTCGCGGGCATTTGCAGAGTTGGCGAACTTCGTGAAATGGTCCGCGCATCTGCTGGCGCCCGGCGGTCATTTCATCGCGATGAAGGGCATTGCGCCGCAACAGGAAATCGACCATCTGCCGCCAGGCTGGGTCGTGCGCGAGATGCAGTCGTTGACCGTGCCGGGTCTTGACGCGGAACGCCACCTGTTGCGCATCGAAAGACAAAACCCAGGCGTCGCGACTATCAAGATAGAACATGGAACAGAATAAAAACAGGTGATGATGACTGCGGGTACGTCAGCCGCCGCGTCCTTTTCAGTGCCGCCAGATTACAATATCCAGTTTGATGAACCTTCGGCGTAGCTTGCCTTTACCTTGACGACGAACTGACTTTTCATGGCCAAAATTTTTTGCGTGGCAAATCAAAAAGGTGGAGTCGGCAAGACCACGACAGCTGTCAACCTCGCAGCCGGACTGGCCAAGCTGTCCCAGAGAGTGCTGCTGGTCGACCTGGACCCGCAGGGCAATGCGACCATGGGCGCCGGCATCAACAAGGCAACCCTAAAGGCATCGATCTATGAAGTCTTGCTCGGGCTCTGCGACGTGGCTTCCGCGTGCGTGCCCTCCGAGACGGGCGGCTTCGACGTCTTGCCGGCGAACCGTGAACTGGCTGGCGCCGAGGTCGAAATGGTCGAGCTGGAGCAGCGCGAGACCCGTTTGAAGCAGGCGCTGCACCCGGTTGGCGAAGAATACGATTTCGTCCTGATCGATTGTCCGCCGGCGCTATCGATGCTGACGCTCAACGGGCTATGCGCGGCCCATGGGGTGATCATTCCAATGCAGTGCGAGTACTACGCCCTCGAAGGCCTGTCCGATCTGGTCAACACCATCAAGAAGGTCCACGCCAAGCTTAACCCCGATCTCGCGATCATCGGCCTGCTGCGGGTCATGTTCGATCCTCGGATGACATTGTCGCAACAGGTCTCGGCACAGCTGGAAGCGCACTTTGGCGACAAGGTCTTCAAGACCATCATCCCGCGCAATGTCCGGCTGGCCGAAGCGCCGTCCTACGGCATGCCGGGCGTGACCTTCGACCCCGCTTCCAAGGGCGCCCAGGCCTACATCGCGTTCGGCGCCGAAATGGTCGCGCGCCTGCTGCCGGATATACCACCCGCCGCAGCCGAGCGCGCTGCAGCAGCACATGGACAAGTCTGACGCATTGCAAGCCCGCCCGTCGATGCCGTCTCCCTTCCCGGAATCTCTTTAGTAAAGCAACGCGACAATATGGTTACCAAAAAACACAAAGGTCTCGGCCGCGGACTCGATGCATTGCTAGGGGGCTCAACAGATTTCAGCGACTTGGCGCCGATTCCGGGTGCGCCATCCTCACTGATGCTCACCAATATGCAGGCTGGGAAATATCAACCGCGAACTCGCATGGACGAGGGTGCCTTGAACGAGCTGGCGGCATCGATCAAGGCCCAGGGTTTGCTGCAGGCGATCCTGGTACGTCCGATCGTTGCAAGCAATGGTGCGCCGCAATATGAAATTATTGCCGGTGAGCGCAGGTTTCGGGCCGCCCACATCGCTGGACTGACCGAAGTGCCGGTCCTGGTCAAGGATGTGGAAGACCAGGCTGCGGCCGCCATGGCGCTGATCGAAAATATCCAGCGCGAAGACCTCAATCCGCTGGAAGAAGCGCAAGGCATCCAGCGCCTGATCGGCGACTTCGACTTCACACACGAACAGGCCGCCGGCGCCGTCGGTCGTTCGCGCAGTGCCGTGTCCAACCTGTTGCGCCTGCTGAATCTGGCCAAGCCGGTCCAAACCATGCTGATGGCCGGTGACCTCGACATGGGGCACGCGCGCGCGCTACTGGCAGTTGATGCCGCGAGTCAGATCACGCTAGCCAACCAGGTGGTGGCGAAACGGATGTCGGTCCGCGAAGCCGAGCGTCTCGTCATCCGCACCGTCAACGAACAGGCGGCTGGCCTAAAACCGCGCGAACCAGTCAAGGAAAAATCGCGCGACCTGAAACGGCTCGAAGAAGAACTTTCCGATTTGCTGGCGACCCGTGTGACGATCAAGACCGGCGCGCGCAAGCATGGCACGCTGTCGCTGGACTTCGCCAATCTCGATGCGCTGGATGGCATCATCGCCCGCTTGCGCGGCGCCGCGACGACGGCCTGATTGCCTATGAAGCGGCAACAAGAAAAAGCCGCACATCATTTCTGCGCGAAAACGTCGTGACGCGTCTTGCCGGTGCAGCAAACGTTTGACGGACGTTGAACATTCCCCTTATACTCTTGTGCCTTTGTGATGTACTCAACAGAATTTTCTACGGTCGAGCATGCAACACCGCCGACCGGCACTGATTCGTACCCTGGATTCGTATGCTGCGCGTCGTTCTTCTGCAACTTGCGACCACGGTCGTGGCGGCCTGCGTCGCTGGGCTCCTGGGTGGACTACCAGCCTTCGTATCGGCGTTGTTGGGCGGGCTGTGTTGTGTGGTGCCGAACGGCCTGTTTGCCTTGCGCCTGTTCGCCAACGCACACGGCGCGAGTGGCGCCGATCCGATGTCTTTTTTTATCGGTGAATTTATTAAGATTGCATTGACGGTGGCACTCCTTGGTGCGACTGCATGGCTGTATCACGATCTGAACTGGCTGGCGCTGATCGCCGCTTTCATCGTGGCACTGAAAAGTTACATAATTTTATTATTTAGGCACTGACATGGCGACTGAACTGGCTGCTGGGGCTGCGAACGAGGCTGTAACACATGCCCCGACTGCCTCTGAATACATCATCCATCACCTGCATCATTTTTCATCGCGCGAACAGACCAAGATCATCGACTTTTCGGTGTTCAATCTCGACACGATTTTCTGGTCGATCGCAATTGGCATCATCGGTTCGTTCTTCATGTGGAAGGCTGCGCGTCGCGCGACTTCCGGCGTTCCGGGCCGCTTTCAGGCCATGGTCGAGATCGTCGTCGAAATGGTTGAAGACCAGTCGAAGGCCATCATCCACGGTAATCGCAAGTTCATCGCTCCGCTGGCACTGACGGTGTTCGTTTGGGTGCTGCTGATGAATTCGATGGACTTCCTGCCGGTCGATTTATTCGATCGCCTGTTCAAGCTGGTCGGTCTCGGCCACGTCATCCATTTCCATCGGGCTGTCCCGACCGCCGATCTGAACGGCACTCTTGGCATGGCGCTTGGTGTGTTCGCCCTGATGATGTTCTACAACATCAAGATCAAGGGTATTGGCGGGTTCGTGCACGAACTGTTCTGCGCGCCGTTTGGTTCGCACCCGTTGCTCTGGCTGCCGAACCTGGGCCTGAACATCATCGAATTCGTCGCCAAGACGGTTTCGCTGGGCATGCGGCTGTTCGGCAACATGTATGCCGGCGAATTGATCTTCCTGTTGATCGCGCTGCTAGGTTCGACGGCAACGTGGTGGGGTTTCGGCATGCATGTGATCGCCGGTTCGGTATGGGCAATCTTCCACATCCTGATCGTGTTGTTGCAGGCATTTATTTTCATGATGCTGACACTCGTCTACGTGGGGCAGGCACACGAAGGGCACTGATCGCACCCCGATCGGCGCAGCACAAGCGGTTTGCATGCAGTAAGGGTGTTACAGGTCTCGCAGGTTTTCGTTTTTACTTTTTTATTTTTTAATATCCAAGGAGTTTTTCATGACTGACGTCGCATTCGTAGCATTGGCTTGTGGTTTGATTATTGGTCTCGGTGCTATCGGCGCATGTATCGGTATTGGCATCATGGGCGGCAAGTTCATTGAAGCCTCGGCACGTCAGCCTGAACTGATGAACACGCTGCAAACCAAGATGTTCCTGTTGGCCGGTCTGATCGACGCTGCGTTCCTGATCGGTGTTGGTATCGCGATGATGTTCGCGTTCGCCAATCCTTTCATCAAGGGCTAATCAACCTATTCTCACCCCGCCGGGCGCCTGATCGCATGATCCGGCGCCCGGGTCACGTTATTCTGAGAAGGAAACTATCTTGAACTTAAATGCAACCTTAGCTGCACAGTTCGTGGTCTTCTTCATCCTGGCGATGTTCACCATGAAGTTCGTGTGGCCGCCATTGATGAAAGCGCTCGATGATCGTGCGCAGAAGATCGCTGACGGACTGGCCGCTGCAGACCGTGGCAAAGCCGAAATGGCTGCCGCCGAAAAGCGCGTCCAGGCCGAATTGTCGGGCGCCCGTGACGAAGGTCAGAAGCGTATCGGCGAAGCTGAAAAGCGCGCGCAAAGCATCATCGACGAAGCCAAGAAGATCGCTTCGGACGAAGCCGCACGCATCATTTCCGCTGCCCGTGACGATGCACAGCAACAAATCACCCGCGCTCGGGAAGAGCTGCGTGGCGAAGTGGCGACCCTGGCCGTCAAGGGTGCAGAGCAGATCTTGAAGCGCGAAGTCAACGCAGCAGCGCACGCCGATTTGCTCACGCAACTGCAGACCGAGCTGTAATCATGGCTGAACTCGCAACCATTGCTCGCCCGTACGCCGAAGCGCTGTTTCGCGTTGCCAAAGTCGGAGACCTCGCTGCATGGTCGGACCTGGTCACCGAAATGGCGCACGTTGCCGCACATCCTGATGTCCAGGCCCTGTCGCACAATCCGAAGGTGCTGGACAGTGACATGGCCGCTACCTTTGTGTCGTTGCTGAAATCGCCGGTCAACGACGAGGCCAGGAACTTTATCTCGATGCTGGTCGAAAACGGTCGGATCGCATTGCTGCCGGAAATCGGCGCCCAGTTCCAGGCATTGAAAAATGCCCAGGAAGGCGCTGCCGATGCCGACATCACCAGTGCCTTCGCGATTTCCGATGCGCAGGTGTCGGCATTGTTGCTGGTGCTGGAAAAGCGGTTTGGCCGCAAGCTGAATCCGTCGGTCAGCGTCGACAACAACCTGATCGGCGGCGTGCGCGTGGTGGTCGGCGACGAAGTACTGGATACCTCGGTGCGCGCCAGGCTGCAACAGATGCATGTTGCGCTGGCTGCCTGAGCCCCACTGGGCCATTAGTCCCGGCATGCCCTGACCGAACGAACCGCAGCGCCTGACAGTCGCATTAGCGAAGATTAAATTTTTAGGAGTTTGACATGCAACTCAACCCGTCCGAAATCAGCGAACTGATCAAGAGTCGGATTCAAGGGCTCGGCGACAATGCCGAGATTCGCAATCAGGGTACCGTCATTTCGGTCTCCGACGGTATCTGCCGCATCCACGGTCTGTCCGACGTGATGCAGGGCGAGATGCTGGAATTTCCAGGTAACACATTTGGCCTTGCGCTGA
Organism: Herminiimonas sp.; assembly: GCA_014376645.1. Classification (GTDB taxonomy): domain Bacteria; phylum Pseudomonadota; class Gammaproteobacteria; order Burkholderiales; family Burkholderiaceae_D; genus JANXSS01. The sequence goes on along the minus strand of JACMRD010000142.1, from coordinate 13,937 downwards.
ATCTGGAGCGTGATTCGGTCGGCTCCGTGATTCTGGGCGACTACGAGCATATCTCCGAAGGCGATACCGTCAAGTGTACGGGCCGTATTCTTGAAGTCCCCGTCGGTCCGGAACTTAAGGGTCGGGTCGTCAACGCCCTGGGCCAGCCGATCGACGGCAAGGGTCCGATCAACGCCAAGCTGTTCGCGCCGATCGAAAAGATCGCTCCAGGTGTGATCGCCCGGCAATCGGTGTCGCAGCCGATGCAGACCGGCCTGAAATCGATCGACGCCATGGTGCCGATCGGACGTGGCCAGCGCGAACTGATCATCGGTGACCGCCAGACCGGCAAGAGCGCCGTCGCCATCGATGCGATCATCAACCAGAAGGGCCAGGACGTGACATGCATCTATGTCGCCATCGGCCAGAAGGCATCGACCATCAAGAACATCGTGCGCTCGCTGGAGCTGCACGGAGCGATGGAATACACGATCGTTGTGGCAGCGTCGGCTTCCGAATCGGCCGCGATGCAGTATGTCTCGCCGTACTCCGGTTGCGCCATGGGCGAATACTTCCGTGACCGCGGTGAAGATGCACTGATCGTGTACGACGATCTGTCGAAGCAAGCCGTGGCCTACCGGCAGGTATCGCTGCTGCTGCGCCGTCCACCAGGCCGCGAAGCGTATCCTGGCGACGTGTTCTACCTCCACAGCCGCCTGCTCGAGCGCGCAGCCCGCGTCAATCCAGACTACGTCGAAGCCTTCACCAAGGGCGAAGTCAAGGGCAAGACCGGATCGCTCACTGCGCTGCCGATCATTGAAACCCAGGCGGGCGACGTCTCGGCGTTCGTGCCGACCAACGTGATTTCGATTACCGATGGCCAGATCTTCCTGGACACCGCCTTGTTCAACTCGGGCGTGCGCCCTGCGATCAATGCCGGTATTTCGGTGTCGCGCGTTGGTGGTGCAGCGCAGACCAAGGTTATCAAGGGTCTGTCCGGCGGTATCCGTACCGACTTGGCGCAGTATCGTGAATTGGCGGCGTTTGCGCAATTCGCTTCCGACCTCGACGAATCGACCCGCAAGCAACTCGATCGCGGTGCCCGCGTGACGGAGTTGCTGAAGCAGGCGCAGTACTCGCCGTTGCCGATTTCACTGATGGCCGTGTCACTGTTTGCCGTCAACAAAGGCTTCTTCGATGACCTGGAAATCAAAAAAGTCTTGCCGTTCGAAGCAGGTCTGCATGGTTTCATGAAGACCAGCCACGCAGCCGTGCTGCAGAAGATCGAAGAGACCAAGGCGCTTGACAAGGACAACGAAGCAGCACTGTCCGCGGCGATCACCAGCTTCAAGAAATCGTTCTGAGTCCGCGCGCCAGCCACCGTGCTGGCGTATCGGACACGTGGCATCATCGAGACTATTCGCAGCAGTTCAGCGGTGCGAAGTTGGGGTAAAGGAGTAGCGACTCATGGCAGTAGGCAAAGAGATACGTGGCAAGATCAAGAGCGTAGAAAATACGAAGAAGATCACCAAGGCGATGGAAATGGTCGCCGCGTCCAAGATGCGCAAGGCGCAGGAGCGGATGCGGGCGGCTCGTCCATATAGCGACAAGATTCGCAACATTGCGGCAAACCTGGCCACAGCCAATCCGGAATACACGCATCCGTTCCTGGTCAAGCAGGATACGGCCAAGACCGTGGGCTTCATCGTCGTCACGACCGACAAGGGTCTGTGCGGTGGCTTGAATACCAACGCGTTGCGTCTGGTGACGGCCAAGGTGCGCGATCTGGAGTCGAAGGGCAACAAGATCGAAGCCGTTGCGATCGGTAACAAGGGGCTGGGCTTCCTGAACCGGATCGGCGCCAAGGTCGTGTCGCACGCTGTGCAGTTGGGCGATACGCCGCATCTGGACAAGCTGATCGGGCCGGTCAAGGTGTTGCTGGATGCGTACCAGGAAGGCAAGCTCGATGCGGTGTACCTGGTCTATACCAAGTTCATCAACACGATGAAGCAGGAGCCGATGCTCGAGCAATTGCTGCCACTGGCAGGCGAGCGCATGCAGGCCGATAAGGGCAACCACTCGTGGGATTACATCTATGAACCGGAAGCGCAGACAGTGATCGATGAGTTGCTGGTGCGGTATGTCGAGGCGCTGGTGTATCAGGCGGTCGCAGAAAATCTGGCGTCGGAACAATCGGCACGGATGGTCGCGATGAAATCGGCCAGCGATAACGCGGGTAGTGTAATCGGTGAGTTAAAGCTCATTTATAACAAGACGCGGCAGGCAGCGATTACCAAAGAGCTTTCCGAGATTGTTGCCGGTGCGGCTGCCGTCTGACGAATTGCGGGACAGAGTTGAGCGAAGCGGCACTCTGTCCTCAAGTGACTAGAATCGAATTTAAATTACTTATATTGAAGGAACGAACATGGCTGACGGCAAAATCGTTCAGTGTATCGGTGCTGTGGTGGACGTTGAGTTTCCGCGCAATTCGATGCCCAAGGTGTATGACGCCTTGAAAATGGCGGGTTCGGAACTGACGCTCGAAGTCCAGCAGCAGTTGGGCGACGGCATCGTCCGTACCATCGCATTGGGTACCTCCGACGGTCTGCGCCGCGGCATGATGATCCAGAATACGGGTCATCCGATCATGGTTCCGGTCGGCAAAGCAACGCTGGGCCGCATTATGGACGTGCTGGGCAATCCGATCGATGAATGCGGTCCGGTCAGCCACGATCGCATGATGTCGATCCATCGCAAGGCGCCAGCTTACGACGAACTGTCGCCATCGCAGGACCTGCTTGAAACCGGCATCAAGGTGATCGATCTGGTTTGCCCGTTCGCCAAGGGCGGTAAAGTCGGCCTGTTCGGCGGCGCTGGTGTCGGCAAGACCGTCAACATGATGGAGCTGATCAACAACATCGCCAAAGCTCACAGCGGTCTGTCCGTGTTCGCCGGCGTCGGCGAGCGTACCCGCGAAGGTAACGACTTCTACCATGAGATGGCCGATGCCAAAGTGGTCGACCTCGAGAACCCGGAAAATTCGAAGGTCGCGATGGTCTACGGCCAGATGAATGAGCCGCCCGGTAACCGTCTGCGCGTTGCGCTGACCGGTCTGACGATCGCGGAGAGCTTCCGCGACGAAGGCAAGGACGTGCTGTTCTTCGTCGACAACATCTACCGCTTCACGCTGGCCGGTACCGAAGTCTCCGCGCTGCTGGGCCGTATGCCATCGGCCGTGGGTTACCAGCCGACGCTGGCCGAAGAGATGGGGCGTCTGCAAGAGCGCATCACGTCGACCAAGACCGGTTCAATCACTTCGATCCAGGCCGTCTACGTGCCAGCCGACGATTTGACCGATCCATCGCCAGCAACGACCTTTGCCCACCTCGACTCCACCGTCGTGCTGTCACGTGACATCGCCTCGCTCGGTATCTATCCTGCGGTCGATCCGCTCGACTCGACCTCGCGTCAGCTCGACCCGCTGGTCGTCGGCCAGGACCATTACGATACCGCTCGCGCCGTGCAAGGTACGTTGCAGCGCTATAAGGAATTGCGCGACATTATCGCGATTCTGGGCATGGACGAACTAGCGCCGGATGACAAGCTTCTGGTCGCCCGCGCTCGTAAGATGCAGCGTTTCCTGTCGCAGCCGTTTCACGTTGCTGAAGTGTTTACCGGTTCGCCTGGCAAATACGTCTCGCTCAAGGACACGATCAAGGGCTTCAAGATGATCGCCTCGGGTGAACTCGATCATCTGCCGGAACAAGCGTTCTACATGGTCGGCACGATCGAAGAAGCCATCGAAAAAGCCAAGAAGATCAACTAATTCCGGTCCTTTGGCGCGCCCGCGATCACATCGCGGGCGTGCCGATCGCTGGTCAGGAAACGACATGGCAAATACTATTCACGTCGACGTGGTCTCAGCGGAAGAATTGATTTTTTCCGGTGAAGCCGAATTCGTCGCGTTACCGGGTGAAGCCGGTGAGCTTGGGATCTATCCGAAACACACGCCGCTGATGACCCGCATCCGTCCGGGTGCAGTCCGCATCAAGGTGGTCGGTCAGACCGAAGACGAGTTTGTTTTCGTCGCCGGCGGTTTGCTCGAAGTGCAACCGAACAGCGTGACCGTCCTGGCTGACACCGCGATCCGCGGCGCCGATCTGGATGAAGCCAAGGCAGCCGAAGCCAAGAAGAAGGCTGAAGAAGCCCTCGTCAACCGGGAATCGAAGATTGACTACGCAGCCGCTCAGGCTGAACTGTCGGTCGCCATCGCCCAGCTCGCGGCCATCGCGCGCCTACGTCAGAAGCGCTGATTCGGGCACGGCACGGTGGTCGGGCCGCATCCGTATGATGACGGGCATTAGAAGTAAAATGGAAAGGCAGCCCCGGCTGCCTTTTTTTATCGCCACGATGCAAAGGAGTGAGCATGCACTTGAGAAACGAAGTTCTGGCGCGTTATCGCACGATCGCCATCGTTGGCCTGTCGCCGCGGCCGGATCGCCCCAGTCACGAGGTCGCCCAGTACATGCAAGCCCACGGCTACCGGATCATTCCGGTCAATCCGGCAGTAGCCGGCACCACGATACTCGGCGAACACTGCTACGCGACCCTGCCGGAAGCGGCTGCAGCACTGGCGGTATCGAATGTCGACATCGAGATCGTCGACTGCTTCCGCAAATCCGAAGACATTGGACCGATCGTTGACGAAGCCATCGCAATTGCCGCCAATTGTTTGTGGATGCAACTGGGCATCACCGAGCCGGCTGCCGCCGCCCGGGCAGAACACGCTGGTCTGATCGTCGTAATGGATCGATGCATCAAGCTCGATCACATGGAAATGATCAGGGCAAATTGATGGCACAGTCAAAAACATCATCGAAGGACGCACCCGACGCCCGCAGCATCATGCGCAGCACCACTGACCTGAAGATCACGGAGGCGGGTGCGGGCGCAAAGCCCATGTCGAGTGGCGACAAGATTGCCGACAGGGCGCGTACCCAGGAGCTGGCACAGCAGATCGCCGAATTTCAAAATGTGTTCTACGCGGCCCGGGCGCGCAAGATAATCATCGTCCTGCAGGGCATGGACACCTCCGGCAAGGATGGCACCGTCAAGGGCGTCTTCAGTGCAGTCGACCCGCTCGGCGTCCGCAGTGTCGCGTTCAAGGCACCCACGACGATCGAGCGGGAGCATGATTTTTTGTGGCGGGTTCACAGCGAAGTACCGGCGCAGGGCGAAATTGCCATCTTCAATCGCAGCCACTACGAAGATGTTCTCATCACGCGGGTCCATGGCTGGATCGACGACGCGGAAGCCGCACGCCGCTTCGCCCATATCCGCGACTTCGAACGGATGCTGGCCGAAACCGGGACCGTCATCCTGAAATTTTTCCTGCATATCTCGTCGGCAGAACAGAAGCTGCGTCTGGAAGAACGTTTGGCAGATCCCGAGAAGCACTGGAAATTCGACCCCAACGACCTTGAGGAACGCAAGGCCTGGGCCGACTATCAGGACCGGTATCGTGCGGCCATCCGAGAGACAGACGCCGATCACGCACCCTGGTATGTAATCCCGGCCGATTCGAAAACGCATCGCAATCTTGCGATTGCAACGATCGTTGCCGACACCATGAAGGACATGAATCTGGCCTATCCCGACGCCCATCCGGAGTATTTGAAGATGAAGGTGACGTAAAACCCCCGGCGTCACCGATCGTGCGCTGCTGTCCGCATTGTTTTTGACCGATCGGCCAGGCACTGCGCGATCCGCTCCTGGAGTTGCAGGGCACTCTGACGCCAGGTCATCCATTCGATCGGCGCGCCGAGCCGATGGGCCCCCTGCGCAATGTGGGACGCCAGGGCGTCGGCCAGCGAGTCAGGCTGATCGAGATCGACGAAGACCACCCCTTCCTGCCCGATCTCGCGAAAGACTGGAATGTCGCTCGCGAAGACCGGCAAGCCGCGTTTCAACCCTTCCACGATCGGCAACCCGAATCCTTCCGCCACCGATGTAAAAATCAGGCCCCGTACCGTATCGTAGACATGGGCGAGTTCGTTGTCTTCCACGTCATTGAACATGAACAGATGCTGGCCGTATGCCGGATGCGCTTTGACCTGCCGCACGAAATCTTCGCAGTGCCAGCCGATGCGTCCGATGATCAGGAAATTGGCGGCGATACCGCGCGCCCACAGCGCATCGAATGCCTGCAATGCATAGAAATGATTCTTGCGCGGCTCGATCGTTCCGACGTACGCATAACTTGGTATCGTCGATCTACAGACCTGCGCAAGCTCAAGGTCGAGCACCTTGGTACTGACGGATTCGCCGTCGAGATCGCTGCCGAGCCAGAAATAGGTGAGTGCAGGCACGCGGTCGTTGCCGACTGCGAGGGTGTCCATGACTCCTTGTAACTCGATGGCAATCGTATTCGAAATCGCGATGACAACGTCTGCGCGCGGGATAGCCTGCTTGATCCAGGCCGTGAATGAGGCGACCACGGTCGGCACGCAGAATTGCGGATGCGTCAATGGAATCAAGTCATAGATCACCACCACGACGGTGGTGCCTTGCTGCCGGTACTGGTCGACCGTGTTCCAGAGAGTGGTGTGCCATGACGAATCCAGTAACACCAGCACGTCGTCAGACCCAATGACCACAGGCGCGCGCGCAGGACCGACCAGCGCGCGCCCCGAGCGCTTCCACGCCAGCGGCAGCATCACGATTCGCGACAATCCCCATTGCGTCGGTGGTGCATAGGCAAAACGGACGACGGCCGGAAAGGGCGCCACCGTTACCAGCAGGCGACGCACTCCCTGCAGCACTTTTCGCAACGCGCCCTTGACCGATGCCACACGTTGTGCGGGCACGCTGCCCGTGTTGATGACTGATTCCGGATACCGGATGCGGCCCTCGATACTGTAGAAATGATGACCTCCGTAGATCACGGGCACCATCTGCGGATCGCCTTTAATCGTGACGGCCGCGCCGACGATGCTGCGCACGACCCGCTGGATACCGGAGTTGGACTCGGACCCGTAGGTATTCGTGCATTCGATAAAATATTTCATGGAGGGCAAGCTAGAACAGTCGTTGGGGGCAGGTGACACCGGGTCAGATTTTGCCGACGCGGTCATCATTTTCGTTGCAGTCCGGGCGCGCCCGGGAGTCAGGCGCACCAATGGTTTGAATTGCGCCATGCTTCTGCAGCTCGGGGAGTCTACGTGCTGGCCTGCGGCGTGTCCATGGTGGAATAAGGTGCGTGCGACGAGATTGGATTTGCCCCGGATTTGCACCTGTTGGGGATGCCGCTTTCGGCGATAATATGCCCTCACGAAAAATTCGCGATTGCCCCCGATGCCCGCCCAGTTTGCCCCCCTCCAGAACGACACCTTCATCCGCGCCCTGTTGCGCCAGCCAACCGATTACACGCCGGTGTGGCTGATGCGCCAGGCCGGTCGCTACCTGCCTGAGTACAATGCGACACGCAAGCGTGCAGGCTCATTTCTGGGGCTGGCAAAAAATCCCGATTACGCCACCGAAGTCACGCTCCAGCCGCTGGCCCGTTTTCCGCTCGATGCCGCAATCCTGTTCTCCGACATCCTGACCGTGCCCGACGCGATGGGGCTGGGTCTGTATTTCGCCGATGGCGAAGGGCCGAAGTTCGAACGGCCGCTGCGCGATGAAGCGGCGGTGCTGGCCCTGCGCAAGCCGGAGCCCGGCAGCCTGCAGTACGTGTTCGATGCGGTCACGCAGATCCGCACCGAGCTCAGTGGTCGCGTCCCGCTGATCGGGTTTTCGGGTAGTCCATGGACCCTGGCGTGCTACATGGTCGAGGGTGGCGGTTCGAGCGACTACCGCACCGTCAAGACCATGCTTTACAACCGGCCGGACTTGATGCACCACATCTTGCGCACCAATGCCGACGCCGTTGCCGCCTATCTCAACGCGCAAATTGATGCCGGCGCACAGGCCGTGATGATCTTCGACTCCTGGGGCGGCGCACTGGCCGACGGAGCGTATCAGGAATTCTCGTTGGCTTACATGCGCCAGATCGTGTCCCAGCTGCAGCATGAAAAAAACGGTGTCCGCGTGCCCTGCATCGTCTTCACCAAAGGCGGTGGTCTGTGGCTGGAGCAGATCGCCGACATCGGTGCGGATGCAGTCGGCCTGGACTGGACCATGGGCCTGAGCCGGGCGCGGGCGCTGGTCGGTGAGCGGGTGGCCTTGCAGGGTAACCTCGACCCTGTGGTCCTGTTTTCCAGTTCTGACCAGATCCGTGCCGAAGTCGGGAAAACACTGCAGGCGTTCGGCCAGCCGAAGGCCGGCAACGGCCATGTCTTCAACCTGGGACACGGGATTTCGCAATTCACGCCGCCATCCGCAGTCGAGGTCATGGTCGAGACGGTGCACCAGGTCAGCCGGGCCATGCGGCATCCGGGGTAGATCGTCTTCGGCGTCGGTATCTGTTGGGTAACAGCAGGGGCGGAATAACCTTGTACACAGGCTTACCCGCAGCCGCAGTCAAATTCTGGGTTTTTGATACCAACTTTCATCGACTGAAGTGACCGACTTGTGAAATGTAACCGTACGGCAGGCTTGGCAGCTTACAGCCTGACATTTTTCTAACGCACTACTTTGTTGCAGTCAATGCAACCTTCCAGTGACGATGTGCGGTCCTGACCTTGGGACTTATGCACATTGCGGTAAAAGTAGGGACGGTCTGGGGGGATTAAAATTTTTTTTAGTGCCGTCAGAGGTCTATATTCAAGTCGTTGATTTTTAAGGCATTAATTTTTGCTTTTCGTATGAGCATTTTATTGAAACCCGCGTGGTTACTGGCCTGCGGGCTGTCAAGGGGGTAGTTATCCACAAAGTTATCCACAGCTTTTGTGGATAGATCAAAAAATCCATATGAAACTAGGGCTTAGCGGTGTCCTTGAGGTTTCACTTTAAGTTTCAGTTAGTTTTGGTTGCACTGTAAGCCACGAATGAGGGATTGACATTGCAGCCGGGAGCACCTCGGAAAGTGGGCGTGGCCGCGATTTAATGAACCATTTTGGCGCGTGCGCCGGAAACTTATTCACAAATTCTGGCTTGTGCAGAGCAGCAGAAAATTTTGCAAATATTTTTTCTAGAAAATTTCCAGTGTTTTTCAAGCCATTGATTTTAAAAGAATAAAATTCTGCTTTTCATTTAAGCAATGTGTCAAGACCCGCGCCGTTGCTGGACGCAACTGCTGTCAAGTGGGGGTTATCCACAAAGTTATCCACAGGTTTTGTGGATAGATCGAAAAGCGCTTATGAAACCGCGTGTTACAGCGTTTATTGAGGGATCACATTAACTACGTGAAACAATGCATCCTCCGCGTCGCCATCGATGCGCCACTCGACGTCTGTTTCGATTACCGTTGGCTGCTTGAGGATGGTGCGACCGTGCCGCTGGTGGGACAACTTGCGCTGGTGCCGTTCGGGCGTCGCGACGTGGTTGGCGTCATCGTGGCCATGGCCGAAGACAGCGAGGTCGCGCCTGACAAGCTCAAGGCCGCACTGGCCGTGCGCAGTGAATTGCCGCCCCTGTCGACGGCATGGTTGGGGTTGTGCACCTTTGCTGCCGATTATTACCAGCGTCCGCTGGGAGAAGTCATGCTGCCCGGGTTGCCGAAGAACCTGCGCGCTGCCAAGCCGACTTCCCTCACGAGGGCCCTGAAGAAAGCGGCGCTGCCGCAGCCGACGCACGACGCCACGCCGGGGACCGTGCATGCGTTGAACCCGGCCCAACGGGATGCCGCCGCTGCGATTGCGGCCGCCAGGGGATTCGCGCCGACCTTGCTGTACGGCGTGACCGGCAGCGGCAAGACCGAGGTCTATCTTCAGGCGGCCGCCACCATTCTGGCCGAAACGGGCGACACGCTCAACCCGGCGCAGATCCTGATCCTTGTGCCGGAAATCAATTTGACACCCCAGCTCGAAGCCAACATCCGCGCCCGCTTCCCCGGCGTGGCGATGGCGACGCTGCACAGCGGCCTGGCCGAAGGCGAGCGGCTGAGCAACTGGGTGGCTGCGCATCTGGGTCAGGCCCGCATCGTGCTCGGCACGCGGCTGGCGATCCTGGCTTCACTGCCTCAGCTCAAGCTGATCATCATCGACGAAGAACACGACCCGTCCTACAAGCAACAGGAGGGCCTACGTTATTCGGCGCGCGACCTGGCGGTCTGGCGTGCGCGTCAGCTGGATATTCCAATCGTGTTGGGATCAGCGACACCGTCGCTGGAAACCTGGCATCACGCGCAGTCCGGACGCTATCGCAAGCTCGAACTGCGCGAACGCGCGGTCAAGGACGCGGCGCTGCCCCAGGTCCTGCTGATCGACATGGAGCGCGATAAGCCGGTCGAGGGATTGACGGCCTGCCTGCTGGCGGCGTTGAAGTTACGGCTCTCACGGGGCGAGCAATCCCTGCTCTTTCTCAATCGCCGCGGCTATGCACCGGTGGTCGCATGCGATGCGTGCGGGTGGATCAGCAATTGCAGCCGCTGCACGGCGTTCATGGTGCTGCACAAGCTGGACCGGCAGCTACGCTGTCATCACTGCGGCCTGGAGCAGCGCATTCCGCGTGCCTGTCCGACTTGCGGCAACGTCGACATCCAGCCCCTGGGACGCGGCACGCAGCGCGTCGAGGAAGGATTGCAGGCCGCATTCCCGGAGGCCCGCGTCCTGCGCATCGATGCCGATTCGACCCGCCGCAAGGGTAGTGCGCAAGCGGCGTTCGACCAGGTCCATCGGGGCGAGATCGATATCCTGATCGGCACCCAGATGGTCGCCAAGGGCCACGATTTCCAGAACCTGACCCTGGTCGGCGTGCTCAATCCGGATACCGCGCTGTTCTCCCAGGATTACCGGGCCAGCGAGCGGTTGTTCGCGCAGCTGATGCAGGTTGCCGGCCGCGCCGGGCGGCGTGCACGCAGCGCCGAGGGCAGCGCCAGCGAAGTGCTGATCCAGACCCGCTATCCGCAGCATCCGCTGTTTGCCGCCGTGATGGCGCATGACTACGAACCGTTCGCCAATGATCTGCTGCTGGAACGCCAGCAGGCCGGACTGCCGCCGTTCATCTACCAGGCCCTGTTGCGGGCGGAGGCACGCGAACTGGCGGTGGCGCTAAGCTTCCTGCAGGAAGCCGCCGGATGCATCGAACATGACGGCATTCTCATCAACGACCCGATCCCGATGACCATGACCCGCGTGGCCAATGTTGACCGCGCGCAGTTGCTGGTGGAGTCGGTATCACGGCCCGCGCTGCAAGCCTTCCTGAAGGCCTGGATCGCCGCGCTGCGCGCCATGAAGAGCCGGGTGCGCTGGTCGCTGGAAGTCGATCCGGTCGATATCTGAACGCGCCAGCGATCTTGCCCATCGACATAGGTTCTAAATATTTTTGCCGTGTCGGAGCGTAAGGTTTTGCTGCGATGGATACCACGGTCAGCATGAGTGGCCTCAAGGCCAGCCTGGTCGACGCCAGATTTTTCGATATTAACTTGAAAATAAGAATAATTCCCATTACGATTAGCGCAGAACAAAGCCGCAGTGGCAATTCGAGCCGAACGCCGTGCCTCCATTCATCACCTTTTCTGGGAAAAATCATGTCCAAGCTACTCTTTGCCCTTGTTCTCAGCGTCAGCACAGGTACTGCCATGGCCGGTGCCAAATGCCCCGCCAATCCCAAGTCGGAATGGCTGACGGAAGCCGATGCCCGCGCGCGCATCGAAACCCAGGGCTACAAGATCAAGAAATTCAAAATCGACGGTAACTGCTATGAAATTTACGGCCACGACAAGGCCGGCAAGAAGGTCGAAATCTATTACGATACCAAGACCCTCGCAGTCGTCAAGGCTGAAATCGAGAAGTAATTTTCCTGCCGGATGGTATCGATGAACAGCGGGCCAGCGGCGCGGGTACGGGTATGGGACCTCGCGGTTCGCATCAGCCATTGGACAGTAGCGGCGTTGGTGATCGCCAATTGGTTGAATGAAGGCAGCTCGCCGATTCATCGCCAACTGGGCACGGCTGCGCTCGTGGTTGTCGGTCTCCGCCTGTTGTGGGGACTGATCGCGAAGAACCATGCCCGGCTCGCAAGCTTTCGTCCTGGTATCCAGGCCTTTTTCACTTACGTTGCTGCTTTGCGAGTTCGAAAGCCGCCAAGATATCTGGGCCATAACCCCGCCGCCGCGTGGATGGTCACATTGCTATGGAGTCTGGTCATCCTGCTTGGCATCAGTGGCTGGATGATGCGCATGGACTATTTCTGGGGCGATGAATGGCTTCAGGGCGTCCATGCGGTAATCGGCTACGCCCTGCTCGCCGCAGTGGTGATACACATCGGCGGCGCGCTGTGGATGAGCCGCCTGCATGACGAAAATCTCATCGCCGCCATGCTGCACGGTGACAAACCCGCGCCGGTTACACCGGCCTCCACCGAAGTCGAGCCGCATTAAGCACTGGCATGGTCCACTGCGCGCAAGGTACACCAGCCAGACGCGACGCTGCTTGCACCGCTCTTAAAAGTGCTCGGTATCGAACCGGCCTTCGGCGGCCAGTTCGCGAATGATGCGCACCGTATCGATGTCGGATTCCTGGTAGGCGGAGCGGCGGAACTCGTTGTAGAACGCATCCATGCTGCCGGCTTCCTCGGTGACCCCGTCGTCATAGCTGAAGCGCACGTTCAGCGCGTCGGCGCCGGGCGTCTCGACGCGCACCAGCAGGGTCGACGCCACCATTTCGTTTTGTGCCGGAATCGCATAGCGGATGAGCTGCTCGGGCTCGAAGTTGACCAGATCGCGGATGCTGACGTCGCCATACCGCAGCACCCGCTCCAGAGCTTGCGGCGTGCTGCTGACGATGTCGCAGTCGTCGAGCCAGGGCACGAACAGTTTCGGCGCCCGCGCCCGCAGGACCAGGCCGCGCCAGAGCTGGGTCGGGGTAAGCGGCTCGATCAGCGGATTGAGCGGGTCGTTGATTTGAACCAGATGTTCGAACTTCATTGCATGGGTCAGTAAGTGAAAAGATCGCCAGTGTATGCGTTTGCGCGCCGGCGTGGGCGGCGCGGCAATCGTCCGGGCCGGGGCTGCGCGCTGCTACAATGTCGCGCTTCGCTTCGGCTTCTTCGCGTCATTGCATTCCGCCCCCCACACCACGCATGTCGACTTCTCCCCCATCCGGTTTGAATGCCCCGCAGTGCGAGGCCGTGCGTTATCTCGACGGCCCCTGCCTGGTGCTGGCCGGCGCCGGCTCCGGGAAGACGCGCGTCATCACCCAAAAGATCGCCTACCTGATCGAACAGTGCGGTTACGAGCCCAAGCATGTGGCGGCGCTGACCTTCACCAACAAGGCGGCGGCGGAGATGCGCGACCGTATCGCCAGCCTGCTGCAGCAACCGAAGCAGGCCAATCAGCTGACCGTGAGCACCTTTCATTCGCTGGGCATGACCATCCTGCGTCAGGAGGCGCGCAACGTCGGCTTGAAGGACCGGTTTTCCATCATGGACAGCGACGATTGTTTTTCGCTGGTCCAGGACCTCGCCGTGACCACCGACAAGCAACTGATCCGGCGCATCCAGGGCACGATGTCCTTGTGGAAGAACGGCCTGATCGATCCGGACGCTGCCCTGAAAGCGGCCATCGACGAGGAACAAGCCCAGACCGCACGCATCTACCGCAGTTATGTGGCGACCCTGTCGGCCTATCAGGCGGTCGATTTCGACGACCTGATCCGCTTGCCGGTCGAACTGTTCCGCGACAACGAGACCGTGCGCGACAAATGGCAGCGGCGCCTGCGTTATCTGCTGGTCGACGAATATCAGGACACCAATACCTGCCAGTACGAATTGGTCAAGCTGCTCGTCACCGGCGTGGGCAAGAAGCCGATGTTTACCGCCGTGGGCGACGACGATCAGGCGATCTACGCCTGGCGTGG
>JACMRD010000141.1 GCA_014376645.1 Herminiimonas sp. | reverse complement strand
GCCGCCGCTCTCTTGTTCCAGGAAGCGTTCGATGGCGTCGGCAAAGTCTGGATGGGCCAGCCAGTGCGCCGACCAGGTCTTCTGCGGCAGGAAGCCGCGTGCCATCTTGTGTTCGCCCTGGGCGCCGCCTTCGAAGCAGGCGATGCCACGGCGGATGCAGAATTCGAGCGGCTGGTAATAGGCGGTCTCGAAATGCAGGCACGGCACTTCTTCCAGCGCACCCCAGTAACGCCCGTACATCGTGGTCTCCGAGTGGATCAGCAGTGACGAAGCGATCGGTTTGCCCGCGCGCTCGGCCACGATCAGCAGGATCTGCTGCGGCATCGTCTTGCCGATGCGCTGGAAAAAATCCAGGTTCAGATACGGGCTCGAATGATGTGCGCTGTAGGTGCTGTCGTAGCAGCGCTTGAAGAAGCGCCAGTCGGCATCGGTGGCGTCGATGCCTTCGACATGACGGAAAGTGACGCCGGCTTCGCTGACCTTGCGCCGCTCGGCGCGAATGTTCTTGCGCTTCTTGCGTTCGAGCGTGTCGAGAAACGCGTCGAAGCTTGCGTAGCTGTTGTTCAGCCAGTGGAACTGCACTCCCGAGCGCAACAGGAAACCGGCTGCCTGCAGGGCTTCGGCTTCCTCCTGCGGCGGGTACAGGACATGGGTCGAGGACAGGCCGCTGTTTTCCTGGATCGACTTCAGGGCATCGATCAGGGCGGTGCGTGCATCGATATCGATGGCCAGCAGTCGGCTGCCGGAGACCGGCGTGAATGGAATTGCTGAGAGCAGCTTTGGGTAATACTCCAGACCGTTGCGTCGGTAAGCATCGGCCCAGGCCCAGTCGAAGACGTACTCGCCGTAGGAGTGCGATTTGGCGTAGAGCGGCATGGCGGCGGCGAGCTGGTCTTCGCGCCAGAGTGTCAGGAATTGCGGCTGCCAGCCGGTATCGGCCGCCGCCGCCCCCGAGGCATGCAAAGCGTCGAGAAAAGCGAACGACAGGAAGGGATTGGCGTCGGCCTGGGTTGCCACCAGCGCGTCCCAGACGGGCGCGCCGATGTCGGACAAGGAAGATAGGAGTCGCGTGCGATAATTCAGATTCAGCCTCACGGAGTCATCGACAGCGCGGCCTCGACCTGAAGCGGGCGAGCCTGACCTGTCAAAATTGGAACACCACCATTGGAACCTCGACAGTTCGCCGCCGAGATCGACCCTTTAACCACGGTAGCCACCGTATCCACCGCTTTCATCGCCACCATGACCGTGCACGTCGCCATAGCGCAAATCAACAGTACCGTCGGCGACCTCGCCGGCAACGCCGACAAGATTCTCGACGCCTGCCGTCGCGCCCACGAGGGCGGGGCCGATATCGTGGTCACGCCCGAACTGTCGCTGGTCGGCTATCCGCCGGAAGACCTGTTGTTGCGTCCGTCATTTTACGCAAAAACCGCCATCGCGTTTGATGCGCTGGTGGCCTCGCTCAAGGCGTTTGCGGGGATGCACGTGGTGCTGTGCCATCCGGTCAGCCAGGGCGGCGAGCGCTTCAATGCGGCTTCCGTCGTCTGCGACGGCGCCGTGCTGGCGACCTACTTCAAGAGTGAACTGCCCAACGACACCGTGTTCGACGAAAAACGCTACTTCAGCGCCGGCAAGGATGCCCTGGTGTTCACCGTCAAGGGGACCCGCTTCGGGGTGAACATCTGTGAAGACACCTGGTTTCCGCGTGCGCCGGCGCGGGCCCGTGCGGCCGGCGCCGACGTGTTGCTGATTCCGAACGGATCGCCATTCCACATGGTCAAGCAGCATCTGCGCTACGACATGATGCGGGCGAATGTCTGCGCCCAGGGCATGTCGCTGGTCTACGCTAACCTGGTGGGGGGGCAGGATGAGCTGGTATTCGACGGCAATTCCTTTGTGCTCGACAGCCAGGGCCAGGTCTGCGCCCGGCTGGCGCATTGCGCCGAGGATCTGCAGATCGTGCGCTTCGAGAACGGCGAGCCGGTGGTCGGCGCTGCCGGGCAGGTTGCCGCTGAACTGTCGGTCGAGGCGCAGGTTTATCAGACGCTGGTGCTGGGGGTGCGTGACTATGTCCGCAAGAATGGGTTTCCGAGCGTGGTCATCGGTCTGTCGGGCGGCGTCGATTCGGCCCTGACGGTGGCCGTGGCGGTCGATGCGCTGGGTGCCGATCAGGTGCGCACCGTCATGATGCCGTCGCCCTATACTGCGGAGATTTCCTGGATCGACTCGCGCGAGATGGTGCGCCGGGTCGGCGTGCGCTACGACGAGATTCCGATCCACGATTGCTTCGCGGCCTACCGCTCGACTCTGGCGCAGGAATTCAAGGGCCTGCCCGAAGACACGGCCGAAGAAAATATCCAGGCCCGCATCCGCGGCACCATCCTGATGGCGCTGTCGAACAAGTTCGGCTCGATCGTCCTGACCACCGGGAACAAGAGCGAGATGGCGGTCGGCTACTGCACTTTGTACGGCGACATGGCAGGCGGCTTCGCCGTTCTCAAGGATATCGCCAAGACCCTGGTGTACCGGCTCTGCGCCTATCGCAACGGGCTGTCCGACATCATTCCGGAACGCATCCTGACACGGCCGCCGTCGGCTGAGTTACGGCCAGATCAGACCGACCAGGATTCGCTGCCGCCGTATGAAGTGCTCGATGCAATCATGCAGATGTATATGGAAGAAAACGTGAGCATTGCTGATATTCTAGACGCAGGGTTTCGCTTGCAGGACGTCGAACGCATTACCCGCCTCATCAAGATCAATGAATACAAGCGCCGTCAGTCCCCGGTCGGCATCCGGGTCACGCACCGCGCATTCGGACGCGACTGGCGCTATCCGATCACGTCGAAATTCCGGGAGTAGCCGCCGCGCGGGGCACACCGTCCACAGTGGTGTGAAGGCGTCGTGAAAATGGGAATCAGACGTGTAAAATGTTTCCTATATGCATTAAAGTAAAACAATCGGTGTTACACTTTCTGGAGCATTCATGAAACAAATTACTGCAATTATCAAGCCGTTCAAGCTCGACGAAGTGCGTGAAGCGCTGGCCGAAGTCGGCGTGACCGGCTTGACCGTGACCGAGGTAAAAGGATTCGGGCGCCAGAAAGGACATACCGAGCTGTATCGCGGTGCCGAGTACGTGGTGGATTTTCTACCCAAGGTCAAGGTCGAGGCGGTGGTCGACGACGCGGGGGCCGATCAGGCAATCGAGGCGATCATCAAGGCCGCACGAACCGGCAAGATCGGCGATGGCAAGATTTTCGTCCGATCGGTTGAGCAGGTCATTCGTATCCGCACCGGCGAAACCGGAGCCGATGCCGTATAAATTTTCTTGAGGCGATGCCCATGCCGTTTTATCGTTTGCAGATCAGCAGCAGCATCCTGAACCGGCTGGCTAGCCTTGCTTTGATACCCACCCCGATCCGATCCGCACTTGCCGTCGCCGTACTGGCGTTCGGCTGCGCCGCAAGCCCCGGCGCACTGGCATCGGAAGCTGGCGTCACCGACCAGAAGATCGTGCTGGGCCAGTCCGCAGCCTTTACCGGGCCGGCAGCCCAGCTCGGCATCCAGATGAACGCGGGCGCCAAGGCTTACTTCGACGCCGTCAACGCGCAGGGCGGGGTGCATGGGCGTCGTGTCGAGATCATCCAGGCCGACGACAAGTACGAAGCCGATCTGGCCGCTGCCAACACCAAACGGCTGATCGAGACCGACAACGTCTTTGCGCTGTTCGGCTATGTCGGCACACCGACCAGCAATGCCGCGCTGCCCATCTTCACACAGGCCCACGTACCGTTCTTCGCGCCGTTCACCGGTGCCGAATCGCTGCGGCAGCCGTTCAATCGTGACGTCTTCAACATCCGCGCCAGCTACTTCGATGAAACCGAACATCTGGTCGACCGCCTGGTCAAGACCGGCATCAAGAACATCGCGGTGTTTTACCAGAACGATGCCTACGGCCGGGCCGGGCTGGCCGGTGTCGAGCGCGCGCTCAAGCTGATGAAGGTCGAGATGGTGGCGACGGCGACGGTCGAACGCAACAGCACCGATGTCAGTGCTGCGGTGGCCAAGATACTGCCCAAGAAACCGGATGCGATCATCCAGATCAGTGCCTATGCCTCGTGCGCTGCCTACATCCGCAGCATGCAGAAGGCTGGCTACACCGGCCAGTTTTACAACGTCTCGTTCGTCGGCAGCCAGGCGCTGGCCGACACGCTCGGCAAGGATGGTCCGGGTGTGGTGATTTCGCAGGTCGTGCCGTTCCCTTGGCACGGGGCACTACCGATCGTGAGCGAATACCAGAAGGTGATGACAAAATCAGGCGTCAAGGACTGGAATTTCTCGAGTCTCGAGGGGTTCATCGCCGCCAAAGTCTTCATCGAGGGATTGCGCCGCGCCGGACGTGAGCTCACGCGCGAAAAACTGGTGCGGGCACTGGAGACCATCAACCGCAACAACTTCGACACAGGCGGATTCGATGTCGATTTTTCGCCGACCAATCATAACGGCTCAAAGTACGTCGACATGACCGTCATCACCAAAGACGCCAAGTTCCGCGACTGAGATGAACGATGTGTCGCGCCGGCGACTTCACTCGCCGAGATAGATGTCGCGCCGCCAGCTCACGATACGCAGCAAGAAGATCAACAGGGCGCTCGACCAGAGCGCGACATCGGGCGGCGCCCCGGTCTTCTGCAGCAGCAAATAAACCCAGCAACCGATAAACGAGCAGATCGCATAAGGGCGACCGTCGCGCAGCACCATCGGGATCTCATTGCAGACGATGTCGCGCAACACGCCGCCGAAAATCCCGGTGACCACGCCCATCATCGAGGCAATGAAGATCGGCATGCCGGCGGCCTGCGCTTCGGACACGCCGGCAATCGAAAACAGACCGAGTCCGAGCGCATCGGCGATCACGATCAGATTCTCCGACACGATTTTTTTCAGGGTGCGGATCAGCGGCGCGGCGATCAGCGACAGCACGAAGATCAGGATGGCGTACTCTTGATGTTCGACCCAGAACAGCGGCCGCTTGTCGAGCAGGATGTCGCGTAGCGTGCCGCCACCGAAAGCGGTGATGAATGCCACGGTGAAGACGCCGACCACATCCATTTTCTTGCTGCGCGCTTCGATGAAGCCAGAGAATGCGCCGACCAAGATCGCTAGGATCTCGATCAGGTTAATCAGCGACATTTTCGACATCAGCACGTCATGACTAACTTTGTGCCTTGAGCAGGACTACCAGCGCGCCGCTGCCGCCGTCGGATGCCTTGGCCTGGCAGAAGGCGATCACCTCATCCTTCTG
>JACMRD010000140.1 GCA_014376645.1 Herminiimonas sp. | reverse complement strand
GTGAACGTGGCTGCCCACACCGATGTGGTGGTGGAAGTGAACGTTCAAGTGGTGCCCGAAGCAGCTTAAATGCTTGCTTGAATCGACTGCCTCGGCGGTTGGCTCAGAGAAGCCGGTGGCTCGAAAGAGTTGCCGGCTTTTGTTTTTGGGCGGGGACTTATTTCCCCCATCCACACCAACTCCCTGACATTTCCACAGCCTTGTCCACAGGCCGAAGCGGCGGCCGCACGTATCATTTCTCCATGTCTGCGATCTACTCCTCCCCCCAATTCCCCGGCACCTCGGCCGCCGCGCCGCACGACGATGAAGTCGCTCGCCTGCGCGTCCCGCCGCATTCGGTCGAGGCTGAGCAAAGCGTGTTGGGCGGCCTGCTGATCGACAACTCGGCCTGGGATCGGGCGGGTGATCTGCTGACCGATTCAGACTTCTACCGCTTCGAGCACAAGCAGATCTTTGCCGCCATCGGCCGCCTGATCAACGGCAGCAAACCGGCCGATGTGGTGACGGTGTTCGAGGAGCTGACCTCCATCGGCAAGGCGGCCGATTGCGGCGGCTTGGCTTATCTGAACGCGCTGGCGCAAAGCGTGCCCAGCGCGGCCAATTTGCGCCGCTACGCCGAGATCGTCCGCGAGCGCGCGATCCTGCGCAAACTGGTCAGCGCCGCCGACGAAATTGCCACCGCTGCACTCACCCCGCAGGGCCGGCCGGTGACCGCCATCCTCGACGAGGCCGAGGGCAAGATCTTTCGCATCGGCGAAGAAGGCTCGCGCAACCGCCAGGGTTTTCAAAGCATGGACAACCTGGTCGTTGCCCTGATCGACCGGGTGAACGAACTGGCCGAAAACGGCGCCGAAGACGTGACTGGCGTGCGCACCGGCTTTTATGACTTGGACCGGATGACGGCAGGCTTCCAGCCCGGCGATCTGATCGTGCTGGCGGCGCGGCCGTCGATGGGCAAGACCGCGTTTGCCATCAATATCGGCGAGAACGTGGCGATCAACGAAGGCCTGCCGGTCGTCATCTATTCGATGGAAATGGGCGCGGCGCAACTGGCGCTGCGCATGGTCGGCTCGATCGGCCGCATCGACCAGGGCCATCTGCGCACCGGTCGTCTGGCTGACGACGAATGGGGACGTCTGTCGGAGGCGGTGGACAAGCTCGGCAAGGCCAGCATCTTCATCGACGAAAGCCCGGGCCTGTCGCCCAGCGAGGTGCGCGCTCGCGCCCGCCGCCAGGCGCGCGTCTGCGGCCAGTTGGGCCTGATCATCGTGGACTATTTGCAGCTGATGAGCGGCAGCGGTGGCAACGAGGAAAACCGTGCCACCGTCATCGGTGAAATCTCGCGCGGCTTGAAGGCGCTGGCGAAGGAATTGAAGTGTCCCGTGTTGGCGCTGTCGCAGCTGAACCGCTCGGTCGAAACCCGGCCCGACAAGCGGCCGATGATGAGCGACTTGCGCGAATCCGGCGCCATCGAGCAGGACGCCGACATCATCATGTTCATCTACCGCGACGACTACTACATGAAGGAAGAGTCGAAGGAGCCGGGCGTGGCCGAGATCATCATCGCCAAGCAACGGAACGGCCCGGTCGGCACGGTCAAGCTGCACTTCAAGCGCGAGCACACGAAGTTCGAGAATCTTGCACCCGGTTATGTGAGCGGCGGCGAATATTGAGCGATGGTTGCAGCCGTCAGATGAGATCGGCCGTCGTGCCCAGTGGCGGCTCGAACAGATTGACCACCCGCCGGTAAGCGCTTGGCGCGATGCCCAGATGGGCGCGCAAAAAGCGCG
>JACMRD010000139.1 GCA_014376645.1 Herminiimonas sp. | reverse complement strand
TGCATTTGGCAGGCCGCCCTTGATGCCGCAGAAGGACTGCGCGACTTGACCATCGCGGCTCTTGCCACGGCCTGACTCGGCGCGCAGGACGATTTTCCTGTGCGGCCCGGTCTAGCCGGTTCGCACCGAGCCCCGGGCGCCAACCCTGACCCCCGAGTGCTCGACACCTTCACCCGCAAGGCAATTTTTGCTTCTTTTGGCAGTTCTCTCTTTTTTTTGAATGAGGAACGATCATGCTGGAATCCTTACGCCCCGATCCCACCTTTCACCCCTCGGCGCGGCTGGCGATCAACACTCTCCTGCGGCGCAACATTGCGCGTTCGATCAATGTTTTTCAGTTCGGCCCAGCATGCCCTGACATAACCGTGTGGCCAGTTGTTGGCCCGCTGTGGCAGCAAGTCCAGACTCGGCTGCGGCACGAGCGGCCACAGCCAGTGCGTGCGCAATGATCGTGGGTCGAATCGAAGCGGCGATTTGTCGGTAAGCGGGAATTTCGCCCCACCTTCCAATGATGAGATAGAACTTCCAGAATTGCAGCTTCATCAGTGATTGGAGCCAATGCAATACGAAATGAATCGACAAGACAGGCCTGGAAGGCACGTATGCAGGAGCAGTCGAATTATGGCCTGGGAATCCGGCCATCGTGCGTACGTGATGGGATCAGGGAGTCCAGTTTTCATTACTGTCGCAAGCGGTTGGCGACGCAGGTGCTTTGACGTGCATGGTGGCGCCTTGAAAAAAAATTCCCCCAGGTCGACATGGGTCGACAAGCGCTGATCCGGCACGCTGGACTGCCGTCGAAAATGCAGGTACCCAGAGGAGAATAGCAGTGGCACTCTTACCTGTAAAGCAATCAGGATTGACGATAGCCGAACTCTTGAGGTAGGCTCATTTAAGGTTTGACGCGATCGACACTGCATGCTGAAGATGCGCGCATCAAGCCGATAAAACTAAAATTTGGAGACAACGCATGCGCTGGAAGAACCGACCGCCCGGATCCAACTGGGGTGACTTTGGCAACAACGATCAATTAGGGCGCGTGAATCTGATTGCGCAGCAGCAGATCTTGAAAGGCGCTGCCGAAATCCGCGCTGGTAGAAGCTTCTGCCTGTCCTTGCCGCTCGATCTCCCCGGCGGCAGCCTGCTAAATCCGCGCCGGCGTCCGCCACGCTTGGAACCGACCTATCGCGACGGCGGCAAACCGATGCTGAATTTTCCGCTCTCCAAAATCGATGCCGATAGTGTCGATGTGATCTCCGACGATCAAGTCCTGATATCGCTGCAGTATTCGACCCAGTGGGATTCGCTCGCTCATGTTGGTGCCCGCTTCGATGCCGATGGCGATGGCCATGCCGAGATGGTCTACTACAACGGCTATGCTGCAGGCCAGGATGTGCTGGGACCGGTGAATTATATCGAGGACGATCAAGAAGAAGCCTGCGGCTGCGATGGTGGACATTTGTCGTTTGCTAAAACCCTCGGCATCGAACACATGGCAAGGCATGGCATGCAAGGACGTGGCGTACTGGTGGATTTGTGGCGCCGCTTCGGGTCGACTCGCCAGCTGATCGGCTATGACGAACTGAGCACGATCTTGCGCGAAGACGATATCGTGGTCGAGCCCGGCGACATGCTGGTGCTGCGTACCGGCTTTGCGGAACTGGTCGTTGGCATGCAGGGCATGCCTGATCCGCAGGTGCTGCATCACGCTTGCTCGGTGCTGAATGGACGCGACGAGCGATTGCTGAACTGGATTACCGAATCAGGCATCAGCGCGCTGTGTGCTGATAACTACGCGGTCGAAGCGTATCCGGCGGTAGATGCGATCGGTAAAAAATCACTGCTGCCTCTGCATCATCATTGCCTGTTCAAGCTCGGCCTGCCACTGGGTGAGCTTTGGTATCTGCCTGAATTGGCTGATTGGCTGGCAGCGAACAAGCGTCATCACTTCATGCTGACTGCACCGCCGTTGCGCTTGCCGGGCGCGGTTGGCTCGCCGGTAACGCCGATTGCTACTGTCTGACCACGGTGCGTACAGCACAACACAGAAGGAACTGTACGAGCCCACGCTCCACCATCAATTTTTCTGGGAAAAAAATGAAAAAAACTCTGACCAGTACGCTCGTTGCCCTGCTCTGCTCTACCTCGCTGATCGCTGATGCGGCACCGGTAAAAATCTCCGACGAGATCGTAAAGATCGGTTTGATCCTCGATATGTCAAGCCTGTACGCTGACGTTACCGGACCCGGCACCGTCACTGCCGCGCAGTTGGCGATCGCAGACTTCGGTGGCAAGGTGCTCGGCAAACCGATTCAGTTGGTCTTTGCCGACCATCAAAACAAGGCTGATATCGCGGCGACCAAGGCGCGTGAATGGTTCGATCGTGATCAGGTCGATGCGATTCTCGACGTGGCTGCATCGGGCCCGGCGATCGCAGTCGCGCAGGTCGCCAAAGAAAAAAACCGCATCGCTGTCTTCAGCGGTCCCGGTTCAGGACGACTGACCAACGATGCCTGCACGGCAGTCACAGTGCACTATGCATATGACACCTATGCGCTGGCCAATTCGACCGCACGCGCCGTGGTTGCCAATGGCGGCGATACCTGGTTTTTCCTGACTGCCGATTACACCTTTGGGACGACGCTGGAAAAAGATGCGACGGATGTGATAACCGCTAATAATGGCAAAGTGCTGGGATCGATCCGGCATCCGCTGAATGCTTCGGAGTTTTCCTCTTTCCTGCTGCGCGCGCAAGCATCGGGGGCGAAGGTCGTCGGGCTCGCCAATGCGGGAGGTGACACCATCAACGCGATCAAGGGAGCACGCGAATTCAAACTCACAGCCGATGGCAAGCAGCGACTGGCGGGCCTGCTGGTCTACATCAACGACATCCATACGCTCGGTCTTGAAGCGGCGCAAGGCATGCTACTGACCACCGCGTTTTATTGGGATCGCAATGACGCATCACGCAAATTTTCGCGCCGCTATTTCGAGAAAATGAAAAAAATGCCGAACATGAGTCAGGCGGGCACCTACTCGGCGGTGATGCATTATCTGGAGGCAGTACAGGCAGCAGGAACCGATGAAACCAGCGCGGTAATGGCCAAGATGAAGGAGCTGCCAATCAATGATTTTTATGCGACGAACGGACGCATTCGTGCCGATGGTCGCATGGTGCATGACATGTATTTGTATGAAGTGAAGAAGCCGTCGGAAGCAAAATATCCGTGGGATTACTACAAGCCCGTCGCCACGATTCCAGCGGATAAAGCCTTTCAGCCGTTGGCAATGTCGACTTGTCCGTTGATTAAAAAATAGACGCCGTACAGTTGAGCGCGGCAGATGATTGCCGAACGTGGTGGGCAAGATTCAGCGGCAAAACCTGGGAATGGCTTGTGCCTTAGGTTTGCCCAAATGCAGGCTGAGCGTTCGGTTCGTGCACGTCGCACGACAAACGAGGCGGTTCTGTTCGATACCGATTTGGGTCGCCAGAAGTGTACCTGCCTAACTTTTAGGCACGCCGATGGGTCCACGCCGAATCAAGCTCTCCGAGGCCTTATCGGCAAGTTATCCACAAAATCTGTGGATACATTGGTTAAAAGCAATTTTTAGCCTTGACCACTTTGATCAGCCACGCGTAGCTTCCTATCGACTTCTGCGCTAAAGCAACCACGTCTCTCGCTTGCAGCACCACTGTCACAGCACGCGGCCCGGGCTTCAGTGGCCATGAATCCAAAGCGGCAAGCTTCTAGCCCGGCCAGCGTAGCCAGGTCGACGACGCGGGTCTGATCCGTTGAGGCTTGGGCTTGGGCTTGGGCTTGGGCTTGGGCTTGGGCTTGGACTGGGACTGGGATCGTCACCTTCCCCTCCTGCTACCCGAACACCCGTCGTGACGCCTTCAAGCGCCGTTGCGCGGCACTGGTGATGTAGCCGGTGGTTGTATCGAGCGCAGCAGGTCCAAGGTTCTGTTGCACGACATCGAGCGGCAGGCCCGCGGCGACCGCATGGGTGCCGTGCGTGTGACGCAACCAGTGTGAGCTTCCGGCCGCCAGTCGCTCGGCACCGCGTGCATCAATCGGTGTCATAGCATTGGCGCACCCCCTAAAGAACGCCTTGGTTAGGTTCAGAGAGTTCATGTGCCGAGTGCCGGAAAAACCTAGAATCGGCCCCATCCTGACGCGTTTTTGCTCTACCGTTGACGTCGGGTTGTGACATGACTTAACCAGACAGCCGGCCAGCCTGAAAGTCTCATAAATGCCACTGCGGCTCCGACTGGCAGATTCCCCAGGTGATCAGCCGCACTTAAGCCGACATCAGCTTGGTCAAGACGTCAAGTTTCACCGGCTTGACTAGGTGGTGATCGAATCCGGCGTCTGCACTCTTCTTCCGTTCGTCTTCCTCGCCCCAGCCCGTCAAAGCCACCAGCAGCATGCCCTGGCCCCACGAGTGTTGCCGAATGCGGCGTGCGGCCTCGTATCCACTGATCTTCGGCATCCCGATGTCCATCAACATCACATCGGGGCGGAACTGCTCCGCCACTGCCACTCCGGCCTCCCCGTCGTGTGCGATGCGGACCTCGTTGCCCAGCATCTCCAGCAATACCCCGAGCGAGTCTGCCGCGTCCACGTTGTCGTCCACGACCAGGATGCGGCGACGGGCGGACGGCATGACTTCATTGGTCTGCCCGTTCGCACGGTCAGACTCGGCACCGACGTCCATCATGACCGGCAGACGCACCACGAACTCACTGCCCGTCCCTTCCCCGTCGCTCTTTGCCTCGATGGTTCCGCTGTGCATTTCTAACAGCCCTTTGACAAGCGATAACCCTATCCCTAGCCCGCCCGTCGTCTTCTCCAACGTCCGGTCCACTTGGGTGAACATCACAAACACTTTGTCCAGCATGGCGGGCGGGATGCCGATCCCGTCGTCTTGAACCGATATCGCCACCATCCCTCGCTCACGCCAGACCATCAGCCGAATGCGTCCGCCTCGGTACGTGTACTTGGCGGCGTTGTTTAGCAGGTTGGACATGACTTGGGCCAGACGGGCCGCATCGCCGTCCACAAAAATCGGCTCGTCAGGCATGACGATGGCGAGTTCGTGGCCCGCTTGCTCGATGACCGGTCGGCTCGTCTCCACCGCGGCGTTAACCACCGTCCGCAGGTCGATTCGCTCTTTGCGCAGGTCCAGCTTCCCCTGGGTGATCCGGCTCACGTCTAGCAGGTCGTCTACCAACCGGACCAATTGCGTCAGCTGCCGGTCCATCATGGCGTGCACCTTTACAAGGGCTTCGCCGTTGTTCCACGATCGCTCCATCACCTGCAAGCCGTTGCGCAGCGGGGCTAGTGGGTTCCGCAACTCATGGGCAAGCGTCGCCAGAAATAAATCTTTGCGCCGGTCGGCTTCGGACAGCTCGGCAGCAAGCCGGCGCAACTCTTCTTCGGAGCGAAGGCGTTCCGAGACGTCCAGCACCACCGCGATGATCCCGAGGAACTCCCCATTCGACGACCGGATGGCGGCGACGCTGCTCTGCGCGCGAAGCACCGAGCCGTCCTTGCGGCAGTAAGCGTTCTCGATCTGAAAGTCCGGCCCCCCAGCGGCCACGCGTCCGAACGCCGCAGCGGTTGGCGCTTCGAACGAAGGGTGGGCGATTTCGAGGATATTACGCCCGAGCAATTCTGCGTCAGGGTAACCCAGCATTTCGCACCAGCGCGGGTTGACCAGCGTCATGCCGCCCGTGGCATCGGTTTGGATAATACCGGCCGGGGACCGCCGCAGGATACCGCTCAGCCGAGACTCGCTATTGCGCAGCGCTTCTTCCGCCCGATTGCTCAAAGTGATGTCGAGATTCGTCCCGATCACCCATTCGACCACGTCATGGTTGTCCAAGCGGACCGTCTCCACTGCCTTGACGTCACGACATTCCCCGTCGTTGCGACGACGGATGCGGAAGCTGTGGGTGCTCGACCCGCGCCGACGAATGGCGTCCTGCCGAGTCGCTTCGCTCTCTGCCAAATCCTCCGGCAGCAGCGCGCTGCTCCAATCGATGTAATCAACAATCCCGCCAGGCGTTGGGGGGATGCCATAAAGGCGAAACATCTGAGCATCCCAGCGAATCGTATTGGTCAGGATGTTCCATTCCCATATACCAACATGCGTCGCCGCGGTGGCCATTCGCGTCCGCTGCTCGCTGGCTTGCAACTCGGCTTCAGCCAGCTTCTTGGCGGTGATGTCCATCGCCGCCAATACGCCCGACACCGGGCGGCGGACACCCGCCACGTCCCCGAATACGATCTGCCTCTTGACGCTCAACCACTTGATCGAGCCGTCTGGATGAACGACCCGGTGGTCCATCACGATCGTGCCGTCGCCGGTCGGGTCGAGCGAGCGTTCATCAAGCCGTAACACTTCGGCACGGTCGGCGGGGTGGAAGCGGTCGTGGATCGCCGAGTGGGGAACTGGCACCCCGGGCTCCAGCCCGAACAGGACGGCGGCGGTGGCGTCCGGGGTTGACGTGTCGGCTGCGTAGTCGATGGACACGACGCCCAGCCCGGCGACCTCGATCACCAGCCGCAGTCGTTCCGCGCCCGCTTTGACATTCGCCTTTTGCTTGAGCAATTCTTGGGACATCGCCCATCGCTCGGTCGCATTCTCAACCGCGCGCGTCAGGCTCTCGGGGGTCATCCACCCCTTGCCGAGGTAGTCTTGCGCCCCGGCCTGGATCACTGCTCTGCTGCACTCGTGACCGACGCTGCCGGTCAGCACCACGACTGGGCAGACCGTCAGGCCGTCCGGGCCGGCCAGAACCGAGAGCACCTCTATCGCATCCATGTCCGGCAGATTGTAGTCGAGCACAACGCAGTCCGGCAGGCCATCGGCCTTGAGCACCGCCCGCAATCCGGCCACCCCGGTTTCGGCCTCAGTCAGATCGTACCGCCGGTCAGACCCTATGAGCAGGAGGCGGCGGATCTCGGCCCTGTCGTCCGGACTATCATCGATGATGAGCACCCGCCACAGTTTCGCCGCCATCGGGGCAGAAAAAGTGGTCATGACCTGGCTCCTGCGGGGTACATCAGGGTGACCCGTTCAAGCCAGTAGGTGAGGAGATCGATGACGAGTTGCAGGTGGTCGGAGTAGCGGACCGGCTTAGTATGGTAGGCGTTCGCTCCGGCGGCGTAACAGAACGCCAGGTCTCGGGGGTCGCCCGAGGTGGTGAACACCACCACCGGTAACAGCTTGAGGGCATCGTCCAGCTTAATTGCCACGAGCGCCTCCCGGCCGTCGGTGCCGGGCGTGTTCAGGTCCATCAGCACCACCGCTGGGCGTAGTTCAGACGCGCTGCGGAGTAGGTCCAGGCAGTCGCCCCCGGTCTTGGCCCGTCGCACGTCGGCCATGATGCCAGCCTTGCGGACGGCCTGGACAACGGTATCGAAGTCTTCGTCAGAGTCCTCCACGACGAGGATGCGACAGAGTTTTGATGCGGCGGACATATTAGATTCATTCCTGGAGAGGTAGTGTGAAGTAGAACGTGGTGCCAGTTCCCGGCTCTGAGTCGAGCCAGACCTGACCGCGATGCCGCTCGACCAACCTCTTGACGATGGTCAGCCCGGCACCGGTTCCACCCCCATACTCGTTTCGCCCATGCAGCCGCTTGAACATCTTAAACACTTGGTCATGGTGCTTCGCGTGTATGCCGATGCCGTTGTCCTTTACGTAGAAGATCGCGTGGCCGGCAGAGCCGTCTGGGCATCGGGGCCGAGAGTGGACCTCGTTGCGGTCGATGAACCCGACCTCGATCCGCTTAGCCGCCTCGTCGGTGTACTTGAAGGCATTCGACAGCAAGTTGACCAGGATTTCCCGGAACCGCATGCGGTCGCATCGAACGCGCGGCAGGGGCCGGGGGATGATCACCTCCGACTGCCCGTCGGCGGTCCGCGCGCCGACCATCTCGACGGCCTCGACCAGCACCTCGTTCAGGTCCGTCTCTTCGAGCTGGAGGGCACTCCGGCCGACCTGGGAGAAGTACAGCATGGAGTCGAGCAACCCGTCCATGCGGACGGTGAGCCGCATCAGCGCTTCGAGCTTCTTGCGGTCTTGATCTTCCGCCACAACTGCGTCTTCGAGCAGCTGGTGCGCGTACTTGTGGATGCCCCGCAGCGGCTCCTTCAGGTCATGGCTGGCAACGTAAGCGAACGCGTCGAGTTCGTCGTTCGAGTGGATTAGGGCGGCGTTCAGGTCGGCCAATTGATCGACCCGGCTCACCACCAGTTCCATGATTAGGACGCGCAGCCTGACCGTGGCATCCACCTCGACCGCCATCCACGGCAGCGACCGCCCGCGGACGGATTCAACGAATAACTCAAAACTTGCCCTCGGGGTAAGCCTGGAGCCGTGCGGTCCTGGCACGGACGGTTTTTCATGCGGGTTCCCACCCCAGTGGATCGTGTGAAGCGTCTCCGGGCGGAACCAGAGCATCAAGTTCCGCCCGGTCCGCGACAGGGGGAACGCGAGCAGCCCGCTGGCCACATCGGCGAACGCTGCCCCCGCCGGATAGTCGCGGCCGAGCGAGTCGGTGACGTAGAGCGGGTGGGTGGACGATGCAAATTCCGGTCGAGCGACGAGCCATTCGCCCAGGCCTTCAAGTTCTGGCTCGGTCGGGGTAACACCGACCCGCCACCAGCGGCCGCTGTGGTACAGGGCCGCCCCACCGGCGGCAATCCCATCGAGCAAGGCCGGGTCGCCGTCGGTAATGGCGGACAACCCGCCCTCGTGAGCTGCCTGAGAGACGAGCTGCTGGTGGACGCCGTCGATTTTGAGCTGGTAGACTAAATGTTCTCGGTCGCTGGTCGCCTTGTGCTGGAGCGAGACCACTTGGGCCAGGAACTCGCACGCCGCCCGCACTTGGTAGGGAATGAACTTCGGCCCGGCGTAGTGGTGGCAGGAGACCAGGCCCCACAGCCCGGCCATTCCGCGGATGGGCATGACGAGCGCTGCCCGTACCTTCATGTTGGCCAGATATTCGGTGTACATGAGCGACGCCCCGCGCAGGGCGCAGTACGTCATCGTGAGTGCCCGACCGGTGTCCGGATTGGTGAGCGGGACCAACTCGGCCAAGCCGCCGTGAACGTCCGCGAGCGGCCGGATCCAGATGTGCTGAAAGATGTCCCGCGCAGGCTTGGGGATGTCTTCAGCCGGGTAATGCAGACCGAGCCAAGGGTCGAGGTCGGCCCGCTTGCTCTCGGCGAACACCTCGCCGTGCCCGTCGGCGTGAAACTTGTAGACCATCACCCGGTCGAGGCCGGTCAACGCCCGCAACTCCTCGGCAGCGATGCCGCAAAACTGCTTCAGCGTGTCGGCCGTCCGGAGCCGGTTCACCGTTTTTTTGACCAGCGCATAATAGTCCGGCTCGCCGGCGTCCGTTCGCCCGGTGGCTTCGAACTCGACCACCGCCACGCCGTCGATCGTGTGCACGGTCACATCGATCGCAGGAACAGCCCCGCGGGCCGGCAAGGTGAGGACGTGAAGCGGGTTGCAGTCTGTCGGCTCGGCTGCGAGGAACGCGCGTAGCTGGGCCTCGCCGTCAGGACCGAGAACGGCCGCAACCGGGCGACCGAGGAGTGCCTCCGGCGAGTGACCAAGCAGGGCGTCGCTGTTCTCGCTTGCTTGAAGGACCGTCAGGTCTGGCTGGCGCAGGACAAGCAAAGCGCCGTGAGCCTGCACGCACCCCGGCGTCTGCACGGGTTCGCTGTCGCAGTTAGCGAGCGTAAGGCCATGCCGCTTGATGCTGTATGGCTGACCGGCCCACAGTGGAGTAGCGTTAGTATGAGTCGCGGAATGGGTCATGGTGAGTCGCCTTGCGCTGCTGTCGAACGGTGAAGTTTCTGGAAGGTGTCTTTCGCGGCTGCTACCGCCGCATCTTGATCGGCCGGGGATACGACAAAAGCCGTCACGGCTGCACGGAAATGCTGCCACATTTGGGCAGTTCTGTCGCCGTAACCGTGGAAGAATCGGCCGCCGGTCTCTGGCGTCACCCCAATGGCCTGCCGGACATGCCGGCTGATGAGTTGCCCGCCGAGTGTCGAACCTTCCAGTACGTACAAGCAGCCGAAGCAGTTGACCTCGTGCGTCAAAACGGGTAGCGACGCGCAGACGGGTAGCAGATTCGGGAACTCAACGCCGAGCGCATGCAGGTCGGCGTCGAGGAACGGCGTCTTCAGGCGTTCAGTCAAATCGAATCGGTGTCCGGTCAATCCCAAGGTGGCCTGGAGTTTGACTTCGAGCGGGCGGTAGAACCCGTAAAAACGCTCCAACGTGCGGCGGTATGCGGCGTGAGTCAGCGTGCTCTGGATCAGACCGAGCGCCGTCTCTATCGCTTCGTGCTCGGGCCGGGTCTCCTGCTTGAGGCGAACGAGTATGCCGGTAGTTGGTCGTGCTGCCGTCATGCGTAGTGCGCAATCCTATTGTCGTAAATTAGCTCCCGCGGAACTGCATCGCCAGCGAGGGTTTCGCCGTCGCCAGGCACGCCTTCCAGCCGGTAAAGCTGGTTAAGCATAAGCCGACCCGCCAGAACGTCGTCCAGGTCTGGGGATGCGGATCGAGGAAAGGGTTGCGCTGGGACAATTGTGTGAACGGAGGGTATCTCCATTTCCATGTGCTGCACTCCTTTTATTATCCCGATCATTGTTCTTGAGGGCCTGCGAGCTGGAACAAATATTTCGAATCTGCATCATAAGGGATAAATGGTAGTCGGCAATACACGTATGCGAAAGGGTGGGATTAACGGCTGAAATGCGCGTTACTGCGTCGATCAACGCGTCTTGCAATCAATGGATCGGCCGTGACCGGAAATCAGTACGTAGTTCCTCTATCAGGCGGCGATTCTGTAGGCCTTCAAGTGAAGCGACCCTGCAGCCGAAGCGCCTTGTCGGGAGACCCATTGGATCGGGCAAGCAGTTACCGAACCACGAACGCTCCCGCCAAAGCCGCGCCGCAGCAGGCGCAAAGCACCTTACCCTAACTTTAGACGCTCATCATGCCGACAAGCTCAATGACCTAGCCGCGCACTGGCAATGCCGCACTCGCAAGGAGGTCTTGAGCGGCCATCGCCCCTGCTTTCGCTACCGTTCACCCGAGCTAGTCGTAACGGGGCATTAACGAACTTTGATGGCAACCGCGAAAGTCTCGCGAAAATGCAGTTTCGCGAACACGATGTTTGAGAAGTGCTGAACGGTACTTGACAAGACAAATAACGCATCAAGGGATATGTGATGAAAGATATTCAGTTGGTAGGGCTGTCAGAGCTTCAAGCCGCCGTCGACGCTGGTGGTGCGCTGTCAGCAATACTTGTGGGCGTCGATCGGGGTTGGATGACACGGATCGCGACACGGATCGGCACACTTTCGCTAATGAGCACACGGGCACGCGCAAGGCCGCGCGCATTCGCAGATCCGCGCTCCGTGTTTGGGCTTTTTCGCGAACTAGGTATCGTTGATTTAAGAATCGATAACCGGGGAGCAGCTAGACCAAGCAGACTCGCATACGTAGATGCAACTTATGCGGCTTGCTAAAAAGCAGCAGCTCGGCGCCCGGATCCATATCGATCGAGCTGAGGTGTTGCGTGCGATGCAGCGATCGATTGGTACATCAGAATACCAATGGCTCGAAGATTCGATCGACCGGCTGCATCAGGCGTCATTGAAAATCGAAACCACGGAATATAAATCGGCTCTTCACCTGGTCAATTCGTACCTTTTCAAAAAAGAAACAGGTGGGTATTGTGAAGATTCACAATAAGTCCGGTTTCGCCAGCCCTCTGGAAATTCCCATGGAGTCGTTCAC
>JACMRD010000138.1 GCA_014376645.1 Herminiimonas sp. | reverse complement strand
TCCATCATGGGCGCCACGCAGATGCGGCGCGAGTGCGTCACGGAAGACTGAACTGGCGTCAAAGCAGCTGTGTTGGAGGAGAAATCTGGGTTCAAGATGAGGTCCACTGCAAAAACCGCATTGTACCGGCTTCGACTTCGCCGCTCCGCGCCGGCAAACTTGCTACCATGACTGCACGCCAACCGCTGCAAGGACCCGTCACCATGTCGACCCCGCTCAATACCGATCATTTCTGGATGCCGTTCACCTCCAACCGCCAGTTCAAGGCCCGGCCGCGCATGCTGGTATCGGCCGCCGGCATGCATTACCGCACCGATGACGGCCGCAGCATCCTCGACGGCACGGCGGGCCTCTGGTGCGTCAATGCCGGGCACTGCCATCCGAAGATCGTGGAAGCGATTACCAGGCAGGCAAGCACGATGGATTTCGCACCGGTGTTCCAGATGGGGCATCCGAAAGCATTCGAAGCGGCCAGCGCGCTGGTGGCCATCGCGCCGGAAGGCTTGAACCGCGTCTTTTTCTGCAACGATGGTTCGGAAGGCGTCGATACCGCACTCAAGATCGCCCTGGCGTACCACAGGGTGCGTGGCGACAGCCTCAAGACCCGCCTGATCGGGCGCGAGCGCGGCTACCATGGGGTCGGTTTCGGCGGCATTGCCGTCGGCGGCATCGCGGGCAACCGCAAGCATTTCGGACCTGCCCTGCCTGGCGTGGATCACATGCGCCATCCGCTCGACATCGGCCGCAATGCGTTCTCGCGGGGGCTACCGGAACATGGCGCCGAACTGATGGACGAATTCGAGCAACGCCTCATTGCGCTGCATGACCCGGCCACGGTGGCTGCGATGATCGTCGAGCCGATACAGGGCTCGACCGGCGTAATCCTGCCGCCCAAGGGCTATCTGCAGAAGCTGCGGGCAATCTGCGACCGCCACGGCATCCTGTTGATCTTCGATGAAGTCATCACCGGTTTCGGCCGTCTCGGCACCCCCTTCGCAGCCGACTACTTTGGCGTGGTGCCGGACATGATCGTCTGCGCCAAAGGCCTGACCAATGCCGCGGTGCCGATGGGCGCCGTGATCGTGCGCCAGGATATCCACGACACCTTCATGGCGGCCGCGGCAGAGAATGCGATCGAGATCTATCACGGCTACACCTACACCGGTCACCCGCTAGCCTCGGCCGCCATGCTGGCGACGATGGCCGTCTACAAGGACGAGCAACTGTTCGAGCGGGCGGCGGCGATGTCATCGTATTTCGAAGACGCCGCCCACAGCCTCAGGGGCCTGCCCTTCGTCAAGGACGTGCGCAACCTTGGCCTGGTCTGCGGGATCGAGCTGGAGAGCATGCCGGGCAAGCCGACCGCGCGTGCCTTCGACGTGTTTCTCAAATGCTTCTGGGAGAAAGGCGTCCTCATCAGGACCACCGGCGACATCATTGCACTGTCGCCACCGTTGATCATTGAACGGAGGCAGATCGATCAGCTGTTCGGATCGATTGCCGATGTCTTGAAGGCACAGGACACTGCGCTGCGGCCGGTGACGATACCGGCCTGAGCGGGGAGCGCCGGGAGCGTTAGAACTCGTCCCAGCCACTCTCGCCCGATGGACTGGTCTGCCCGGCCGCCTGATGCGAACGTGCCACTGGCCGGGCTCCCTGCGGCAACGCCAGTGCTGCGGCTTTCCTGACAGGCGCCACCGCGCGACGCGCAACAGCTGGCGGCGGCAACGCAGCCACCGGCTCGTGATCCAGCTTGAACACCGATACGACTCTGGAGAGCGTGGCCGCTTCACCCTGCAGCGAATCCGCCGCTGCAGCGGATTGCTCCACCAGCGCCGCATTCTGCTGCGTGACTTCGTCCATTTGCGTGATGGCCTGATTGACCTGCTCGATGCCGGTGCTTTGCTCGACGCTGGCGGCCATGATTTCGGCCATGAAGTCGGTGACCCGTTTCACGCTGCTGACGACTTCATTCATGGTGGCGCCGGCCTCGTTGACCAGCCTGCCGCCGGCATCGACCGCTTCCACCGAAGCACCGATGAGTGTCTTGATTTCCTTGGCTGCAGCCGCGGAGCGTTGCGCCAGGTTGCGTACTTCACTGGCGACCACCGCAAACCCGCGACCCTGCTCGCCGGCCCGTGCCGCTTCGACTGCAGCGTTGAGTGCCAGGATATTGGTCTGGAACGCGATACCGTCGATGACCGTAATGATTTCGGTGATTTTCTTTGCCGAGGCATCGATCGACGCCATGGTCGTCATCACCTGCGCCACGACATCGCCACCCTTGACTGCCACGCCCGAGGCACTCAACGCCAGTTGATTGGCCTGCTTGGCGTTGTCCACGTTCTGCTTCACGGTGGAGGTCAACTCTTCCATGGAGGCGGCGGTCTCTTCCAGCGACGCGGCCTGTTGTTCCGTGCGGGAGGACAGGTCGAGGTTGCCCGCCGCAATTTCAGTCGACGCCGTGGCAATGGTATTCGACCCGCTGCGGACTTGCGAAATGATTTCCACCAGTTTGGCATTCATCTGCTGCAGTGCTTCTTGCAGCTGTGCGGTTTCATCCTTGCCGGTCACCACGATGCGGCTGGTCAGGTCGCCGGATGCAACGGTGCGGGCAACCTGCAGTGCGGCGTCGAGTGGCTTCTTGATCGAGCGCGTCAGAATGAAGCCCACCGCCACGCTGAGCAGCGTCACCAGGATGCCGAGCGATACGATCCAGGTAGTCGAGCGCGTCAGTTCTTTCTGCGCCGCCACACCGGCAGCTGCCGACTCGCTTTGCACCGATTTGACCAGCACCTCAATATCCGCAACGATCTGGTTGCGCAGGGGCCTGCATTCGTTGGCAATGAATTCGGCCAGTTCCTTGTTCAATTCTTTCATGCGAAGGGGCCGAACCCGATCTAGCTCGGCTGCCATTTTCAATAATCCCGCCTTGACCTTGGCAAATTGCGCATTGCCCACAAAGCGGGGTTCTGCTCGCGCCATTTCAGCCAGATAGCTCACCTTGAACGCATCGACCTTGTCGAGTTCCTTTTTCGCTTCCGTCAGGTCGGAAATGATAAAGGCATTCCGCGCAGATATACCGGTCTGACCCAGCGCTTCGCGCATGTCGTAGAGCGGATCGAGTTTGTCTGCACTGATCGCGTGATCCGCCTCCATGTCACGCGAAATGTCGCGCAAGCCGCTGATCGCAAAACCGGCCAGGATCAGTGTCAACACGCAAACGACACCAAAGGCGAGGCCAAGCCGGGTGCCGATTTTCATATTGTTTAGCATCATCATCACAAGCCCCTGCAAAATTGGATGGAAGTCAGCCCGACGCCGACCGTCATGCCACGGATTCTTCGACGAGGCCGAGGTTGGCTTCGCTCATCAGCCGGTCGATCTCGCTCAGGAGGGCGCATTGGCAATCCGGGTGACGGTGTCATAGCCGCGAATCTCCTGCACCCGCAGGATATCGATTCCGTATTCTTCGCCGCCGAGGCGGAAAGCGAGCAGTTCGGAGACATGGGCCGAGGTATCCGGTTGATTCATCGTCACTCCTTTATCTTGATTGCCGCTCATTTGCGGGCAACTGAAAGTCGTAACGACGCGTTCACTGGCAAACTGAATGGGGGGTCATTGTTGTTGAAGATTCAAGCCCTGCGATCGAGCCGAGCGGCTTTGACAGGGCGATGTGCTGGACTGCGTGCTGCGCTGCAATCACGATGCGAAAAAACCCGCTGACTCAACCTGCCAGGGGCGGCAATTGAATCAGCGGGTTTTCTGGCGTGCGCTCAGCACGGGGTGAAACGACTCGACCGAGCCGAACCGTATGCTACAAGAACGATCCTACCGGAATCTCAAGCCGCGTCGCGCGATGCCTTCTTGCGCTCGTGCTCCTTCAGGAAGCGTTTGCGCAGACGGATGCTTTTCGGCGTGATCTCGACCAGTTCGTCGTCGTCGATGAATTCGACGGCATATTCCAGCGACATCTGAATCGGCGGCACGAGGCGCACCGCTTCGTCGGTGCCGGACGAACGCACGTTGGTCAGTTGCTTGCCCTTGATCGGATTGACCACCAGGTCGTTGTCACGCGAGTGGATGCCGATGATCATGCCTTCGTAGACCGGATCGTTGTGGACCACG
This sequence comes from Herminiimonas sp., assembly GCA_014376645.1. Taxonomy (GTDB): domain Bacteria; phylum Pseudomonadota; class Gammaproteobacteria; order Burkholderiales; family Burkholderiaceae_D; genus JANXSS01. The sequence continues at coordinate 8,011 of JACMRD010000138.1, read as the reverse complement.
AACATGCGGCCACGATCCTGCAGTTTCCAAATCGCGTAGGCGACGGCCTGGCCGTCGTCCTGCGAGACCAGCACGCCGTTGCGACGGGCAGCCATCTCGCCCTTGCTGTTGTCGACCGGAGCATATTCATCAAAAATGTGGCTCATCAGGCCGGTGCCGCGAGTCAGGGTCATGAACTCGCCCTGGAAACCGATCAGGCCACGCGCCGGAATGCGGTACTCGAGACGCACGCGACCTTTGCCGTCGGATTCCATGTTGGTCAGGTCGCCGCGACGACGACCCAGCTCTTCCATCACGCCGCCCTGGTTGACTTCCTCGACGTCCACGGAGAGCAGTTCGAACGGCTCGTGACGCACGCCGTCGACCATCTTGAAGACAACGCGCGGACGGGACACCGCCAGCTCGAAGCCTTCGCGACGCATGTTTTCGATCAAAATCGTCAGGTGCAACTCGCCGCGACCGGAGACTTCAAAAATCGTGTCGTCGTCGGTCGGCGCGACGCGCAGCGCGACGTTGGCTTTCAATTCGCGGTCCAGACGCTCGCGCAGCTGGCGGCTGGTAACGAACTTGCCTTCACGGCCAGCCAGCGGCGAATTGTTGACCATGAAGTTCATGGTCAGGGTCGGCTCGTCGACCGTCAGCATCGGCAGTGCATCCGGCATTTCCGGCGCACACACCGTGGTGCCGATGCCGAGCTCCTCAATACCGTTGATCAGCACGATGTCGCCGGCGACCGCTTCCTCGACCAGCACGCGGTCGAGTCCCTTGAAGTTCAGGACCTGGTTGACGCGCGCCTTGCGCGGCACGCCGTCCGGGCCGTCCATGATGATGACGTCCTGCAGACCGCGCACGCGACCGCGAGTGATCCTGCCAATACCGATTTTGCCGACATAGGAAGAATAATCGAGGGAAGAGATCTGCAGCTGCAACGGACCGTCCTGGTCATCCTCCCGCGCCGGAACGTGCTTGAGGATGGCGTCGAACAGCGGCTTCATGTCGCCTTCGCGCGCATCGGCGTCGAGACTTGAGTAACCATTCAATGCCGATGCGTAGACGACCGGGAAATCAAGTTGCTCTTCGGTGGCGCCCAGCTTGTCGAACAGTTCGAACGTGGCGTTGATCGCCCACTCGGCGCGCGCACCCGGACGATCGATCTTGTTGACGACCACAATCGGCTTCAAGCCCAGGGCCAGCGCCTTACGGGTCACGAAACGCGTTTGCGGCATCGGACCTTCCTGTGCATCGACCAGCAACAGCACGCTGTCGACCATCGACAGGACGCGCTCGACTTCACCGCCGAAGTCGGCATGGCCTGGCGTGTCGACGATGTTGATGTGCGTGCCTTCATATTCGACGGCGCAGTTCTTCGACAGAATCGTGATGCCGCGCTCTTTTTCAAGATCGTTCGAGTCCATCACGCGGGCATCGACCTGCTGGTTTTCGCGGAAAGTGCCCGACTGACGCAGAAGCTTGTCGACGAGTGTGGTTTTGCCGTGATCGACGTGGGCGATGATGGCGATGTTACGGATGGCGCGTTTTGTATTTGACATGATCTTGGTAGGCGTAACTTGGTGTCGTCATTCTGACCGGACTCGCACGGGGGTCGTGCTGGGCTTAATCCGTGATTCGAGAAACCGAACATTATAACATGTTGCGTTGCACGAATTAGGAAAAACCCGTGACTATTCAATGAGTTGCTTGTGCGATTAAGCTACAGCCGAAGGCGCGGCTCCGATTGCGGTAGAAACCAGCCGTTCCGGCGCGAGGACGCCGAACGCCTGCATCCTTCCCGTGCCGAGCAAACACCGGTCACTGGCGCGATAAACCCTCACCCGTCCTTCGTCGGCAGGCAACGTCACCGCCTCCTTGCCGAGCGACAGGCGCTGGCCTTGCAGGAAGCGCCTTGCCAGTTCATCCTCAAGCGACAGCAACGGAAAGCTGACGAGCAATGCATCGACCGGCGCCAGGCTGGCGGCACGCTCCGCTTCGGCCATTCCGGCCAGCTGCTCGAGAGTCACGGCGTCGCCAAGAACGAGGCTACCGACACCGGTGCGCCGCAGTGCCTGCAGATGCGCGCCGCAGCCGAGCGCGGCACCAATGTCTTCGCCCAGCACGCGGATATACGTGCCCTTGCTGCAGGTGACACGCAGGCGCAGCAGCGGCGCAGCGTAGTCGATCAGTTCGAGCAGATGGATCGTCAGCGCGCGCGCCTCACGCTCGAGCGTGATCCCGGCGCGGGCGTATTCATACAAAGGCTTGCCGTCCCGCTTGAGGGCTGAATACATCGGCGGCGTCTGCAGGATCGAACCGCGAAACTGCGCCAGCACGACCTCGATCCGTTCCACCGACACAGCGACCGGCAATGTGGCCGTGATCTCGCCTTCGGTGTCGCCAGTGGTCGTGGTGACGCCGAGATGGACCGTGGTTTCGTAGGTCTTGTCGGCGTCCAGGAGGTCCTGGGCAAATTTGGTCGCCTCGCCGAAACACAGCGGCAACAAACCGGTGGCGAAAGGATCGAGCGTGCCGGTATGTCCTGCCTTTTCGGCATTGAGCAGCCGCTTCGCCTGGATCAGGACATCATTGCTCGATCCACCGGCAGCCTTGTCCAGCAAGAGCACACCGTGCACCGGGACGCGGGGTCTTTTTTCAGGCTTCGTCATCGTCCTTGGCGCGGGTGGCGTTGGCCTCGTCGATCAGACGTGACATCTCGATGCCGCGCGCAGTTGACGTGTCGTGAACGAAATGCAGCTCAGGGAGCGTGTGGATCGACAGCCGCTTGCCAAGCTGGATACGGATATACCCGGCAGCTTTGTGCAGCCCGGCGACGGTATTCTTGATCGCCTCGGCATCATCAGACAGCATGGTGAAGAAGACCTTGGCATGCGCGTAGTCTGGCGTGATCTGGACCTCGGTGATGGTGATCATGCCGACGCGCGGATCCTTGAGCTCGAAGGCGACGATTTCCGACAAATCGCGCTGGATCTGGTCGGCGACCCGTAAGCCGCGGGTCGGAATGGACTTGCTGTGTTTGGCCATGATGAAGAATCAATCGGTAAGATAATGCGATCAGTGGTGTGATCGGTCTGCGATCGGGGCAGGCGGCGAGCGCATGCCGGCCCCAAAAAAATGGCGCGCGCCGGTCATGCGACCCGCACGCGCCTTGCCTGCTATCTGAGGCGGATGACAACGGACGCTGGTTACAGCGTGCGAGCGACTTCCTGAACTTCGAAGACTTCCAGCTGATCGCCTTCCTTGATGTCGTTGTTGTTCTTCAGGGTCAGACCGCACTCGAAGCCGGATTTGACTTCCTTGACGTCGTCCTTGAAGCGTTTCAACGAATCGAGTTCGCCGGTCCAGAGAATCACGTTGTCGCGCAAGAGTCGTACCGACGCACCGCGACGCACCAGGCCTTCGAGCACCAGGCAACCGGCAATCGAACCGACCTTGCTGACCTGCAGCACCTGACGAATTTCCACCAGACCCAGCGATTGCTCGCGTTTTTCCGGCGCCAGCATGCCCGACATCGCCGCTTTGATTTCGTCGACCGCATCGTAGATGATGTTGTAGTAACGAATATCGACACCGTTGGCTTCGGCCAGCTTGCGCGCCTGCGCATCGGCACGCACGTTAAAGCCGATGATCACCGCTTTCGAGGCGACTGCCAGGTTGACGTCCGACTCGGTAATGCCACCGACGGCGGCATGCACGACCTGGACCCGGACTTCGGAAGTCGACAGCTTTTGCATGGAATGCACCAGCGCTTCTTGCGAACCCTGAACGTCGGTCTTGATGATCATCGGCAGGTTTTTGACTTCGCCTTCGCCCATGTTCTCGAACATGTTCTCCAGTTTCGCCGCCTGCTGCTTGGCCAGCTTGACGTCGCGGAACTTACCTTGACGGAACAGGCCGATTTCACGCGCCTTGCGCTCGTCGGTCATGACCATGACGTCTTCACCGGCTGCCGGCACTTCGGTCAGGCCCTGGATCTCGACCGGGATCGATGGGCCAGCCTCGGTGATGCTCTTGCCGTTTTCGTCCAGCATGGCGCGAACGCGACCAAAGGACGAACCCGCCAGCACCACGTCGCCACGGCGCAAGGTACCCGACTGCACGAGGATCGTTGCCACCGGCCCGCGACCCTTGTCGAGTCGGGCTTCGATCACCAGGCCACGTGCAGGCGAGGTGGTCGCAGCGGTCAGTTCCAGCACTTCGGCTTGCAACAGCACGTTCTCGAGCAGCGTGTCGATTCCCTCGCCGGTCTTGGCGGACACCGAGATGAACGGTGACTCGCCGCCGTATTCTTCCGGCACCACTTGTTCGGCAACCAGTTCCTGCTTGACCCGGTCCAGATTGGCGCCCGGTTTGTCGATCTTGTTGATGGCGACTACCAGCGGTACGCCGGCAGCTTTCGCGTGGGCGATCGCCTCCTTCGTCTGCGGCATCACACCATCATCGGCTGCCACCACCAGAATCACGATATCGGTGGCGCGAGCGCCACGGGCACGCATGGCCGTAAACGCTTCATGGCCCGGCGTATCGAGGAAGGTGATCATGCCGCGCGGCGTCTCCACGTGATATGCACCGATGTGCTGGGTAATGCCGCCCGCTTCGCCGGAGGCAACCTTGGCGCGACGGATGTAATCGAGCAACGAGGTCTTGCCATGGTCGACGTGGCCCATGACGGTGACGACTGGTGCACGTGGCAGCAACTCGGCGTCGGCATGTTCGACGCCATCTTCCAGCAATGCTTCCGGATCGTCGAGCTTGGCCGCATGGGCGGTATGGCCCATTTCTTCGACCAGAATCATCGCGGTTTCCTGATCCAGCACCTGGTTGATGGTGACCATCTGGCCAAGCTTCATCAAATGCTTGATGACCTCGGAGGCCTTGACCGACATCTTGTGCGCCAGTTCGGCGACCGTGATGGTCTCAGGAACGTGAACGTCCTTGATGACCGCTTCGGTCGGCGCCTGGAAATTGGTTTCCCGATCGTCGCCATGGGCCTGACGGCGTCCGCCGCGACCTGCACCGCGCCATGCATCGCGACCACCGCCGGTGTTGCCGCGGGTCTTGATACCGGCACTGCGCTTCTTGGCGTCGTCCTGCCACGTCGACGAGACATTGGCCGACTTGATCGATTTCTTGTCCGCACCAACGACCGGCTTCTTGTCGGCCGGCTTGTCGCCCGGCTTCTTGTCGGCTGGCTTATGCAGCGTCCCTTCGGCTGCCACACGAGCCACCGGTGCCGGTGGCGCCACTGGCTCCGGCGCCTTGATGGCACGCCGCGGCGCGCTCATCATCAGCTTGATCTGGGCAACTTCGTCGGCAACGACCTGGCGCGCACGCTCGGTGGCAGCTGCTTTTTCGGCAGCTTCGCGCGCGACGTCCTTGGCAGCCTGCGCTGCTTTCTTCTTGGCTTCCTCGGCGTTGACGCGCTTTTTCTCTTCTGCCGCCGATTCATCGACCTTCAGCACGGCGATGGGCGCGGGCGCTGCAGCAGCAGCTTTCTCGGCCTCTATTTCCGCCTTGTGCACGGCCTTGGCCTGGGCTTCCTTCTCGGCTTCGAGCTTGGCCAGACGTTCCTGCTTCTCGCGCAGATCGGCTTCCTGCCGGGCGATCAACTCAGCCTGACGACGGACTTCCTCTGCACGGCGTGCGACTTCAGCCTCGTCGATGACGGGGGCGGCCATGACTTTGACCGGCGCTTCTTCGACCGGCGTGTCTTCGCGCTTGACGAAGGTACGCTTCTTGCGAACCTCGACTTGAATCGTGCGCGATTTACCAGTGGCGTCGGCTTGCTTGATCTCGGTGGTTTCCTTGCGGGTCAGCGTGATCTTTTTCTTTTCCCCATCCGGCGCGACACCATGCGCCCGGCGCAAATGCCCGAGGAGCTTGTCCTTGTCTTCTTTCGACAGCACATCGGAATCCGAACTCTTTTCGACACCCGCGGCGCGCAACTGCGTCAATAGCAGATCGGCCGGCATTTTCAGCTCGGTGGCAAATTGGGCTACGTTGTTACTCGCCATTCAGTCCTCTTTTCTATGTGACGCGGTGGATGTCATTGAAGCCACGCGGATCATTTCGCTTCCGCGAAGCTCCATGCCTTGGCTTGCAGCGCCTTGGCATGATCATCGTACTTAGCATCGATGAGCTTCATTTCGTCATCGGTCACATCTTTGAATTCGTCTTTAATCAATTGCCGTGCACGTTCTGTCGAAAATGCCAGAATCGCACCAAACTCGTCGTACGCCAGCTGGGTAAATGCTTCCATCGACTTGATGCCGGCCAGCCCCAGCTTGCCAGCCGTTATCCGGTCCATCCCGCCAAGGTTGACCAGCGCCTCTTCCATCCCCTCAAGCCCTTCTTCAGAGGCAATGGCTTCCGTCACCAGCGCATCACGGGCGCGGTTGCGCAATTCATTGACCGTATCCTCGTCGAAGGATTCGATCTCCAGCATTTCACTGATCGGAACGTACGCAATTTCTTCCAGGCTAGCAAACCCTTCGGCCGCCAGGATGTCGGCAACTTCCTGATCGACGTCGAGTTTCCCCATGAACAGGGCACGCACGGCCGCAATCTCGACTGCCGATTTGTCGGCCGATTCCTCGGCGGTCATGATGTTGATCTGCCAGCCGGTCAGCTCCGCCGCCAGACGCACGTTTTGTCCGCCGCGACCGATTGCAATCGCCAGATTTTCTTCGTCGACCACGACGTCCATCGCATGCTTGTCTTCATCCACCATGATCGACGACACATTCGCCGGCGCCAGGGCGCCGATGACGAATTGTGCCGGATCGTCGGACCACAGAACGATATCGACGCGCTCGCCGCCAAGTTCGCCGGTGACAGCCTGCACGCGCGAACCACGCATGCCGACACAGGTACCGATCGGATCGATCCGCTTGTCAGCAGTAAAGACGGCGATCTTGGCGCGGATGCCGGCGTCACGTGCCGCCGATTTAATTTCCAGCAAGCCTTGCTCGATTTCCGGCACTTCGAGCTCGAACAGCTTCATGATGAATTCCGGCGCCGTGCGCGAGAGGATCACCTGCGGTCCCCGTGCATTGCGGTCGATGCGCAGGATGTAGGCACGTACCCGGTCACCGATGCGCAGATTTTCTTTCTGGATCATCTGGTCGCGCGGCAGGCGGGCTTCGATCTTGCCGGATTCGACGATCGCGTCACCGCGCTCCATGCGCTTGATGGTGCCGGTGACGAGCGAGTCACCACGGTCGAGGAAGTCGACCAGGATCTGCTCGCGCTCGGCATCGCGGATGCGCTGCAAGACGACCTGCTTGGTGTCCTGGGCAAAACGACGACCGAAGTCCACCGATTCGATCGGCTCTTCGATGTGGTCATCGACCTCGATGTCGCTGATCTGTTCCATGGCCTCGAAATGCAGGATTTCCTGGTCGGGCAATTGCAGGCCTGCTTCGTCGGGCACCACGTGCCAGCGACGGAACGATTCGAATTCGCCCGTTTCACGATCGATCGTCACCCGGATGTCGACATCGCCTTCATAGCGCTTCTTGGTTGCCTGCGACAGGGCGTGCTCAAGGGCTCCGAAGACGACATCCTTGTCCACGTTTTTTTCGCGCGCCAGCGCATCGACCAACAGTAAAACTTCGCGACTCATGCTTTGCGACTCCTAAAATCCACCTTCGGCACCAAACGTGCCTTGTCCACATCGGCGAGCGTAAACTCCAGCATCGCCGAGCCCTCATTTGTTTCAAATTCCAGTGCCAGTTTCTCGCCGTCCGGCGCGCACAGGACACCCTGGAACGATTTGCGATGCGACGCGCCCGGCATGGCAATTCGCAGCTTGAGCAATATTTCCTGGCCTGCGAATCGCACGTAGTCCGACAGCTTCTTCAGGGGCCTGTCGAGTCCGGGCGAGGATACTTCGAGCCGCTCATACACTGCGTTCTCGACAGTCATCACGTGCAGCAACTGATGGGTGACCTTTTCACAATCCTCGACGGTGATGAAACCGCGCACAGCTTCTTCCGGC
>JACMRD010000137.1 GCA_014376645.1 Herminiimonas sp. | reverse complement strand
TCTTAGAAGCAAATGTCGTGCCACAAATGTTTAATCTGGTCGAAAAATTTATCCATATTTATCGCGGTCACAGATGTTTTTGGACAAGATTTCAAGGAAGTCGTTCCATGGGATCCTCGGACGAAAAAAACCGCCGGGGGTGAACCCGGCGGCTTGATGTTACTGCGTGTGACTTGAGATTACAGGCTCTGCTGGATCAGAAGAACTTGTAGTTGGCCGTCACGTATGCCGTACGGGCACGTGCATCGTAGTAGCTAGGATCGTAGCCACTTTGGAAAGTCGCCTTGTTGGTGATTGCCAGCGGCGGGTTACGATCGAACAGGTTACGTACGCCGGCCGACAGCTTCAGGTTCTTCACGCCGGTGTAGGCGATCTGGCCGTCATAGGTCGAGAAGGCGCCGACATCGTGGCGTTTGCCGTTGAGGTCGTCTGCATCACGGTAGCCTGACTGGAAGTTCTGCACCAGGGTGCCCGACCATGGACCGTTTTGCAGGTTCAGTGCCATGTTGTGCTTCCAGCGGAAGACGACGCCGGTCTGAGCGATGTCGAGCGGGCTGCCGTCAGGTTGGACGATGGTGCCGACGCTGCTCTGGACGCCGTTCAGGGTCTTGTAGTCGTACTTGCTGGTGTACGTACCGTTCAGGTTGGCCGTAAATTTCCAGGCACCGGCAAACGCTTGTTTGAAGCGGAAGTCGATGTCAAAACCTTCGACGGTTGCGCCATTGGCGTTGCGCAGGGTCTGGTCGACCGTGTCAACAGTGCCGTCCGGAGCGAACACCACGTCACCCGGGCCATACAGCGGCTTGCCGGCACGCGCAGCATTGACCAGCGAGAGCGCCGACGGACCGGCGATCAGGTTGTCGATCTTTACGTGGAAGTAGTCAACGCCCAGCGAGACGCTGGCCAGTGGCTGCAGCACGATTCCGATGCTGGCCTGCTTGGATTTTTCAGGCTTCAGGGCTGAATTACCGCCGGCGATCGCGTTTGGCTGGACTGCACCATCGGCCGGGAACTTTGGATCAATGAATTGCTCGCTGGCGCCGACTGACGAAGGCTTGTGCAATTCGACCAGGGTCGGTGCACGGAAGCCGGTACCGACCGAGCCGCGCAACAGCACGTTCGGTGTTACGGTAAAGCGCATGCTGGCCTTGCCGTTGGTGGTGTTGCCTACATCGCTGTAGTGGTCGGTGCGGGCCGCCACGTTCGCCTCCAGGGACTTCAGGATCGGAATATTCAATTCCGCGAAGATGGCTTGCACATTACGCGAGCTGCTTTCCGGCGGTGTGGCGCCACCTAGTCCGGCGATGTCGCCCGAACCAAGAATCGCTGGCACGGAGATATCGTAGCTGTCACGCCGCGTGCTCAAGCCGGTGGCCAGTTGCAGCGGGCCGGCAGGCAGATTCATCAGAGTGCCGGTAATGCTGGCGTCGCCTCCGGTGCTGGTGGATTTACCGGTAATGGTAGCGCCGGTGTATTTTGCGCCTTGCAGCTTGGCAGTCAGGGCGGCGTCCTGGATGCCGCCCGGTGCGAACGGATTCCAATTGTTGGCCGGATTGTTCAGAACGCGTGCCAGTTCCAGCTGCGAATAGTAACCATCCGTCAGCTTGCCATCGGTCTTGGACTGATTGGTGGTGAACGAGACGTTATATTCCCAATCCTTGAACACGGTACCCTTGACGCCGGCATTGAAACGGCTCTGGGTATTGGTGTCGGTCTCCTGGCGCGGGCCGGCCAGGAACGCGCGCAGCGTGATGGCCAGTGGCTGGCCATTCATGGCGGCCAGATTATGCGAGAGCAGGTACGGCGTGATGACGCTCTGGTAGTTCGGGTTGCTTGGGAAAATCAGCAGGGCCGGATCGACGCCGCTGCCGGCAAATGCATTGTCGGTCTGAAAGAAGCCAATCCGTGCCGGTGCCGGCTGGTAGGTTTCCTTGACCTTGTTGCGGGCATACAGTGCATCCGCGTACAAGGTGGTGTCCGAATTAAGCTTGTACTTGGCCGAACCGACCAGATTGGTGCGCTCGATTTCCGGGAACAGGCCGACGAACGGGCCGGAGTCGAATTTGCAGTTGTCGAACTTGCCACCGACGCCGCCTTTACCCGACGAGTACATCGAGATGTCGGCGCAGTTGTCCGGTGCCTTGGGATTGCCGTAACCGGAAGAGCTGTAGCCGAAAGGATTCGTAGCGACCACGCGTGCGTTTTGCGAAACCGTTTTACCAGGAATAAAGATACCTTCAATCCGGCCGGTCTCGGTCGCTGCCGAAGAAATATAAGGCTTGATGTTGCCGGTTTTCGCGAAATCGCGGTCTTTGGCGAACAATGCATGCGCCTTCTCGAACTCGCCGGCGACCATGAAGTTGAAACCGTCGGCTTCCAGGTTGCCCTTGCCGAAGACGAAGTTGGCCTTGCCGGACTTGCCGTCGCCGCTGCGGGTCGGCGAATTGTAGCTGCCGCCAATTTCCAGGCCGGTGTAATCCTCGCGCAGGATGAAGTTGACCACGCCGGCGACCGCGTCGCTACCGTAGACGCCGGAGGCGCCGTCACGCAGGACTTCGATCCGCTCGATGGCCGAAAATGGAATGGCGTTGACGTCGACCGCACCGCCGCTGCCTGCAAACACGGCCATGCGCTTGCCGTTGACTAGCACCAGGGTGCGCTGGTCACCAAGTCCACGCAGCGAAACGCTGGATAAACCGTAGGTCGACAGGCCGGCCAGATTCGCGCCTTGTGACGAACCGGCAGTCGAGACCGAGGTAATCGTCTGCAACAAGGCTTCGACGCTGGTCACGCCGCTGCGGGCAATGTCTTCCTTGCTGATCGTCGTCACTGGCAGGGAACTCTCAGCGGCCATGCGCTTGATGCTCGAGCCGGTGATTTCGACGCGCGGCGTTGCACCAGGGAGTTCCTGCGCTTGGGCGGTTGCAGCCATTCCCAGGCCCATTGCGATTCCACCTGCAAACATCAGGCGGATCGAACGAGACAATACGGTTTCCATCATCATTACCAAACTCCTTCGGGGGTGTGTGTTTTAGAAAGGCTCGACAAAAATTTCTTTTCAAAATTAATTTTGTGTCGACATAGAATCATTTATGACGTCTGCGTGTCAACAAACATAAAATGCATTTTGAACATTAAAACAACAACATCGCGGCACGGCAAAATGGCCGGAAATGGCGCAGCAAAGCCCCAGGTTGATGCCTTCCCAAGGGTTTGTAAGGCTTTTACAGAGATTGACTAAATTAAATGATGGAAAGACAAGCCTTGCAGTCAAATACGTTTCATGCGGTGCCCATTGTTTTGGTGCATTGCAAAACGGCATGGAATTTTTGCGGCAATGCACCAAAAAAAATTATTCTGGACATGCCCGAAAAACCCGGACTTGCGTTATGGTTACGCCCGTTTATGCCCTTTCACGCACCGGCCAACCGCCCGGTGCGCGCGGGCCTTGCCACCAGCGAGGCGCGCACACTGCCAGCAGACGTCGCTGATTTCGCTGCCCCGCAATGCCACGCTTCTCGAAGCGTCGGCAGCGAAGGCCGAGTCAGCGACGTTTTAACAAGTGCTGGCGTCGGACGACGGCAGCGCATAAAGGATGTTGAAAGATGTGGAAAATCGTGAAACGCAGCTGTGCAGGCGTGCTCCTGATGACCGGCTTGGCGCTGTCGGCCGCCGCCGCCGATCCGACCAAGGTCGTGCGCGTCGCTTTCGAAGCGCCGGACGACGGCTTCGACCTGGCCCGCACCACCAACCTGTACTCGGGCAGCGTGGGCGAAGCCATCTTCGAGCCGATGCTGACCTACGATTACCTGGCGCGGCCTGCCAAGCTGGTGCCGTTGACGCTGGAGTCGATGCCGGAGGTCGCCGACGGTGGCAAGACCTTCACCTTCCACCTGAAAAAAGGCATCTTCTTTACGCCCGATCCCGCCTTCAAGGGCAAGCGGCGCGAACTGACCGCTGCTGATTACGCCTACAGCTGGAAGCGGATTCTGGATCCGGAAATCCGTTCGCAGGCGTTGAGTTTTTTGGGTGGCAAGATCGTCGGCCTGGATGACTTCGCGGCCAAGGCTGCCAAATTGGGCAAGTACGACTACGACGCGCCGATTCCGGGGATCGAGATTCCCGACCCGTACACCCTGCGCGTGCGGCTGAACGCCCCTGACTATAATTTCCTGTACGCCGTGGCCTACACCGGCCTGGGTGCGGTCGCGCGGGAAGTGATCGAAGCCTACGGCCAGCAAAGCGGCGCCCATCCGATCGGTACCGGCCCCTACATCCTGTCGCAGTACGTCCCGCGCAGCAAGATCGTCCTCACCGCCAATCCGGACTACCGCGGCTACACCTGGGACTTCAAGTCGATGGGCGACGCCTGGGACGACCAGCTCGTAAAAGACATGAAGGGCAAGAAGATGCCGCAGGTCGGGCGCGTCGAAATCAGCATCATCGAGGAAGAACAGTCGCGCTGGCTGGCATTCCAGGACAAGCAACTCGACAACGACAAGCTTCCGCAATCGGCGACCCTGTCGGCGATGGAAGGCACCAGGCTCAAGCAGTCCCTGCTGGACCAAGGCATTACCCTCTACCGCGTCACCGAGCCGGAAATCACGTATTCCCTGATCAACCAGCGCGACCCGGTCGTGGGCGGCTCGAGCAAGGAAAAGATCGCCCTGCGCCGCGCCATCCTGATGTCTTACGACGTCAATGCCGAAATCACCCAGCTGCGCCTGAAGCAAGCGGTGCCAGCCTATGGCATCGTGCCGGTCGGCGTGCAGGGATACGATCCGGCCTACCGCTCCAGTACCACCTACGATCCGGTCCTGGCCAACAAGCTGCTCGACCACTTCGGCTACAAGCGTGGCGCCGATGGCTACCGGACTCTGCCGGATGGCAAGCCCCTGCTCATCAAGATCAGCAGCGAAGCAAACTCGACATCCAAGATCGTCTCCGAGATCTGGAAGCGCGGACTCGACCTGACCGGCATCCGGGCCGACTTCCCGACCCAGAATTTTGCCGACAACCTGAAGGCCGCCACCCAGTGCCGCTTGATGATGTGGGGCGCCGCCTGGCACGCCGATTATCCCGAGGGCGAGAATTTTGCGCAGGAGCTGTATGGTCCGAACGCCGGCCAGGGCAACCATGCCTGTTATCAGTCGGCGGCCTACGATGCGCTGTACAAGCAGATGCAGGCCACGCCGGCCGGTCCCGAGCGGGTGCCGCTGTTCAATCAGATGACGCGCCAGATGGAAGCCGATTCGGTCTGGGGCATGCATGTCTCGCGGGTGCGCAACTGGCTGGTGCGGCCCTGGGTGAAGGGCTTCAAGAAGCATCCGTTCATGCAGTCCGAATGGGCTTTCATCGACATCGAAAAACACTGATCCCGGACCGGCACGAGAGCGATGCGAGCAGCGCCTCCGTCCGGTTTCCCTTTTTTACGCTCACTGTCTTTCGCAAGGAATACTTCATGGTCGTCCTGACACTCCTGCGGCGCCTCGCAACGGCACTGCTCTGCGCCCTTGGCCTGGCTGCCGTACCGCTTGGCGCCGGCGCCGTCAATCCGGCTGATCCCGGAAAGACGCTGCGCTACATCTTTCCTGCGGCCGAAACCGGTTTCGATCCGGCCATCTCGCGCGACCTGTATTCCGGCCTCGTGGTGCAGTCGCTGTTCGAGACGCTCTACACCTACGATTACATGGCGCGCCCGGCAAAGCTTGTGCCGCTGACGGCCGAGGCCCTGCCCGAAGCCAGCGCCGACGGCCTGAACTACACGATCCGCCTCAAGAAGGGCATCACCTTTTATCCGGATTCGGCCTTCAACGGCAAGAAGCGCGAACTGACCATGAGCGACTACGTGTATGCGTACAAGCGCTTGCTCGATCCGAAGCTGGCCTCGCCGCACAGCTGGCTTTTCGAAGGCAAGATCAAGGGTCTCGACGCCCTGGCCGAGCAAGCCAAGAAAACCGGCAGCTTCGACTACGATGCCAGGGTCGAAGGCTTCGAAATCGTCGATAAGTACACGCTGAAGATCCACCTGACCCAGCCGGACTTCCATCTGGGGATGATCCTGGCGCATGAGCCGACCTCGGCCATGGCGCGCGAGGTGGTCGAAAAATACCGCGATACGGCTGGCCAGGTCATGGCCAATCCGGTCGGCACCGGACCCTACAAGCTCAAGGAGTGGGTGCGCGGATCGAAGATCGTGATCGACGCGAATCCGGAGTTCCGCGGCGATGTCTGGAACTTCCAGGCCAGCAGCGATCCGGACGACGCGAAGATCGTCGCGCAGATGAAGGGCAAGAAAATCCCGCAGATCGGCCGCATTGAAATCCTGGTGATGGTAGAGGACCAGTCGCGCTGGCTGGCGTTCCAGGATGACCAGGTCGACCTGTTCCAGCTCGAAGGTCCGCTGGCGCCGAAGGCCCTGAGTAACGGCAAGCTGCGTCCGGAACTGGCGGCCAAGGGCGTGCAACTGTCGCGCATCGTCGATCCTGAAATGAGCTATTACTACTGGAATTTCAAGGACCCGGTCGTGGGCGGCATGGCAAAGGAAAAGATCGCCCTGCGGCGCGCCATCTCGATGGCCCACAACGTGCAGGAAGACATCGACATCGTCTGGAACGGGGAGGCGGTCGCGCTGCCCTATCCGATCCCGCCAGGCGTGGTTGGTTACGACCCGAATTTCAAGAGCAGCATTGGCTATGACCCGGCCGCCGCCAATCTCCTGCTGGACAAGTTCGGCTACAAGAAGGGCAAGGACGGCTGGCGCACACTGCCCGACGGCAAGCCCCTGACGATTACCTATTCGGCACGCGCTGATAGTACCGGCCAGCAGCAGCTCGAACTCTGGCGCAAGACCTATACCTCGATCGGCATCCGCATGGCGGGCGACCGCCGAGTGTTCTCCGAATTACTCAAGGCGGAAAAGAACTGCCAGCTGCAAAGTCGCACCGCGCCCTGGATTGCCGACTACCCGGATGGCGACAATTTCATGCAGCTTTGGTACGGACCTAACACCGGCCAGAACAACAATGGCTGCGCCCGGATTCCCGAGTACGACAAGCTGTATGCCGCGTCGCAGAAGCTGCAGGACGGTCCGGAGCGTGATGTCATCTATCACAAGATGACCCGCATCATGGAGATCTACTCGGCCCAGAAAATGGGTTACGCACGCTACCGCAACATGCTGGCGCAACCACGCGTGCTGGGCTACAAAAAGCACCCGATCCTGCATGCCGAGTGGATGTACATCGATATCGAAAAGCGCAAGTAATCGGATGCGCCGTCAAACACGAACAAGGGCAGATGCCATGACCATGGTAAAGACCAAACGAAGCAGGGTTTGTTCGATAAAATTTCCGGCCAGCGGCTGCAGTAGCACTTAAGGAATTGCGATGACTTCATATATCTTGCGGCGGCTGTGGCAAATGCTGCCGACCATGCTGGGCGTGATCCTGCTGGTCTTTATACTGTTCAACTGGGTCGGCGGCGATCCGGCCTATGTTCTGGCCGGGAAGATGTCGAACCCGGAGCAGATCGCCAACATCCGGCGTCAGTTGGGGGTCGACCAACCGTTCTACATCCAGCTCTGGATCTTCATCAAGCAGATCGCGACCTTCGATTTCGGTAGCAGCTGGAGTACCGGCGAGACGGTCGCCAACGTGATCAAGACCCGGCTCGGACCATCGATGACGGTCCTGATTCCGCTGACGATCCTGGAGACCCTGCTGGCGGTTGCCTTGGCGCTGGCCATCGCGTTCGTGCGCGGTTCGCTGACCGACCGCGCCGTGATGGTGGCGTGTACCGTCGGCATGTCGATCTCGATCCTGGTCTACATCATCGTCTTCCAGTACTGGTTCGCCTACAAGCTCGGCATCTTCCCGGTGCAGGGCTGGGGCGACAGCGTGGCCGAGAACCTGTTCCGCTATTCGCTGCTGCCGATCCTGATCGGTCTGGCCGTGAGCGTGGCGCCGAGCCTGCGTCTGTTCCGCACCTTCGTGCTCGATGAAGTCAACCAGGATTACGTGCGCACCGCACGTGCCAAGGGCGTCTCGGAGCGGCGCATCCTGTGGGTACATGTCCTGCGCAACGCCGCCATCCCGATCATCACGCACGTGATGTCGAACCTGCCGGCCCTGCTCATCGGCGCCTTCCTGATCGAGCGTTTCTTTTCGATTCCCGGCATCGGCCGCGAAGTCATCCTCGCCGTCGAGCGCAGCGACTTCCCCGTCATCAAGGCGATCACGGTGTATGTCGCCGCCGCCACGATGGTCTTCAACCTGTTGACCGACCTGATCTATCAGGCCGTCGATCCCCGTGTTCAACTGAAGTAGAAGAATGAAATCAGGAAACGCCATGTCGAACATTCAAACGCCGTCCGCACCGACGGCTTCGCGGACTTCGCCCGGACTGTGGGCACTGGCCTGGCGGCGCCTGCGCGCCGACCGGGTCGCCATGGCGGCCATGGTCATCGTACTGTTGTATCTGCTGGCGCTGGTGCTGTCGGCCAGCGGCCTGCTGGCCAAGGATTGGGAACAGGAAGTCGGCGTCAATTACGCGCCCCCGACCTTCGTCGGTGCGCAGTCGGCGGCCGATCGCAGCGTGCTGGACAATGCCGCCGTGTCGGAGGCGCCGCCGCCCGACAATCCGCTCGATCCGATCGGCGACGTGATCCGCCAGTTGCGCGGTACGCCGGCCACGGCGCAACCGGTGATCGTCGAGGACTACGGCATTCCCGACCCGCTGCAGAAGGAACTCGACGAGATCCATGCCGAGCTGGCCAAGAAAGGCGTCGTCGCCGTCGCCGTGCGGCGTGAGACGCTGCCGTTCGGCGCCGACAAATGGGGTCATGACATCATCCAGAAAACCATCAAGGGCGCCGAGACCTCGATCGTGGTCGGCCTGATCGCCGCGCTGCTGGCCACCTTCCTCGGTTCGATCTTCGGCGCGGTGGCCGGTTATTTCGGCGGCAAGGTCGATGACATCTTCAACTGGTTCTACAGCATTTTTACCTCGGTGCCGTATCTGCTGCTGATCCTGGCGGTCGCGGCGGTGCTGCAGCAGAAGGGCGTGCTGACGATTGTGCTGATCCTTGGCCTGACCGGCTGGACCGGTACCTTCCGTCTGATCCGCGCCGAGTACCTGAAGCACAAGAATCGCGAATACGTCTGGGCTGCCGACGCGATCGGCGCTTCCCACATGCGCAAGATGTTTTCGCACATCTTCCCCAACGTCAGTCACGTGGCGCTGGTGCAGGTCTCGATTCTGGTGGTCAGCTTCATCAAGTCCGAAGTCATCCTGTCGTTCCTCGGTTTCGGCGTGCCGGTCGGCGTGGTGTCGTGGGGCAGCATGCTCAATGAAGCCCAGAACGAACTGATCCTCGGCAAGTGGTGGCAGCTCACCGCCGCCAGCATCGCCATGGCGGTGCTGGTGACGGCCTTCTCGTTGTTTACCGATGCGCTGCGCGATGCGCTCGATCCGAAGCTGAAATAAGGGAACGCGCGATGATGCAACCAATTCAACCCAATCACACCGATGCCGCCGCGGCGAACGACGCCGGCATGCTGCTGCAGGTCAGCGATCTGCGCGTCAGCTTCCGGGTCGACAAGACCACGAGCGTCGAGGCGGTCAAGGGCATTTCCTTCGACATTCCCCGCAATTCGACGGTGGCGCTGGTGGGCGAATCCGGCAGCGGCAAGTCGGTCAGCTCGCTGGCGATCATGGGGCTGCTGGCCGCCGATACGTCCAGCATCGGTGCGGGCAGCACCATCCTGTTCGAAGGGCGCGATCTGCTGGGGCTGCCGATTGCCGAGCGGCGCAAGCTCTGCGGCAAGGATATCTCGATGATCTTCCAGGAGCCGATGACGTCCCTGAACCCGGTGTTTTCGGTCGGCTTCCAGATCGATGAAGTCCTGCGCATCCACATGGGCATGAACGCCAAGCAGGCGCGCGCCCGGTCGATCGCGCTGCTGGAAGAAGTCGGCATCCCCGATCCTGCCACCAAGATCGATGCCTATCCGAGCCAGATGTCGGGTGGCCAGCAGCAGCGGGTGATGATCGCCATGGCGATCGCCTGCGAGCCGAAATTGCTCATCGCCGACGAACCGACCACTGCCCTCGATGTGACGATCCAGAAGCAGATCATCGACCTGATCGACGACCTGCGCCGCCGGCGCCAGATGTCCGTGCTCTTCATCACCCATGACCTGGCGCTGGTGGGCGAGATCGCCGATCGCGTCATCGTCATGCGTAACGGCGAGATCCGCGAGAAGGGCGACATCGAGCAGATCTTCGAGCGTCCGCAGGACCCCTACACCCAGGCGCTGCTGCAATGCCGGCCGACGCTCGACAGCCGGCCGATGCGCTTGCCGGTAATTGACGATTTCATGAACGGTCACGTGCCGCCGCCGGCCACGGCCGTACAACGATCGCGCGGTCTGAACGGCAGCGAACCGATCGTGCTCGACGTGCGCGGCCTGGGCAAGAGCTTCTACACCCGCGAAGGCCTGTTCGGTCGCAAGGAGTTCCAGGCGGTCAAGGACGTGTCCTTCAAGCTGGCGCGCGGCAAGACGCTGGGCGTGGTCGGCGAGTCCGGTTCCGGGAAGACCACGGTTGGTCTCACGCTGCTGCGCCTGCATCAGGCCACAGCGGGCCAGGCGCTATTCGAGGGCAAGGACATCCTGTCGATGCCGGCTGCTGAATTCATGACGTACAAGCGGCGCATCCAGATCATTTTCCAGAATCCGTATGCCTCGCTCAATCCGCGTTTCACGGTCGGACAGATCCTGCTGGAGCCGATGCGCATCCACCGGATCGGCGCCGACGATGCCGAACGCACCGACATGGCATTCACTCTATTACAGAAGGTGGGCTTGCCGGCGGTGGCTTTCCATCGCTATCCGCATGAGTTCTCGGGCGGGCAGCGGCAGCGTATCGCCATTGCGCGCTGCCTGACCATGAAGCCGGAAGTGTTGGTGTGCGACGAGTCGGTGTCCGCGCTCGACGTATCGGTGCAGGCGCAGGTGTTGAATCTGCTGCAGGATCTGCAGGAGGAGTTCGGGATGAGCTACATCTTCATCTCGCATGACCTGTCGGTGGTGAAGTACATCGCCGATCAGGTGATGGTGATGCACCAGGGGCGAGTGGTGGAATTGGCCAATTCGGATGATCTTTACCGGGATCCGCAGGATGCGTACACCCGCACATTGCTGAGCGCGATTCCGCGGGGGTTACGCGCGTGATGCTTGTGCTGCTGAGTTAGCAGCGAAGGTCAGAGCAACCAGGGTCAGAGTCAACTTTCGCAGCCTCACCGCGAAACTTGACTCTGACCCTGCTTGCGGCATGACGGAGTGACTGGCGTCGCTGGGATAAAGGCTTTTGACTTAACTTCAACTTCAACTTCAACTTCGCCGGGGGCGGCCCGGCTGCCGCTCACTTTTTTTGCTTCGCCAAAAAAAGTAAGCAAAAAAAGGCGACCGCAATGCCGCTGCCCTTCGGGTCCCCACCGCAGCAGGAGCCCAAGCGGGATGCACGTCAATAGCCGAAGCCTTTGTACTGCGCGGTATCGCGCGCCCCCGGCCAGCTTGAAATCAAGCCAGCCCGGGGACCTGCGATCAGCGTCGATCAGCCGTAAGGAATATAAGCAAAGCCGTTCTGGATGACACCGATCACACCCGCCTGGTTTTCCGTGCTTTCACTGAAAAACCCGAGGACTTCCGCTACCGACGCCGAGTGGCTGTCAAGAACGCCATTCCAGTAGGTGACACCACCCGATTCACCTGCCCGATGCAGAACGTTCTGATAAAACCGGTCGATGATCTGCGCATTGGTCGGATTGGTTCCATACACCGACTGAAACTCTGCCGAGCCGACGAATCCTCCGCCCACATCCTTCAGACTCGCGCCCTTGTCGAGCACGCTGATCCAGTATCCAAGGCCGCCACCGTCCGGCGTCCGATTGAAGGCAGCCTGGTAGATGCGATAGGCTTCCCCGCCCGTGCCGCTCGTGTCCAGTGCAATGTTCTTGTCGGAGAAATGGATTCGTTCGACATTGACCAGAAGATCCGTGCCGTTCAGACCGGCCGTATCGTTGAGCAGATAACCGTTGCTGACTTTGGTGAGCGTAAAACGACTGCTCGATGCGTTGTAGCTGACCGTGTCGATCGCGACGCCGCCAGTGACCTGTGTTTCGACGCTGTTGTTGACGATCGTTCCGGTACCCACCGTATTGCCGATGACTGCGTTGGTCGCGTTGCTGAGATTGAGCGTGAAGTCGCGCGAAATATCCGTGGTCGAGTCGTCGCGCAGCGCGACACGCACCGTTTGCGTGGTGACGCCGGGCGCAAAGATCAGCTGGCCCGATTGCGTGACATAGTCGTAATTCGAATTCGCGGTGCCGCCGGCAGTACCGTAATTCACGCTGACCTGGGAGTTCGAAGGCGCATTCAGGCTGACCTGGAAATCGATGTAGCCGATTTTTTCGCCGCCGACGATATTCGTCACGCTGATAACCGGTGTTGCAACGACCGGCTGGCCGTGCGCACCGATGGTCGCGTGGCCGGTACCGTGTGTCACTTGCACCGTGCTGGCAGCGTTGCCGGAAATGGCGCCGAGGGTCAGATTAAAGATTTCCAGCGGCTTTGTCAGGCCATCATGCGGCAGTACGACGGTGATCGTCTTGGCGGTTTCGCCGGCGCCAAAAGTCAGGATTCCGCTTGCGGCAGTGTAGTCCGGTCCGGCCACGGCGCTGCCGTTGGAAGTGGCATATCCGACGCTGAAGCTGTCGCTGGTGGCCCTGTCCAGCACCACGGCAAAACTGACGGTATCGGCCTTGCCATCGACGACCACATCGCGCACCGAAATGCCGGCAAGGTGGGTGGTGTCGGCCAGCAGATCCTTGTCGATGATCGTGGCGG
>JACMRD010000136.1 GCA_014376645.1 Herminiimonas sp. | reverse complement strand
TTATTGGGCAGCACGCCATACCGGGCGAACGTCGCGCTGAGCAGGCGGTTGTGAGCCGATTCAGGCGGCGACCAGATCCACGGCAGGGCGGCAAGTGCAGGCCAGTCCTTGCCGGCGACCCGCGTGTGCCAGCCGGAAGGCGCTACCACGTGATAAGTGAACGACGTCAAACTCTCGAAATAAAAGTCCCTTCCCGGATCACCCAGATAGTAGCCACCGTCAAGGTCGCCGCTTCGCACATGCTGCAATACATCGCCTGACATGCTGTGCTGCAGCCTGGTCGATAGCATCGGGTAGCCCTCTACCAGGCGTTTGAGGAAGGGACCGAGGCGAATGAAGCCGGGGTCGAGAATGGTACCGATTGCCAGTGCACCGGACAGCGTTGAATGCAGGCTTTGCGCACCTTGCCGGAACTCTGCCATGGCGTCGAGAATGCGCTCGGCAAATGGCAAGAGCTTGGCGCCATCATCCGTGAGCACCATGCCGGAGGGCGTGCGCATAAACAGTTGCAGGTCGAGCGATTGTTGCAATGATTTGATCTGCAGGCTTACGGCAGGTTGGGTCAGATGCAATCGCTGCGCTGCCCTGGTGAGGTTGCCTTCGCGTGCGACCGCGGCAAAAGCCCGTAAGTGAACAATGTCCATGATGCGTGACCCACGGTTAAAATTACGCTGGAGTTTCATAAGCATCATAAGGATTTCTTATGGTAAGTTGATGATATCTCATTGGGATTACCGCTCGAATGGCTTTATCCTATGTTCAAGTTCACTATTGCAAAAGGAATTCTTATGAAGATCCAGCATTTCATTAATAACAAGCTGGTCGAATCTACCAGCGGCCGCGAGCAGGACGTATTCAATCCGGCGACCGGCGAAGTATCGGGCCAAGTCGTGTTGGCCAGCGTCGATGAAGTGCATGCAGCAGTGGCAGCAGCCAGCGCAGCAGCGCCGGCATGGGCCGAGATGGCACCATTGAAGCGTGCCCGCATCCTGTCAAAGTTCAAGGAATTGATCGAGAAGAACCACGTCGAGCTGGCAACCGCGATAACACGCGAACACGGCAAGGTCTTGTCGGATGCGATGGGTGAAGTCACGCGTGGCCTGGAGATCGTCGAATTTGCCTGCGGTGCGCCACAACTGATGAAAACCCAGTTCAGCGACAATATCGGTGGTGGCATCGACAACTGGCAGCTGCGGCAGCCGTTGGGCGTCACGGTCGGCATTACCCCATTTAATTTTCCAGTCATGGTGCCGTTGTGGATGGCGCCGATGGCTCTGGCTACCGGTAACACCTTTATCCTGAAACCATCAGAACGTGATCCTTCTGCATCGTTGCTAATGGCTGAACTGCTGAAACAGGCAGGTTTGCCAGCCGGTGTTTTCAACGTGGTGCAGGGCGATAAAGTAGCCGTCGATGCACTTCTGCAGCATCCGGATGTCAAGGCTGTGTCGTTTGTCGGTTCGACGCCGATTGCCGAGTACATTTATACCGAAGGTGCAAAACGCAAGGGTGCTTACCCATTGCGCGTGCAGGCCCTGGGCGGCGCCAAAAATCACTTGGTGGTCATGCCGGACGCCAATCTTGACCAGGCAGTCGATGCCCTGATCGGTGCGGCCTACGGTTCTGCCGGCGAGCGCTGCATGGCGATCTCGATTGCTGTCGCAGTCGGCGGCGTGGCCGACAAGCTCATTGAAGCATTGATTCCGCGCGTCAAGGCGCTGAAAATCAAGAACGGCATGGAAAGCGATGCCGAGATGGGTCCGGTCGTCACGGCTGCGCACAAGGCGAAGATAGAAGGTTACATCGAAATCGGTGTCAAGGAAGGTGCAACCCTGATCGTCGATGGACGCGGCACGACGGTACCGGGTCATGAAGGTGGATTTTTCCTGGGCGGTACGCTGTTCGACCACGTCACTGCAGACATGACGATCCACAAGGAAGAAATTTTCGGGCCGGTTCTCGGCGTGGTGCGGGTTCCTGACTTCGCGGCGGCCGTCGAGCTGATCAACAGCCATGAATTCGGCAATGGCGTAGCGCTGTTCACGTCGGATGGCAATACCGCGCGCGAATTCTCGCGCCGCATCGAGGTCGGCATGGTCGGCATCAATGTGCCGATTCCGGTGCCGATGGCATGGCATTCCTTCGGCGGCTGGAAACGGTCCCTGTTCGGTGATACCCATGCCTACGGCGAAGAGGGCGTGCGTTTCTATACCCGCTACAAGTCGATCATGCAGCGCTGGCCGCAAACCATCGACAAGGGCGCCGAATTTACGATGCCTGTATCGAAATAATCGAAGCAACTGGCGCCGGAGATGAACTTGATGGGTAATCGGAGTGTGTCGCGGAGCGTGTCGAATGGCTGAATCGGCAGGTGTATACGACTACATCATCATTGGCGCCGGTAGTGCTGGCTGCGTGCTGGCCAATCGGCTGACGCAGGATGCCAACATCTCGGTGTTGTTGATCGAAGCGGGTGCGAAGGACGATTACATATGGATCCACATTCCCGTGGGTTACCTGTACTGCATCGATAATCCACGTACCGACTGGCGTTTTCGCACTGAGGCCGATATTGGCCTGAACGGTCGCAGTCTCATTTATCCGCGCGGTAAAGTGCTGGGCGGATCCTCCTCGATTAACGGCATGATCTACATGCGCGGCCAGGCCCGTGATTACGACGAGTGGTCGGACCTGACCGGCGACGCCAGCTGGCGCTGGGACAGCGTCCTGCCGCTGTTCATGAAAAGTGAAGACCACCACGGTGGCGCTGATGCCTTTCATGGCGCCGGTGGTGAGTGGCGCGTCGAAAAGCAGCGTCTGTCCTGGAGTATTCTCGATGCATTCCAGGGTGCTGCGGCGCAAAGCGGCATTCCCAAGACCGACGATTTCAATCGCGGCGACAATGAAGGCTGTGGCTATTTTGATGTGAATCAGAAGCGCGGCATTCGCTGGAATACCGCGAAAGCCTTCCTCAAGACCGCCAAGCGGCGCGGTAATCTTGACATCATGACTGGCTGCCACGTCGAACGCCTGACCACCGAGTCCGGGCCTGAGGGCGTGCGTTGCAGCGGTGTCGAATTCAATGGCGGCGGCCGCGAGTGGCACGCGCAATCGCGTCGTGAAACCATCCTGGCAGCAGGCGCCATCGGTTCGCCACATCTGCTGCAGGTTTCGGGCATCGGCCCCGCAGATATCTTGCGCCAGCATGGCGTGTCGGTTGTTGCCGATCTTCCCGGCGTCGGTGAAAACCTGCAGGACCACCTGCAGATGCGCATGGCATTCAAGGTCAACAATGCAAAGACCCTGAACACCATGGCCGGAAACTGGGTCGGCAAAATGAAGATCGGACTGGAATACGCGTTGTTCCAAAGCGGTCCGATGTCGATGGCGCCGTCCCAGCTCGGCGCCTTTACTCGCAGCGATGCATCGCAAGCCAGCGCTAACCTCGAATACCACGTCCAGCCGCTGTCTCTGGAAAAATTCGGCGACCCGCTACATGCCTTCCCGGCATTCACGGCCAGCGTTTGCAACCTGCGGCCGACTTCGCGCGGTCATGTGCGGCTTGGTTCGGGCAGTGCGCTCACGGCGCCGAAGATTTCCACGAATTACCTGAGCACCGAGGAAGACCTCGATGTTGCAGCTGCAGCGTTGCGCCTGACGCGCCGGATCGTCGCCGCACCGGCCCTGGCCAGGTATGCGCCGCAGGAATTCAAGCCGGGCATCCAATATCAAACTGACGCTGAACTGCGCCAGGTAGCTGGCGACATTGGCACCACGATTTTTCATCCTGTCGGCACTTGCAAGATGGGGCGTCCCGATGACCCGATGGCCGTCGTCGATAGTCAGCTGCGGGTGCGTGGAGTGGCCGGACTGCGCGTGGTCGATGCTTCGATCATGCCGACCATCACATCGGGCAACACCAACTCGCCCACCATCATGATTGCTGAAAAGGCCGCGCAGATGATCCGTGCATCGCATCGCTAGGCAACGCAGCGGCTACTGTCCGCTTAAAAGACACAACTCTGCCGTTGCAGTGATCAAGGCATGGTGAAAAAAATCAGTTCATTGACCAGGCGCACAACAGACCAGTGAATAAACGGGATTTTTCAGCGGTTATCTCTTATTGTCAGACGGTGCAGTAACCGTGTACCATGCGGCAAAATAATCGCACTGCCAAAAAAACAAGCAATAGGAGACATGATGGTCGACGTCATCTTGCAGACGAAGAACCTGACCAAGAACTTCAAGGGATTTACCGCTGTCAGCGACGTCAATCTTGAAGTCGAGCGCGGTCACATCCACGCCCTGATCGGCCCGAATGGCGCCGGCAAGACCACGTGCTTCAATTTACTGACAAAATTTCTGGTACCGACTTCCGGACAGATCCTGTTCAACGGGCGTGACATCACGGCAGCCAAACCGTCCGAGATCGCTCGTCAGGGCGTGATCCGTTCGTTCCAGATTTCTGCCGTCTTCCCGCATTTGACGGTGATGGAAAACGTGCGCATCGGATTGCAGCGCACATTGGGCACGTCGTTTCATTTCTGGCGCAGCGAAAAAAGCCTGAATCAGCTCAATCAGCGCGCGCTCGAATTGCTCGACCAGGTCGATCTGAGCGAGTTCGCCAATACCGTCACGGTCGATTTGCCCTACGGGCGCAAGCGCGCGCTGGAGATTGCGACGACCCTGGCGATGGAGCCGGAACTGATGCTGCTCGATGAACCAACCCAAGGCATGGGCCACGAAGACGTCGACCGCGTCACCAGCCTGATCAAGAAAGTGTCTGTCGGCCGCACCATCCTGATGGTCGAACACAACATGAGTGTGGTCTCCGGCATCTGCGATCGGATCTCGGTCCTGCAGCGCGGGGCGATCCTGGCCGAAGGCAGCTATGCCGAAGTGTCCACCAATGCCCAGGTAATGGAGGCCTACATGGGGACCTCGACCGGCGAATTGCAGGGAGCGCACTGATGAATGCCCAGACCGAGATAGCCCGCGCGACGCCTGCGACCACAAGTCCGGTGACGCCGGCCCTGGAAATCAGCAACCTGCAGGCCTGGTATGGCGAATCGCACATCCTGCACAACGTCAACCTGAGCGTGGCACCTGGCGAAGTGGTGACACTTCTGGGTCGCAATGGCGCCGGTCGGACGACGACGCTGCGCGCGATCATGGGCTTGACCGGTAATCGAACCGGCTCGATCAAGGTCGGCGGTGTCGAATCGATCGCCATGCCGACCTATAAGATCGCCCATCTTGGGATTGGTTATTGCCCTGAGGAACGCGGTATTTTTTCGTCCCTGTCGGCCGAAGAAAACCTGCTGTTGCCGCCGATGGTGTCAAGTACCGAAAAAGGTATGTCGATCGAAGAAATTTACGACATGTTCCCCAATTTGGCCGAGCGTCGTAATAGTCAGGGCACGCGCCTGTCAGGCGGCGAGCAGCAGATGCTGGCCGTGGCGCGGATTCTGCGCACCGGCGCGCGGCTATTGCTGCTCGATGAAATTTC
>JACMRD010000019.1 GCA_014376645.1 Herminiimonas sp. | reverse complement strand
CTTGGCCTCGTCAGGTCCGAACCACCCTTCTATCTTGACCCATTTGCCTGGCTCGAGATCCTTGTAATGCTCGAAGAAATGCTGGATCTGTTGCAGCCGCAGATCGTTGATGTCTTCCGGTTTCTGCCAGTGCGTGTAGATTGGCAGGATCTTGTCGACCGGGACCGCCAGCAGTTTTGCATCACCACCGGCTTCGTCCCTCATCTTCAGCACCCCGATCGTTCGGCACCGCACTACCACGCCCGGGAACAATGGGAACGGCGTAATCACCAGCACATCGACCGGGTCGCCATCATCGGCGATCGTGTTCGGGATGTAGCCGTAGTTACACGGATAGTGCATCGCGGTGCTCATGAAACGGTCAACGAAGATCGCGCCGGATTCCTTGTCGACCTCGTACTTTATCGGATCGGCATTCATCGGGATTTCAATGATGACATTGAAGTCATTTGGCAGGTCGCGACCGGCCGAAACTTTATTGAGGCTCATGTGGATTCTCGGAGTGAAGGAAGATTTTCGTCGCGTGGATTATAGCGGGTTTCGTGCTGCATTTTGCATTGCAGCAAAGTATAAAACGGTCCGAAGACGAGCCGGCTCAACCGGCCAGAGCGCTCTGGCGGTAATGGGTCGCGGCCTCATCGGCATGTCCCAACGCTTCGTGCAGCTGCGCCAGTGTCAGGTGGCCTTCGCGGCGGGTCTGGGCGTCGCGGGCATGCGCCAGCGCCTGTTCCAGGTGGCGCTGGGCCTTGCCCCACAGCTTCTGGCGCAGGCACAGTGCACCGAGCGTCAACGCCAGTTGCGGATCGACCGGACGGGCCACGCTCCAGGCCTCGCAACGTTCGATCTGCGCCACCAGCGAGGGCGATGCCGAGGTGGCAGCGGAATGCCGGTAGGCGATCACGAGGCGGTCGTCCCACTGCGCCGCCAGTGCTTTTTCAATCAGCGCACGCGCTTCGTCGTGCAGGCCGTTGGCATTGAAGACGGCTGCGCCGCGGGCGGCGACGAACGGGCGCAGGCGCTCGTCGGCAGGAATCCCGTACCAGACCCGACGGATCGATTCGGCATCGTGCGGCCGGTCCGACAGCAGATCGGCGTACGCCATGTCGCGCAGACGGGTCGAGACGGCGGGATGGAGCGCATCGTTCTTGTCGAGCGAGCGCGTCAGGCGCAACACCTCCGGCCAGTTGTGCGCGTACTGGTGGGCCTTCAACGCCAGACGCAGCGCATGGATGTGGCGGGTGCCGCTGGCATTGAGCTCGCGCACGGCTTCCAGGGCCTGCTCCGACTTGTGTTCATCGACCAGCAATTCCAGGGTGGTCATCAACCGGGCCGGCTTCAACAGCGGGGTCTCCTGGGCCTTGACGAGCCAGGCATCGCGCCGCTCGTACTGGCGCATCCAGTGCGCTGCACGTGCGCCAATCAGCGCGGCGAGGCCGGCATTGTCGGGCAACTCGGCGGCGCGGGTCGCGGCTTTTTCGGCATGTCCGAAACGGCCTTCAAAGAGCGCCTTCAGGGCTTCGCGCAGGGCACGGTTGCCTTCGCGCTCGCGCTTGTCGCGCCGGTAGGCGGCGACCTTGCGCGGCATGGCGCTGGTGCTGCGGATGGCGTCGATGAACAGGAACAGCAACAGGAACACCAGCACGGCGAGCAACAGGAAAAAGTTCAGTGACAGATCGATCCGGTACGGCGGATAGAAGAGCACGACATTGCCGGGATTGAAGCGCGCAGTCACGGCCAGCCCGATCGCCGTCGCCAGCAGCACCAGCAACCAGAGAAAGAATCGCATGTTACAGCTTCGCCTTGTAATTGCGCACCGCGTTGAGGCTCTCGGCGAGGGTCGGCAGTTCGATGGCCAGGTTGCTGCCCTGGACCTGCCGCAACAGGGCCTGTGCAGTCTGGGTCTGGCGGGCGCGGGTGTCGAAATACTTGATGATGGCTTCCTGCGAAGCGATCATGTCGCTGCGGAAGGCCGACTCGTTGCGCGCGAGCAGCGCAAGGCGGGCGTTGAGCAGGCGCAGCTTGAGGTTTTCGCGGGCATAGTACGCCTGGCTCGGCGAGAGCAGCAGCGCGTCCGGCACCTCCACGCTGCGCACCCGGATCAGTTGCCGTACTTCCGACCACATTTCGTTGGACAGGCTCTGCCATTTTTCCTGCAGCGCATAAGACCACTCGCCGACCGCACCAGCGTTTGACGCGGCCCGCGCTGGATCGGGGCGGGACCCCTTGTCGGCCCTATCGGCTTTGGCGACCGGGCGGTAGGATTTTTTCGGCTCGGTGGCCGGCAGGGTCGGCTTCTCGTCCGCCAGCAGCGGCATGCCGTCGATCTGGCCGATGATGCTGTCGAGGCGCAGGGCGATGCCGGTCAGGTCCAGGCTCGGCAGCGCTTTGAGACGGTCGATGTCACGTGACAGGGCGCGCCGGATGACGATGAATTGCGGCTTGTCCGAGCGTGACAGGCGGGCGTCAGCGTTCTGCAATGCGATCAGCGCGCCGGGCACGTTGCCGGCCAACTGCAACTGCTGGCTGGCGGTCGACAGTACTTGCTCGATTTCTGCCAGCGCCCAGTCGTCGCGATTCTTCGACAGATCCTGGTACAGCTGCTCGAGCGCCAGTTGCTGGCTCTGCGCCTCGACTTGCTTGCTTTCGAGGACGGTAACTTTCGCCTGCAACTCGCGGGCGGTGTCGGCCAGCGTCTTGACCAGCAAGCGGGTCTCGGCATTGCCGGTGTCGCCCGACTTCAGATGGCGCGCCACCTCGTCACGCAGATTACTCGCGCCAATGCGATTGGCAACAAACACGGCGACCAGCAGCAGCGCCAGCAGCGCCAGGGCAATGTACACCCGGAGCAGGGAGCGCCGGCTCAGTCGCGCGGCAGCCGGGTCGTTGTAGACACCGCCGGCAAAGCCGCCCGCTGCGGGAAAGGCCGGGCCGGCCGGGCGGGAAGCCTCGGCGCCGGCTTGTGGAAAAGAAGGCAAGTCACTCATCTGTGAATTGTAACGCGGCAAGCAAGCCCTCGTCCCCCGATGCGGACTGGATAACGTTGCAAAATCCGAGCGCACGGGCAGTTTCCGCAATGCGTACGTGCGGCACGATCAATGTTTGCTGTTGCAATTTCACCACGCTCATGCCGCCCGCTGCGACCGCCGGGTCTTCGATGGCCCGTTCGACCATTTCGATCAAGACCTGCAGCGCTTCGGAACTGGTGATGATCCAGTCGCAGCCAGTGGCCAGCATGTCCTGCAATCGCCGCACGCCGTGCGCATCCAGGCGCGGTGCGGCGCGGCGATAGGCCGGTACCTGGCGCACCAGGACGCCGGCGCTGCGCAGGGCATCGCCAAGGAGCTCGCGGCCGTTCTGGCCGCGAACGATCAAGACCTCCTGCCCGGCCAGGGCCGGCAGGTCGAGCGCGGCCAGCAGGGTCTGGGAATCGGTGCGCTCGGCATCCTGGGGGCTGAAGATGCGGGTGGTGGCCGCCGTGATGCCGTGGCGGGCAAGTGCCTGGCGGCTACCCTCTCCCATGACAGCCAGGGGCACTTGCGCCGGCCATAGGGAGCGCCGGGCGAAGGCGGCGTCGATTGCATTCGGGCTGACGAATGCCACCAGCGCATGCCGTTCTAGACCGGCCAGCGCGGCGTCGAGCTCGCGGTTGTCGTCCAGCGGATGGATTTCCAAAAGGGGAAACAGTAGCGTATCGCGGCACAGCCGGGCGATCTTGTCCTGCAGCGCGATAGCCTGCGCCAGCGGCCTGGTGATGACGACCGGCGGACGGGCTGGCTGCGTCATTCGACCCGGTCGTCGAGCGCCGCGGCCTCGGCCTTGCAAACTGCCAGGATCGATTCCGCATCCTGTTCATTCAGGCGCAGTGCAACCAGCGCGCCGAGCGCTTCCGGTTCGGCTGCCGAACCAATGACGTCGGCGGTGGCGACACGGCGGCCGTCCGGCGTGGCGACCATCGCCCGCAGCCGCATGGCGTCGCCAGCGATGGTGGCGAACGCGGCGAGCGGGATCTGGCAACTGCCCCCGAAGACCTTCGACACCGTGCGTTCGGCGATCACGGCCTGGGCGCTGGCGAGATGGTTCAAGGGCACGAGCCACTGCTGCAGGTCGGCGCGGGCGCTGTGGATTTCGATGGCCATGGCGCCCTGTCCCGGGGCCGGTAGGCTCAGTTCCGGCGCGATGAAGTCACGGATGCGCTGCGGCACGCCGAGGCGCTTGAGGCCGGCAGCGGCCAGGATGATCGCGGCATACTCGCCACGATCGAGCTTGCCCAGGCGCGTATCGAGATTGCCGCGCAGCGGCTTGATCACTAGCGCCGGAAAACGCGCGGCGATCAGTGCCTGGCGCCGCAGGCTGCTGGTGCCGACCACCGACCCGTCCGGCAGGCTCGCCAGGCTGTCGTAGTCATTGGAGACGAAAGCATCGCGCGGGTCTTCGCGCTCGAGCACGGCGGCCAGTGCGAAGCCGGGCGGCAGTTCCATCGGCACGTCCTTGAGCGAATGCACGGCCAGATCGGCTCGTCCCTGTTCCATCGACACTTCGAGTTCCTTGACGAACAGACCCTTGCCGCCAACCTTGGACAGCGTGCGGTCAAGGATCTGATCGCCGCGGGTGGTCATGCCGAGAATTTGCACGTCGCACTGCGGATATAATGCCAGCAGGCGGTCGCGTACATGCTGAGCCTGCCACATTGCAAGCCGGCTTTCACGAGAAGCAATGACCAGGCGGTGCGGAAAAGTTGGGTTCAAGACGGGCTCATCAGGATGACGCAGACATGCTGTCGGCGCGGTGTAAAAATCCGGGCAGAAGTACAGGCGGGACAGCTCTCCCGGCGCAGCGTTGACCGGCATGCAAGGCCGGATTTTATCATGCGCTCATGGACGCCTTGAAGGGCGGCATGCGCCCCAACCTCGGACCAGTCCCCATGGCAAAGACCACTTCCGCTTCCATCACCCTCGCTTCGTCCGCAGGGCACGCCAAGGTGGGCCGCAAGTCGCCGGGTGCGGCAATCGGAAAGGAGGCCGACCCACTTCAGGCCTCGACCACAGCACACAAAGACGCACCGCTCAAGGACGACATCAGACTGCTTGGCCGCTTGCTCGGCGATGTCCTGCGCGACCAGGAAGGCCAGACCGTCTTTGACGTCGTCGAGACGATCCGCCAGACCGCCGTGCGCTTCCGGCGGGACGCCGACGCCGGCGCCGGCGCCCATCTCGACAAGCTGTTGAAGAAGCTCACGCGTGAAGAAACGATCTCGGTGGTGCGCGCCTTTTCATATTTTTCGCATCTCGCCAACATCGCCGAAGACCAGCATCACAACCGCCGCCGCCGCGCCCACTTGCTGGCCGGATCGCCGGCGCGTGCCGGCAGCGTGGCGCATGCGCTGAGCACGCTCGAGGCCGCCGGCGTCGGACCGGCTGCGGTGCGCGATTTCTTCAAGAATGCATTGATTTCTCCGGTGCTCACCGCGCATCCGACCGAGGTCCAGCGCAAGAGCATTCTCGACGCCGAATCGAAGATCGCCCATCTGCTCGCCGAGCGCGACCTGCCGCTGACAGCCAGCGAGCACGCCACCAACGCCACGCTGCTGCACGCGCAGGTGGCAACCCTGTGGCAGACCCGGATGCTGCGGTACGCCAAGCTGACGGTGGCCGACGAGATCGAGAATGCGCTGTCCTACTACCGCATCACCTTCCTGCGCGAACTCCCGGCGCTCTACCAGGAAATCGAATCCGAACTGACGCGGCGCCACCCGCCCAAGGGCCGTCGGGCGGCGCCCGCCCCGCTGCCACCGTTCGTGCAGATGGGTAGCTGGATCGGCGGCGACCGGGATGGCAATCCCAATGTCGGCGGCGCGACGATGACGCATGCGCTGGCACGCCAATCGGCGACGATTCTCGAGTTCTACCTGGAAGAAGTGCATGCGCTGGGTGCAGAACTGTCGGTCTCGACCCTGCTGGTCGACGTCAGCCCGGAACTGGCAGCGCTTGCGGCACGCTCATCCGATGTCTCGGCCCACCGCAGCGACGAGCCGTACCGGCGTGCGCTGATCGGCATGTACGCCCGTCTGGCCGCCAGCGCCCGTGCACTGGGTGGCGTCGACGTCGCGCGCAAGGAATCGCTGTCGGCGCCGGCCTACGATGATGCCTGCGAATTCTCAGCGGACCTGCAGGTGATCATCGACTCGCTCACTGCCAACCACGGTGCGATCCTGGTCAAGCCGCGCCTGGCGACGCTACGGCGCGCGGTCCAGATCTACGGCTTTCACCTGGCCACGCTGGACCTGCGCCAGACCTCCGATGTTCATCAGAAGGTACTGGCCGAGCTGTTCGCCGTCGCACAGGTCGAGCCGAGATACGCCGATCTGCCGGAAGCGAAAAAAATCGCCCTGCTGCTGGCTGAGCTGGGGCGACCGCGCCTGCTGTATTCGCCCTACCAGCAGTACTCGGAACAGACCTGCGCCGAACTCGATGTCCTGCGCGCGGCGCGGGCGATCCGCCAGCGCTACGGCGCGCGGGCGATCCGCAACTACATCATCTCGCATACAGAAAGCGTGTCGGATCTGCTCGAAGTGCTGCTCCTGCAGCGCGAAACCGGCTTGCTCGCCCAACCGGTCGATGGCCAGGCCGCAATCGCCGAGGCAGCCGGACACGGACTGCAGCTGATGGTGATCCCGCTGTTCGAAACGATTCCCGACCTACGCTGCGCCGCCGACATCATGGCCGCCTTCATGGCGCTGCCGCCGGTGCGACGCATCATCGGCATCCAGGGCGACCTGCAGGAAGTCATGCTGGGCTACTCGGACTCGAATAAGGACGGTGGTTTCCTGACCTCGAACTGGGAGCTCTACAAGGCCGAGCTGTCGCTGGTCGATGTGTTTCGACGCACCGGCGTGCGGCTGCGCCTGTTCCATGGGCGCGGCGGCACCGTCGGGCGTGGCGGCGGCCCCAGCTACGAAGCGATCCGGGCCCAGCCGCAGGGCACCGTCAACGGCCAGTTGCGCCTGACCGAACAGGGCGAGACCATCGCCTCGAAATTTTCCAATCCGGCGATCGGCCGGCGCAACCTGGAGTTGCTGGTCGCAGCGACTCTCGAGGCGACCCTGCTGCCGGCGGCCGCCGATACTGCCGGGGCCAGGAACGGCAAGCAGCTGCTGCAATTCGAGCGTGTCATGGAAACGCTTTCCGAGCGCGCCTATCAGGCCTATCGCAATCTGGTCTACGGCACGCCCGGCTTTACCGACTATTTTTTCCAGTCGACTCCGATTGCTGAAATCGCCCAGTTGAACCTGGGCAGCCGACCCGCCTCGCGCACTGCGGGACGACGGATCGAGGATCTGCGCGCCATTCCATGGGGCTTTTCCTGGGGCCAGTGCCGCTTGCTGCTGCCGGGCTGGTATGGCTTCGGCAGCGCCATCACCGAATGGCTCGACGCCGCTGAAGGCAAGAACAGCAAGGCAGACGACCCGTCGATGCGCAGCCGCAAGCAACGGCTCGACCTGCTGCGCGCGATGGTCCAGCATTGGCCGTTCTTCGCCACGCTGCTGTCGAACATGGACATGGTGCTGGCCAAGACCGATCTGGCACTGGCATCGCGTTACGCGACCCTGGTCACCGACCGCAAGCTGCGCAAGACCATTTTCAACCGCATCGCCGCCGAGCATCAGCGCACGGTGGCCTGCCTGGAAGCGATCACCGGCGCCAGCGAGCGGCTGGCCGGCAATCCGCTGCTGGCACGCTCGATCAAGAACCGCTTCGCCTACCTCGACCCGTTGAACCATTTGCAGGTCGAGCTGCTCAAGCGCCATCGCGCCAGCCTGGTCGACAACGGCGCGCGCGATGAACGCGTCCAGCGCGGCATCCAGCTGTCGATCAACGGCATCGCCGCGGGACTGCGCAATACCGGCTGAAGCAGGACCGAAGACTAGTCGCTACACTGGTGGTTCACTGAACCAAGAGAAAGTCATTATGCCAAAAGCAATCTGGAACGGCACCGTCATCGCCGAAGCACCCGCCAGCGCGATCGTGGTGGTCGAAGGGAATTCTTATTTTCCGCTGGACGCGGTCAATGCAGCCTATCTGCAGCCAAGCGACCATCACACCGGCTGCCCCTGGAAAGGCACGGCGAGCTATTACCACGTAGCCGTTGGCGGCGAAGTCAATCGCGACGCCGCCTGGTTTTATCCGCAGCCGAAGGATGCAGCCAAAGAAATCACCGGCCGGGTCGCCTTCTGGCGCGGGATCAAAATCGAGGACTGAAGGGTCGTTGGCGCCTACTTAACCAGCGCCTTGATCGTGCCCCACTGCCGACGCGAAATCGGCAACCGCTCGTCGAGCCCGTGCAGGATCACCTGCCAGCCTTCGCCGGCATGGCGGTCGGCGCCACCGTCATCCGGCAACGGGACCCTTTCGACCCCGGCAATCGCCGCGCGCGCCACCAGCGAGTTGCGATGCACGCGCACGAACACCTGCTCGAACTGTGCTTCCAGCGACAGCAGCGACGCCTCCAGCAGGAACTCCCGACTGAGCGTGCGCAGGGTCACGTATTTCAACTCTGCCTTCAGATACAACACTTGGTCGACCGGCACGAGCAAGACGCGGTCACGCTCATGCACCGAGAAATGCGGGCGCGCCGCAGCCGTGTCAGCCAAGGCACCAACACCATCAACGCCGATCGATTGCCCGACCCCACTGACTGACGCAGCCAGCGCCCTGTCGTCGATCACCCGCCGCAAGGCAGCCGCCAGACGCGAGGCGCGAACCGGCTTCAACAGGTAATCGACCGCCCGCACCTCGAATGCATTGACCGCATAGTCGTCGAACGCCGTGATGAAGACCACCGCCGGTGGCATCGGCATGGCCGCGATCCGCCGCGCCAGATCGATGCCGTCCATGCCCGGCATCTGCACATCAAGCAGGACCAGGTCGATCCGGGTCGACTGCAGCAGCGCGAGCGCGGTCCCGGCATCACCCGCACTGCCGCACAATTCATGCGGACACTTCAGCGCCAAATCGCCCAGCAGGGTCGCCATCCGCGCCCGCGCCGGCGCTTCGTCGTCCACGATCAGGATGCGCAGCGTCACAGGACTTCCTTCCGGTACGGAAAATGCAGGCGTGCTTCAAACCATCCGTCTTGGCTGCTGGTGACGAGGCCTGCTTCGACGTCGTAGAACAGCAGCAGCCGCTCGCGGATGTTCGCCAGCGCCATGTGATTGCCCACCGAGTGATGCGCAGTCACGCTGGCGGCGGCGCCCAGCGGATTGCGCACCACGATGTCGATCCGGTCGAGCGAACGCCGTACCCGCACCGTGATCTGCACCGGGGTGGCGACCGGCTCGACACCGTAATGAACCGCATTTTCCAGGAGCGGCTGCAGCAGCAGCGAGGGAATGCGCGCCGTTCGCAGCACGGTATCGTCCACGTTCTGCAATTCCCAATCCAGCACCAGCCGATCGCCGAGGCGGATTTTTTCGATCGCCAGATACTGCTGACAGACGCGGATTTCATCGTCCAGCGTGACGATGTCGCGGGCATCGCGCATGAGGACGCGGAACAGGTCGGCCAGGTCTTCCAGGGTCGATTCCGCCTGGCGCGGTTCGGTACGGATCAGCGACAGCACCGCATTGAGGCTGTTGAACAGAAAGTGGGGACGGATGCGCGCCTGCAGGGCCTGCAGCCGTGCCTCCGCCAGCGCCGGCGAGAAAGCACGGGTACGCAGGGCAAAATAATGCTGCAACAGGAGCCCGAACAGCGCCGCCGCCAGCGCGGCGTTAATGCCGCTGCCATCAATAGCGTCGGGCCCGGCACTGGCGCCGAACCAGTCAGCACCGCCCAGAAGATGCGCAACGGCGGTCGCCACCGCAGCTGGCAGCAGTGCGCAGGCGGCATGTTGCTGCCAGCGCGGCAGCAACCGCAGGATGCGGCGCAGGCCGCACAGCACGAACAGCGACGACAGGCAGGACAGCTCGAGCTGCAGCGACTTTTCAACGAATTCGAGTACGCCCGCCTGCCAGCCTGGGGACTGCAGCAGGTTCACCGCCAGCATCGCGCCGTTGACGGTCAGCAGAACCACCAGGATGGTCCCGAGATTGCAGCAATCGGGAATCACGATGTCGGTACGGGCGCGGGCGGTAAGGGTCGTTGATGGCATCTGGGCGGAGGAGGACCTATAATCACGTGCCAACCGGAACCCAAACATGACAACACAACTCTCCAAAAAAAGCGAGGCCTGGTCGGCCCGCTTCGCCGAACCGGTCTCGGATCTGGTCAAACGCTACACCGCCTCGGTCTTCTTCGACAAGCGCCTGGCGCCGCACGACATCGACGGTTCGCTGGCGCACGCCGCCATGCTGGCCGCGCAGAACATCATCAGCGCGGCCGACCACGCCGAGATCGTGCGCGGCATGACCCAGATCCGCGCCGAGATCGAGGCCGGCGACTTCGTCTGGCAACTCGACCTCGAAGACGTCCACCTGAATATCGAAAAACGGCTGACGGAACTGGTCGGCGACGCCGGCAAGCGCCTGCACACCGGACGCTCGCGCAACGATCAGGTCGCAACAGACATCCGGCTGTACGTGCGCACGGCGATCGATGACATCGACCTGCTCTTGCGCGCATTGCGACTGGCCCTGCTGGACCTGGCCGAACAGCACGCCGATACCATCATGCCCGGCTTTACCCACTTGCAGGTCGCGCAGCCGATCACCTTCGGCCATCACGTGCTGGCCTATGTCGAGATGTTCGGGCGCGACAGCGAACGCCTGCGCGATTGCCGCAAGCGGGTCAACCGTCTGCCGCTGGGCGCCGCCGCGCTGGCCGGCACCACCTTCCCGATCGATCGTGAGCTGGTCGCCGCGCTGCTCGGCTTCGACGACGTCTGCCACAACTCGCTCGATGCAGTCTCGGATCGCGATTTCGCCATCGAATTCTGCGCCGCGGCGGCCCTGATCATGACCCATGTCTCGCGCATGTCGGAAGAGCTGGTGCTGTGGATGAGTCCGCGCGTGGGCTTCATCGACATCGCTGACCGTTTCTGCACCGGCTCGTCGATCATGCCGCAAAAGAAAAACCCGGACGTACCCGAACTGGCGCGCGGCAAGACCGGCCGCGTCAATGGCCACCTGGTGGCCCTGCTGACCCTGATGAAGGGCCAGCCACTGGCCTACAACAAGGACAACCAGGAAGACAAGGAACCGCTGTTCGATACCGTCGACACGGTGGTCGATACATTGCGCATCTTCGCCGACATGGCCGGCGGCATCACGGTCAAGCCGGACGCGATGCGCGCAGCGGCGCTGCAGGGTTACGCCACCGCTACCGATCTGGCCGATTATCTGGTCAAGAAAGGCCTGCCTTTCCGCGATGCCCATGAAGCCGTGGCGCGTGCCGTGCGTACCTGCGTCGACCGTGGCTGCGACCTGTCGGACCTGACGCTGGACGAGATGCGGCAATTCTCGCCGCTGATCGAACAGGATATCTTCGACGTGCTCACGCTCGAGGGATCGGTCGCGGCGCGCGACCATGTCGGCGGTACCGCGCCGCGCCAGGTCCGGGCTGCGATTGCCCGGGTGCGGGTGCAACTCGCCTGAACCGTTCCCGGTTCGGCGCCCTTTTTCCCCGTTTTACCCCTCTTCTGGCGGTGACCGAAAGTCGTCGCCAGCGACGACCGATTCTCCCGGATTCGTTGACGCCATCTGTTAGCTAACGCACAACAGAACCGCCAATCCTGCCGCTACATTCACGTCTGGTTTCTGGTCCCAGAATTTATTTGGTAAGAGTTGAATCCAAATGTGTCACGGGGTCGTAAATCGAATGTAGCTGAAGTTTTCAACGTCCCGCGAATACACTAGGAGATCAAAAATGCCGTCTTTCATCCTCAAGCAAACCTGCGTCGCTGCCTTGCTGGCAAGCGCTTTTGCCGGTGTCGTCGCTACCCCCGCCGTGGCCTCGAGCCACCGCGAAGCGCCGTTCATCACCCGCCATCCGAAGGTCGATGCAACCGACCTCTACATGTTCAAGAGCTACGAAGCGGGCCGCTCCGGCTTCGTCACGCTGGTGGCCAATTATCAGCCGCTGCAGGACGCCTACGGCGGACCGAACTATTTCTCGATGGACCCGGATGCGCTGTATGAGATCCACATCGACAATACTGGCGACGGCAAGGAAGACATCACGTTCCAGTTTCGCTTTACCAATACCAACAAGGATGCCCAGTTCACAGTCGGCGGCAAGAAAGTCTCGATCCCGCTGATCCAGAACGGCGGCGGCGACATCGCCACCGTGAATTCGCCGAATTCGAACCAGCGTGAGACCTACACCGTCACCATGGTGCGTGGCGACCGCCGCACCGGCGCCCGGACCGCACTGACCAATGCAGTCGACGGTTCGACCACGTTCGACAAGCCGGTCGACAACATCGGCAACAAGACCATCTCCAATTACCCTGCCTACGCAGCCAAGCACGTCTACAGCGTGAACCTGCCGAACTGCGGTGTGCCGGGCAAACTGTTCGTCGGCCAGCGCAAGGACCCGTTCGTCGTCAACCTTGGCGAAACATTTGACCTGATCAACATCAAGGCGCCAGCCACCGCGTTCGATCCGAATGCAGAAAAAGCGGCAACCGATTCCCTCAAGGATTCCAATGTCACTTCGCTGGAACTCGAACTGCCGATCGCCTGTATCACCAACGGTACGGAGCCGGTCATCGGCGCGTGGACCACGGCCAGTCTGCGTCAGGGTCGTCTGATCAACCCGACGCCGAAGAGCGGCGGCGCATCGAAAGAAGGCGGCGCATGGGCGCAGGTATCGCGTCTGGGCATGCCGCTGGTCAATGAACTCGTGATCGGCCTGAAGGACAAGGACCAGTTCAACAGCAGCAAGCCGACCGGCGATGGCCAGTTCATCGACTACGTCACCAACCCGACCCTGCCGGCCCTGATCGAAGTGCTGTACGGTTCGGTCGGTGCCAAGGCGCCGACCAACTTCCCGCGGAACGATCTGGTCGCAACCTTCCTGACTGGTATCTTCGGCGTGAACCAGCCTGCCGGCGTGGTTGCCTCCGAAATGCTGCGTCTGAACACCTTGACACCGGTCGCCGCGACGCAAAGCCGTCTGGGCGTGATCGGTGGCGATTCGGCCGGCTTCCCGAATGGCCGCCGTCCTGGTGACGACGTCGTCGACATCGAACTGCGCGTCGCAATGGGTCGTCTGTGCACCCTGGGCGTTGCCATGAATGCCACGACGGCACTGTGCAAGGCCAGCGATGCGCCGGCCGGCTCGCTCGACTTCACCGATGGCGCCTATCTGGACAGCACGTTCACGGATAATGCCTTCCCTTACCTGCGCAATCCGATTGCCGGTTCGCTGAAGCACTGATCGACACGTTCCATCGTCCGATCCAACAAGGAGCTGTTCATGAAAAAGTATCTGAAGTTTGTGTTACCTGCTGTGTTGGCGTCCGTGCTGGCAGCCTGCGGCGGTGGTGGAAGCGGCAGCAGCACGCCGGTTGCCGCGACACCGCCGGCATTCGACGCGTTCACGACCATCGTCAGCACCACCTATCTGACGCCGAGCGACACGGCCGAGCCGGCGGTCATCGACTCGATCGCAGCGACCGCGCCGGAAACCATCGAGTCGGCCGCGATCTGATGGGTTGACGCGCCTGTCGCAAGGTTGGTCCGCAAGGGCCGGCAATGAGCTGAATAAGCTGATTGCCGGCCCTTTTTTCATGCGCCGGCGGCGCGCTGCAGCAGTGGCCGGCCGCTCTTGCTCCACTGGTTGCTCTACCTGCTGCATCCTGCTGCACCCCGCCGCACCTCGCCGCACCCTGCCGCACCACTTGTCGCCTGCCATGCGACCTGCTAGGCTCTGCCCGCACCCGCTTCGCGCTGCGAAAATCAGCGTCGCGACCAGACCACCGGTTAAAATAGACCGGAAAAACAATACTCCAGGAGATCCCATGACACATCAGATTCTGTTGAAAAAACTCCCCCTGCTGCTGGCTTGCGCCGGCCTCATGAGCGCGGCCCACGCAGCCGAGATCAAGCTCGGCGTGGCCGAAGCGCTGACCGGTCCGGCCGCCAAGTACGGCGTCCCGATCAGGAACGGTTTTACCCTGGCGGCCGACGAGATCAACACCAAGGGCGGTGTCGCAGGCAACAAGCTCGTGCTGGTGATCGAGGATGAGCAGGGCAAGAAAGAAGAAGCCATTACGGTCTTCAAGAAACTGATTTTTCAGGACAAGGTGCTGATGGTCTTCGGCCCGACGCTGTCGAATTCCGCATTCGCCGCCGACCCGATCGCCAATGCCGCCAAGGTCGTCGCCTTCGGCACCAGCAATACCGCTGACGGCATCACGGGAATCGGCCCGCACATTTTTCGAAATTCGGTCATGGAGTCCGACGTGCTGCCGGTAACCACCCGCGCCGCCGTCAAGCATTTCGGCCTGAAGAAAGTCGCTGTCATCTACGGCAACGACGATGCCTTCACCAAGAACGGCTACGACGTCTTCAAGAGCACACTGGAAGCGCAGAAGATCCAAGTCACCGACACCGAAACCTACGCCAAGGGCGATGTCGATTTCAAGGCCCAGCTGACCAAGATCAAGGCCACCAATCCGGATGCGATCGTCTGCTCCTGCCTGGCCGAAGAAGCCGCCAACATCATCTTGCAGACCCGTACCCTGGGCATGAAACAGCCCTTCATCGGCGGCAACGGCTTCAATTCGCCGAAGCTCTTCGAGATCGCCAAGGACGCTGCCGAAAACAGCATCATGGGCAGCCCGTGGTCCGCCGAAAACGCGGCTCCGGCCAACAAGGCCTTCATCGCCGCCTACAAGGCCAAATTCAATGCCGAGCCGGATCAGTTCGCCGCCCAGGCCTATGACGCCCTGTACGTGGTCGCCGATGCTCTGAAAAAGGTCAAGCTGACCGGCGCCCTGGACAAGGACCGCGAAGCCGTGCGGGAAGCGCTGCCAGGCGTGAAGCATGATGGCGCCACCGGCAAGTTTGCCTTCCGCCGCGCACCGGCCAAGGATGGCAAGGAAGCCGGCTACGACGCCGACCAGGTTGCGATCGTCAATATCGCCAAGGGCGGCAAGTTCGTTCTTCTTAAGTAGGCGGCAACCGACTGTTTTATCGAATCCTTGAGTCCATGCTCGAACAACAACTGATCAACGCACTCTCGCTGGGCAGCGTCTATGCCCTGTTCGCCCTCGGCTTCACGCTGGTGTTCGGCGTGCTCGGCGTGATCAACCTGTCGCATGGCGCCATCTTCATGCTCGGCAGTTATGCCGCGCTGCTGCTGGTCGAAAAGCTGGCGCTGCCACTCTGGCTAGCCTTGCTGGTGGCGATGGCCGCCACCGGCACGGTCGGCTTCCTGGTCGACTTCCTGGTACTGAAACCCCTGCGGGCGCGCAATGCGCCGCATCTCACACCCATGATTGCCACCATCGGCGTGGCCATCATGCTGACCAATCTGGCGCAGGGTCTGTTCGGCGCCGAGAACAAGCGCTTCCCGGTCGGCACCATCCCGGAACACAGCACCACCTTCGGCAACGTACAGGTGACGGCCGTACAGGTCGGCATCGTCGTCATTTCCTGCCTGCTGATGATCGTGCTGCTGGCAGTCATGCGCCGCACCCAACTCGGGCGCGCCCTGCGCGCCATCGCCGAATCGCCCAAAGCCGCCTACCTGCTGGGCATCAATGTCGAGGGCCTGTTCTATCTGACCTCCTTTGCCGCTGCCGCCCTCGGCGGTGCTGCCGGTGTCCTGGTCGGGCTGTCGTTCAATGCGATCTCGCCCTTCATGGGGCAACCGATGCTGCACAAGGGGATTGCCGTGATCATCCTGGGCGGCATGGGCGATATCCGCGGCGCCCTGATCGGCGGCCTGTTCCTCGGCTTTGCCGAAGTCATGACGGTGGCCTATCTGTCAAGCGACGTGCGCGACGCGGTGGCGTTCGGCCTGTTGTTCCTGATCCTGCTGGTGCGCCCTTCCGGCATGTTCGGCAAGGTCCTGGAACGGAAGGCCTGAGCGATGACGACGCTCGTTGCACAGTTGATGCCCTTGCTGGAATGGTGGGAAGCCTTCTGGTCGACCTACAACACGGTGATCTTTTCCATCGGCGTCAATGCCATGCTGGCGCTGTCGATCTACGTCACGCTGTCCTGCGGCCTGCTGTCGCTGGCCAACGCCGCCTTCATGGGAATCGGCGCCTATGCAGCCTCGTTGCTGACAATGCATACGGGCGTGCCGTTCGGGGTCGCACTGGCTGCCGGTGCCCTGCTGCCGGCACTGGTGGCGCTGGTCATCGGCATCCCCACGCTGCGCCTGTCGGGCGTCTACCTGGCCATGGCGACCCTCGGTTTCGGTGAAGTGGTGCGGGTCATCATCCTCAATCTCGAGTTTGCCGGCGGCCCGATGGGTATCAACGGCATTCCGCAAAAGACCGAGTTCTGGCACATCGTGTTGCTGCTGGGCGCCACGCTGTTCGTGCTGGCGCGGATGCGCCGCTCCAAGGTCGGCCGCGCCTTCGAGGCGATCAAGGCCGACGAAGTAGCGGCTCGCCTGATGGGCATCGACGTGGCCGGCTACAAGCTCGCAGCCTTCGTGACCGGCGCCGTGATCGCCGGACTGGCCGGTGGACTCAATGCGCATTACACCTTCACCATCGGCCCCGGCAATTACGCCTTCGAAAACGCCGTCGATATCCTCACAATGGCAGTCTTCGGCGGCACCGGCAACCTGATCGGGCCGACTGCCGGCGCCACGATCCTGACCCTTTTGCCGGAAGTGCTGCGCAACCTCAAGGATTTCCGCCTCGCCATCAATGGCCTGATCCTGGTGCTGGTGATCCTGTATCTGCCGAACGGCATCTGGGACCCGCGTCGCATCCGCGCCTTCTGGCAGCGCCGGGCTGCTGCACGCGGTGTCTCTTCTCCAGCGAAAGCCGATTCCGATGCTGCAGTTTAAACAGATCAGCAAGCGCTTCGGCGGCTTGCAGGTACTCCAGGATGTCGCCTTCACGGTCCCCGCCGGCGGCATCTTCGGCCTGATCGGACCGAACGGCGCCGGCAAGACCACCGTCTTCAACCTGATCACCGGACTGCTGCGCCCCAGCGCCGGCAGCATCGTCTTCGGTGGCCAGGATCTCGGCACCGTGGCGCCGCACCGGATCACCGAACTGGGCATCGCCCGCACGTTCCAGAACATCCGCATCTTCAAGGACATGACGCTGCTCGAAAACGTCATCGTCGGCATGCATGAACACCTCGATTACGGCGTGTCGGGCTGGCTGTTCAACCGCCGCGGCTTTCGCGATTTGGAAGCCGATGCCCGGGTCCGCGCAATGGAATTGCTGAGCTGGCTCAAGCTCGACCACAAGGCGCTGCAACTGGCCGACAGTCTTTCGTACGGCGAACAGCGCAAGCTCGAATTCGCCCGGGCTCT
This sequence comes from Herminiimonas sp., assembly GCA_014376645.1. Lineage (GTDB taxonomy): Bacteria > Pseudomonadota > Gammaproteobacteria > Burkholderiales > Burkholderiaceae_D > JANXSS01. The sequence continues at coordinate 411 of JACMRD010000019.1, read as the reverse complement.
CGCGACCCGGCCGAAGCTGTTGCTGCTCGACGAACCGGTGGCTGGCATGAATCCGGCTGAGAAGACCGAACTGATGGCCGAGATCGTCAACATCCAGCAGCGCGGTTTTTCGATTTTCCTGATTGAGCACGACATGCGGTTCGTCATGGGCCTGTGCGACCGTATCGCGGTCCTTAATTTTGGCCGCATCATCGCCGAAGGCTCGCCCGACGAGATCAAGAACAATCCCCAGGTCATCGAAGCCTATCTCGGCAAGGAAGAAGCTTGAACGCGATCCTGCACGTCGAAGACCTGGCCGTCTCCTACGGCCAGATCGAAGCAGTCAAGGGCATCGACCTGGTGTTGAACGAAGGCGAGATCACGGCGCTGGTCGGGGCCAATGGCGCCGGCAAGAGCACCGCCCTGCTGGCG